>JAGVGH010000180.1 GCA_020057225.1 Desulfobacterales bacterium | reverse complement strand
CCTTTGCCTTTGCCGTTGCCTGTAATCCTACATGGCTGTGATAGTGTCGGGTGAACCTGCCCTTCGGGCAGAACCACCCGACCTACGTCTGCTCCTTGGCCTTCCCCTTCTGCGGTTCTGCTGTTCGATATTCTACATTCGTCTTTGCCGTTGCCTTTGCCTTTGCCTTCCCCTTCTGCGGTTCTGCGGTTCTGCTGTTCGATATTCTACATTCGTCTTTGCCTTCGTCTTTGCCGTTGCCGTTGCCTGTAATCCTTTCTCCTAACTTCTCCCCTCCGGATACACCACATATCCCTCCACCAGTAAATCATCCCCGTGCCGGGAAACCGCCACGTCCCGGAGACGCGGGGTCTGGTCCATGCGCTCCGCCCCGGGACCGGCGAACATGGGAACGCCGTCGGAACCTCCCAACAGCTTGGGCGCGTAAAAAAGCGCCACCTTGTCAACCGCCCTGGCCGTAAGGGCCGCGCCAAGAACACGCCCCCCGCCCTCGATCATCAGGGAGGTTATGTCCATCCGGCCTAAATAATCAAGAAGCGCGGGAAAATCAACCCGTCCGTCCGGGCCGTGGGGAACAACCGCCACCCAGGCGCCCAGGCTTTCCAGCTCCGCGCGTTTTTCAGCCGGAACGCCGGGCGCGCACACTAAAAGCGCGGCCGCCTCGGATTCGATGTGCAGAAGGCGCGCGTCCCTGTGGATGGAGAGCATGGGGTCGAGCACCACGCGCAAGGGGTCCCTGCCGGGCCGGTTGGGGAGCCGGACGTTCAAGGCCGGATCGTCCGCGTGGACAGTGCCGATGCCCACCAGGACCGCGTCCACGGTGTGGCGGAAGAGATGCGCGCGCTCCCGGGAGAGAGTGTTGGTGATCCACTGGGAGTGGCCGGTCCGGGTGGCGATGTGTCCGTCCAGGGTCGCGGCGCACTTGGCGAGCACAAAGGGCCTGCCGGTTGTCACATGTTTGCGCCAAAACGCGTTGAGTTCCCTTGCCTCTTTTTCCAGTACCCCTGTCTCCACCTCGACCCCGCGGCTCCGGAGGAATTCGATGCCTCCGCCCTTGACCTTTGGATTGGGGTCTTCCATGGCCACCACCACCCGGGAGACGCCCGCGGCGAGAACAGCCTGGGTGCAGGGGGGCGTTTTTCCCGTGTGGTTGCAGGGCTCGAGGGTGACATACAGCGTGGCGCCCCGGGCGCGGACGCCCGCGGCCGCAAGGGCGTTGACCTCGGCGTGGGCCTGGCCGGCCTTGGCATGGTATCCGCTGCCCACGGCCTCGCCGTCCTTGACCACCACGGCGCCCACCATGGGATTGGGCGAAGTCCAGCCCTCTCCCAGTTTCGCCATTTCCAGGGCCATGCGCATGTAGGTTTCGCTGGACATGGTTTTTCTCCACGCCGGTCCCAGGGCGCCCCGGCATATTTTGCGGCTCATTTTTCTGTTTGTTTGAGCCGCAACGGGTTACCCGGTGGCAACTCTCAAGGTTCCCTGTTCAAGGCTTCTGTCCCGAAACAGACGCCCCCTCCGCCTTCCTCCCGGCCACCGCCTCCTCCACACGCTCGGCCAGGGCCATCACCGTAAGATACGGGTTCACGCCCCCGGCGCCGGAGCCGGCGATAATCACATCAAACCCGTTTTTCATCGCCCCCCTCCCGGCTCCCCCTGGCACAGCGCGCGGATCCCCGCGTCCGGAAACATTCTCCCGCCTTCTATGGGGCCTGCGTACCCAATGCCGCGCCAAATATCCTCCCGGGTGTAGTAGCCCACGCAAACGTAATTCTTAAGCCCGAAAAATCCCATGCGGAAAAGCCTGAGCCGGTTGGTCTCCATCCACGCGAAAAGCCGCACGCGGGCCTCCGGGGCGCATTTGGAAAACGGCTTGCCGCCAAAAAAGATGCCTAGGAATTCCACGATGAGAAGGAGCAATAAAAACTTCCCCCGCGGTTTTTGAGGCAGTCGCCCGAGCGCCCAGTCCGCGATCCTTGCCGTTCTTTCCACGCCGCCCGAAGGCGCGCGCCCCACAGCGGGCAACATGGTGTCCGCCACGGCCGGAAAAACAAGAAGCCTCCTACCCGCAAGGTATTGCATCGGCTGTATCTCCGTCATCAGTCCTCCGCGTCCAGGGTAACGTCCTCCACCACCGGCTTCACCATGGTCACCAAGGCTATCCCCCGGTAGCGCTCTAACATGAAAACAGCCAGCACGCACAACCCAAAAGTGGATACCAGAGACCACCGGGATCCTGCCCCGGCCTTGAGGTACAGGATAAACCCCGCAGCCATTAAAAGAAAGGTGGCCGCTCCGGAGACGGTTTTCACCGCGAAAAGCGCCCCGGGCTCCTGGTTGCGCACCGGAATGCCCCGCTTTTCCAGTTCCTGGCGAAAACGCGCCTGGACCGCGGAATCGGAAATCGGAAACGTGGCCAGGGTAAGCCGCGGGTTGGCCTTGTGGACAAGATGCCAGACACCGTCCCGCAACGCAACGTGGTCAATGCTCTCCCATTCCGCAAAATGGGCCATCCCCGCCCGCACCCCTTCCTCTGTCCAGATGTACGGTTCCCGGTACATAAGCATGTTGATGTAGAACACCGAGAACGCAAAGGCGAACACGATGTTCAAGAGCGCGCGAAAGGCGGGGAGAGGCGCCGGGACGGGAAGGGCTTCCCGGACAAGGATAACCAGGGCCAGCGGCACCGGGGGCCAGAGCAGGGCCGACATCCACCAGTCCCGCCCCAGGGTTCCTCTGTATGTTTCAAGCGCAAGGGGGGTTTCCCCGGGGTTGTCCATGAACTCGAACGGTTTTTTGATGAATTTGCCCGCGGCGGCAAAGGGGATGAAGATAAAAAGGGCCTGGACCGCCCTGTCGAGAAGAGGTTTGCCGGTGTGTACGGGAATTCCCAGCGCCCACATGAGGGCAAGGACGAGAACGACCGCGAGGAGCGTCACAACAAAAAGGCACCCGGCGGCACCGGGGGCCTCGCTTTTGTTTTTGATTTTAACAGGTCCGGGCATGGCTCGCGCTCCAGGCGGAATATCACGGCGCGTGGCGCGCCAAACTTCTCTGGTTGCGCCCGAAACCTCACCACAGAAGGCGGAAAAAAGCAACCCCGCCCTGTCCCTCGACAGCGGTTCCCGGTGAAAGGTTTTCAGGGAGGAACAAGGCAAAACAGGGGCTTGGGGCGCCTGAGAAGGGCCGCGCGGGGGAAACGCGGCGGCAAAACTGTCACGGACTGGTTCCCTGAACCGGGCAGGCGGCAAGAAGACCTTCGCGGCGGCCAAGTACGCGGACGCCATTGACCCCCACCCGGCAGCCAGGAAGGTGCGCGCCGCAAAGCAGAACCCCCGGACAACGCGGGTGTCCCGTTCAGATAGGACGGGACACTCCACTCTCCCGCTCTCTCAAACCTGGCCGGGGCATGGCTGTCCAAAGGGCCATGCCCCGCCACCCCTCCCGGCAGACTACTTTTCCGGATCCGTGCTCTTAATCTTGTCTCTGAGCTGGGCCTGCAGCGAGGAAAAAAGGTCTTTTTTCCGCTGATCCTCCTTTTTGGTCATAGCCGCGAACCGCTCCGCCTGGGCCTTCTTTTCGGCCTCGAACTTCTTCAAGTCCTCCATCATGCCCGAGCCTTGGTTGTCTTTGGGCAGTTCCTCGATGGGCGCCATTTCACCGGGATACAGACGTTCCCCGGCCGCGGACTCCACAGCCACAAGCACTCCGGATTTCTTCAGGGCGTTCACCACCGCCCCCGCCTCCTCGGCGGTCATTCCCAAAAACGCGGCGGTATCCCCCGCTGTAGGCGGGACACCGTTGTTGTGCCCCAAAACCCGAACCGCGGCCACCACAAGATGGGCCTTGTCATAGGGAGACATTTTCGCCATATACCGCTCCTTGCCGGGGAGGCGCGCCCGCCCCCTCCAAGCTCCCCCGGAAACCTGGAGAGCCTGTCAGCGTCCCGAGTAGGTCCCCTGGCCAAGAAGGGTCTTGGCCACGATGACCCGCTGGAGGTCCAGGCCGCCCATAACCACGCTGGGCGCCATGGCCATTTTGTAAATCCTGCCTATCCCGTACTCGTCCGACAACCCGTAGGCGCCATGCAGTTCCAGCGCGTCCCCCGCGATTCTCCGCAGGTTTTCCCCCACCAGGAGCTTGAGCGCGGCGGCCTCCATAAACACATCCCTGCCCTTGTCCACCAGGGCGCACACATAGTACAAATACGCGCGCGTGGCCTCGGCAAGGGCCGCCATTTCCGCGAGTTTCACCTGGACCATTTGAAACTTGTGGCCAATGGCCTTGTCCCGGTGGGTTTTTGTAAGGGCGTATTCCAGGGCCAGGTCCATGGCCCTCTCCATCACTCCCGCAAACACCGCGCAAAACCCCACCTTCCCAAGGGTTTCCGTCCGCAACAGCACCTCGAAGCCCTGGGCCGGGCCTCCGAAGGTGTGGGCATCCGGAACAAAACAGTTCTCAAGAAGAATATCGCCGTTGTCTATCTCCACATGCATGAAGGACTCGCGCCTTCCCAGCTTGTAGCCGGGATTTTTAGACTCGATTAAAAAGGCGCCCACGCCGCCTTCAGGGGTTTTTGCGAAGACTACCACCTGGTCACAGGTGCCGGAGTAGGTGATGAAACGCTTGGTCCCGTTTAAAACCCAGCCCCCGTCCGCCTTGACAGCGGTGGTTTTAAGCTGCACAGGGTCCGAGCCGGTGTCCGGCTCGGTAAAGGCAAGGGCGCCCACCGCTTTCAACGACAACAGGTCTTCCAGAAACGCATCCCGCATGGCCGGGGTGCCGAATTCCCACACTGGCCAGGCCAGGACGTAATTTTCAAGCAGCATGTTGGGCGGCACAAGGCAGGCGTAAGCCAGCTCCTTCACAGCCAGCATCAGGCCGGTAAACGTGCCTCCGGCGCCGCCCGCTTCTTCCGGAAAGGGCAGGCGCAGAATCTCCATGTCACAAAACGCCTTGTGGACCACCGGGGGGAGCTTTCCATCCCGCTCGATGTCCTTGTGAATGGGCAGCAATGTCTTGCGGGCGAATTTGGCCGCCTCTTTTTGGATTTCCTGTTCCTCAAAGCTTAGGGAGAATTCCATGGGGCCTCCGTTCGGGGCGCGGGTTGTGAAAGGGGTTGCCGGAACATGGTCCGCCGGTATTCCGAGGCTATACGCCACCGGTGCCGGACCTGTCAACGAAAGGCCGCTCTGGCCCGCCTGTCTGTTTCCGCCGGAAGAGGGCTTGCCACGGCGTTCTTTTTTTCTTGACACCATCGGCGGCCTCGCCGTAAATATTTAATTTTGGATAAAAACATGAGGCGCGCCAGGAGCGCCCGGGCAGGGGAAATTATGGAAAAAGAGCGTGTCGCGGCGTTTTTCGATTTCGATAAAACCTTGCTTGACGACGACTCCTGCAAATACGGCATCCAATACCTGTGGGAACGGGGCAGGCTCAAGGCCCGGTGGCTCGCCAAACTTCTTGTGCTGCACGCGCTGTACAAGCGCGACCTGTGCTCCGAGGAAAAAATGGTGCGGTTTCTCCTTACCATTTATAGAAACCGCCGCCTTGACAGCTTTGCCGCCGAGACCGAGGAGTTTTACCGCCGCTTTATCGTTCCCCATTTCGCGCCCAACATTCTCTCCCGGGTCCAGGAGCACAAACGCCAGGGACATGTGCTGGTCCTCGTGTCCGGCTCCCTGCGCTATCTGCTTGAATATGTGTGGCGGGACCTGGGCTTTGACCACCTGTTCTGCACCGATTTGGAGGTGGGACCGGGCGGATTCCTCACCGGAAACCCCAAGGACGGGCTGGTTACCGGGGAAAAAAAACGGGAGGTAGCCTTGCGCCTCGCACGGGAACAGGGAATTGACCTTTCCATGTCCCACGCCTATGGAAACCACCATTCCGACATTCCGCTTCTCGAGTCCGTAGGCCATGCCCACGTGGTCCATCCGACCCGGGAGCTGGAGAAAACCGCCCGGAAAAGGGGCTGGGAAATGCTTACCTTCCGCTGATGAGGCCCTGCCAAACGCCATGCGCGTAATCGCCGGAAAATACAAGGGAAGAAGGCTCCTGCCCCTCAAGACGCCAGGAGTGCGTCCCACCTCGGACAAGGTGCGCGAGGCGGTTTTCAGCATCCTCGCAAACCATGTGGTGGACGCCCGCGTCCTGGACCTGTTCGCGGGCACCGGAGCCATGGGCATCGAGGCTTTGAGCCGGGGCGCCCGGCGCTGCGTGTTCGTGGAAAAGAACCGGGCCCCCCTGGCGCTCATTCATGGCAACCTCGCCCTGGTCAAGGCCGGGGAGAACGCCCGGGTGCTCGCCTTGGACGCGGCCGCCGGTCTTGCCCCTCCCCTCTTGCCCCGCGCGGGCTTTGACCTTGTGTTCCTTGACCCTCCCTATTCCGAGGGACACATGGAGCGGGCGCTTGACGCCCTGGTCCGCCAGGGGCTTTTGGCTCCAGGCGCCCTGGTGGTTGCGGAGCACGACATCCATTCCCCCATCGAACACGGCCCTGACGGCCTTGTTTTGGAAGACCGGCGGCGTTACGGAAAAACCCTTGTCTCGTTTTTTTCGCCAGCGGAGTAAACCGGCCCCGCAATGGGGGAACATTCAACAGAAAACCAGGTGCGTATGGGAAAGACCGCCATCTACCCCGGGTCCTTCGACCCCATTACCAACGGCCATCTGGACATCCTCCAGAGAGGCGCGTGCCTGTTTGACAAGGTAATCATCGCCATCCTCACCAATCCCCAGAAAAAATGCCTCTTCACGGTCGAGGAGCGCATAGACATGATTTCAAAATGCATTGAAACGATGCCCAACGTGGAGGTGGACACCTTTGGCGGGCTTTTGGTGGAGTACGCGGCGACAAAAGGCGCCACAGCCATTTTGCGGGGATTGCGGGCGGTTTCGGATTTTGAGTACGAGTTTCAGCTTGCGCTGATGAACCGCAGGCTCAACCGGGACGTGCAGACGGTGTTTCTGATGACGGGCATGCGGTGGATATTCACAAGCAGCTCGATTATCAAGGAGGCGGCCCGGTTTGGCGGGAATATCAGCGGGATGGTGCCGGACCTGGTGAGGGAGCGGCTGTCGGCAAAGCTGGGGGGGAAGCTGTAGCCGCCGGGAGCTGGGGTGCGGCCCGGAACCACCCAACGCCTCATTTTGCAATTGCCTCATTAAGATAAATTGGCGCCGGGGAGGAGCAAGGGGGAAGCCTCACATCCGCGCGGCCTTGGCGAGGTACGGGCGGATAAACTTCTCCACCTCTTTTTTCCCTTTGAACACACCCAGGTGCCCTTCGCACAGCACATCCGCCCCCAGTCCAAGAAGTTTTTCCAGAGACTCCCGGTAATCCTTGGCGTTGGAAAAAAGCTGGGGAGAGACAGGCCCATGCACGTCCTGGCCAAAGAGCACTGTTTTGCCCTCCATCCCGGCTGTGTACACCAAAGACCCGGGACTGTGGCCCGGCATGTGGCGGGCTGTGAGGATGTGCCCGCCAAATGAAAAGCGCTCCACAGGGCGCGTTATGCGGCGCGATATCCGGACAGGCTCCATGGTGGCCCCGTACCAGGAGGCCCCGGTCACGGAGTTGTCTCCTTGTTCGAGCCACTCCGCCTCGGCCTCGTGGGCAATGACCTGGGCGCCGTACTTTTCAGCCAGTTTGCGCGCCCCGCCCGCATGGTCGTAATGGCAGTGGGTGAGAAAGATGTGGGTGACCGGGGTTTTGGGGGGCAGGCAGACCTGGATGTTGGTAACGATTTTGGAATGGTGTTTTCCGCACCCCGCGTCAATAAGCACGGCCTCCCCGCCAAACAGCACAAGATACACCGCCGCGTCCTCGGGAGTGGTGATCACGTCCCCTCCCACCTGCCACAGACCGTCAAGCACGCGCATGAACCGCAGGGGCGCCGCTGGCATGGTGTTACTCCTTGACCGCTTTAAGTGCGGCGCCGGGGGCCGGGGCGGACACGGGATTGGAGAGGTCTTTCCCCTTGGCCTGGTCCAGCGCCTCCCGGACCGTGCGGGCGAAATCCGCAAAAGAGATGGGTTTGTACATGTATTTGGTGATTCCCGTTTTCAGGGCGTCCTCGGGGCTGAACACGGCTGAATAGCCTGTGCAAAGGATGACGGGAAGCGAGGGGCGGACGCGCAGAACCTCCGCGGCAAGGGTTTTTCCGGTGACGTGGGGCATTGTCTGGTCCGTGATGACGATGTCAAAAGCGTCCGGCGCCGCATGGAAAAGCCTGAGCGCTTCCAGGCCGCTGGTAAGGGCGGTGACCCGGTATCCGAAGTTTTCAAGGACCCGGCGCAGCGAGTCCACAAGATCCCGCTCGTCATCCACGAGAAGCACGCGCTCGATTCCCCTGATTTGATGGATGGCGGGGCGCGGTTCCTGCTCCTCCTGCCCGGCCTCCTCGGTCATGGGGAAGTAGAGGCGGAACACAGAGCCTTTTCCCGGCTCGCTCATGACGGTAATCCCCCCGCCGTGGCCGCGCACAATGCCCCGCACCACCGCAAGACCCAGACCCGTGCCTTCGCCCTGGTCCTTGGTGGTGTAGTAAGGGTCGAAAATCCGTTCCAGCACGGACGCGTCCATTCCGCACCCGGTGTCGCTCACGGTGAGGCGGGCGTATTTTCCCGGGGCCATTCCCGGGTCCGAATCCTTTTCCCCGTCCGGGTGAACCACAGAGTCCAAGGCGATGGTGAGCGTTCCGCCATGCTCCCGCATGGCGTGCCCCGCGTTGGCGCTGAGGTTCATAAGCACTTGATGGATTTGGGCGGGGTCGGCCAGGACCGGATCCAGGTTTTTGGGAATGTTCCGCTTGATTTCAATGGCGCCGGGCAGGGTGGAGCGCAGGAGCCGCGCCACTTCCCGGACCAGTATCTGCAGTTGGACGGGCCGTTTTTCTTTGCGGCTTTTCCGTGTGAAAGAGAGAATCTGCGTCACAAGCTCTTTGGCCCGGTGGGTTGCGCCAAGGAGCTTGCCGATATTGTCGGTCACCAGGGCTTTGTTGTCCGGCTCCATGACGATGAGCTCCGCGCACGCCATGATTGATCCCAGAACATTGTTAAAGTCGTGGGCGATGCCTCCGGCAAGGGTTCCGATGGCCTCCATCTTTTGGGCCTGGTGAAGCTGGGTTTCCAGGTGTTCTTTGTCCTCCTCAAAACGCCTGTGTCCGAGAAAACTGCCAATCATCTCCGAGGCCATGCCTAAAAGACGCACGTCCCCGGTCCTCCATTCCCGGCTTTCCGAAGGGTCTTCAAAAAGGAGAAACCCGGTCCATTCCCCCTGAATCCACAGGGGAAGCGCCAGCACGGAGCCCGCGCCAAGGCTGAGAAGGAGGTTTTTTTCATTTTCAGGGAAAAGGGCCGCGGGACCGCTCACGGTCTCCCGCCGGGACAAAAGATCCTGCCAGCGGGAAAGGTGTTTCGCATAGGGGAGGCGCCCGAACAAAGGGTTTTGGAGGCGCGGCAGGGTTCCCTGGGCGCAGGCTTCATGGGTGAGGCGCGCGCACAGTCCCAGTTTTTTATCCGGATGGTTCTGGAGCACCGAGGCCCTGGCCACTCCATAGGCGGACACGAGCCGCGCGAGCGCCCGGGTGACCGCGTCGGGGGCAAGGGTCAAAAGTTCCCGCGAGCAGCCCACGAGGCCGTCTTCATAACTGAAACGGCGTTCCAGGGCCTCCTGAAAAAGAATTCTCCACGAATTGTCGGTGGCGATGGTGAGCCGGACGCGTCTTTCGTCCGGCCAGGAGACGGTCTTGTCCAGGCAGCGCAGCCATTTGCCTGTGGGAAGGTTTTTGCATTCCACAACGGCCTGGGACGCGGGCGGGGTTTGGGAAAAGAGCCGTTCGTTGGAACACAGGGGGCAGGGGGAGTCCAGACCCTGGAACGCCTTGTGGCAGGATTTGCCGCCTGTTTTGCCAAGGAGATGCTGAAACGCGGGGTTGGCGTACAGGATTTCATAGGTCTGCGGATCGCTCACATAAACAATTTCCTCCAAGGAGTCGAGCACGCCGAGCATTTGCTGGAAATCAGGGGGGAAAACCAGGGAGTCTTTTTGGCCCGCGCGGACAACGATGGCCACGGCGGGCCTGTCCCCGAACACCCCGGCAGCGGGGAACAGGAGGGCGGGAGTCGCGCCGCCCGGGACACCGCGCAACCGTATTTGGGGGCTTGGCTGGCCGTCCAGAAAACCGGACTCCAGGCAGGCGCGCAGCGTTTCGGAGTCCCGAGGGCCGATGAGCGGGAGAACGCCCAGAGGCGCGTTTTCCGGAAGCGCGCGCCCCAGCCAGGTTTTGGCGCTCGTGTTCTGATACACCACGCGCCCGTCCTGAGCCACAAAGACCGGCAAGGACATGCGTTCGATGCCTTCGATGCCGGCAAGCTCGAAATTCAGGGTTTCCTCGCCCATGACCTCTTAACCGCCTTCAAGCGCCAGGGGTTTCCGGAGGGACGGCCCGTCGGTTCCGGCGCTGCCGGGCGCGCGGGCGCCTGGATGTGGAGGAGCAGTATAATGCAGGGGCCTTGCCGGTGACAAGGCATAAAATCGGGCTGCCGCGGGCGCTTGTGTTTTTCGCGATTCCCTGGCTCCTTGCTTTTTTCGCGGCATGCCAGGGTCCGGAGCCTGCTTCTGCCATTTCGAGGTGGACGCGCGGACAATTATGGCTTATAGAAAGCCACCCCTGCTTCGTTATGTGCGCCGCGGCAGGCCCGGACCGGCGGGCCGGGCGGATTCGGGACGCCGCGGACGTAAGGAGGCGGGGCAAACGCGCCGTGCGCGGGGAAAGTGTTTTTGCCATGAACCAGCCGCGATGGTTTTTCCACCCCATTTTTCTTCTTGTTTTGTCCATCGTGGCCCTCACCGCGTGCCTGTTTCTCTATATCTACTGGTATGTGGAGGCAAGCGCCGGACTGGCGGCCCTTGCGCGGCGTATTAACATTGATTCCAGGGAATTCACATCGGCGCGGACATGGGTCGTCATCCTCACGCTTTCCATTCTCTTTGCGGTAATCCTATTGGGAATCAACATGATTTTTGTCTATACCCAAAAGGCTTCCCAGCTTTTCAGGATGCAAAATAATTTTATCAACAATTTTACGCATGAATTAAAAACACCTGTGACATCTATCAAACTCTATCTTCAAACATTTTTGCTCCATGATTTTCCAGAAGAAGAACGAAAAAAATATATACATTTTATGCTAAAGGATATTGATAGACTTTCAGATAATATTACAAGAATTCTTAATCTCGCAAAAATAGAATCACAAAGCTACAAAGGAGAATATCTAAGGATTGATATAATACAGTTGGTCAAACGTTTTATAGAACATAATCAACATCTTTTTTTGGAAGCTGATATTAAAATACATGTACCAGAGAATATTCCGATTATTTGTGACATAAATCCTCCACTGTTTGAAATGCTTATTATGAATCTTTTAACAAATGCTATTCAATACAATAGTTCTGATATACCAAGAGTTGACATAACATTTACAAAAAATAAACGCAAAGCCATTATTCGTTTTGCAGATAACGGCATGGGTATTGAAAAAAAATACAGGAAAAAGATATTTAAAAAATTCTTCCAGGCCCCGCACCCCCAGACTGTGTTGAGCAAAGGAAGCGGCCTGGGACTCTACCTTGCACGCATGATAGTCCGCCAGCACAAAGGAAAAATCCAGGCGTCCAGCGAAGGCCCGGGCAAAGGCACTGTGTTCACGGTGATCCTGCGCGCCAGGGAACCCGGGCCGGGTGTCCAGGAAACACCAGGGAGACAAGGCGATGGACACGCTTCTGAATGACGTGGAGGTCCGCGTTCTGGGCTGCCTCATCGAAAAGCAGCTCACAACGCCGGAATATTATCCATTGACGCTGAACGCGCTCACCAACGCCTGCAACCAGAAAAACAACCGGGATCCGGTTGTGGACTATGATGACAAGCGTGTGATTTCCTCTGTGGACTCCCTGCGCGCCAAGGGGCTGGCCTGCAAGATCCTGAGCTCCGAATTCCGGGTTCCAAAGTACGAGCATGACATAAAGCGGAAGCTCGGCCTGAGCGATCCCGAGATGGCGGTGATGTGCGAGCTTCTTCTGCGGGGACCGCAAACACCCGGAGAGCTGCGCGGAAAATGCCAGCGGCTTTACGGAATCCCCACTGTCGAGGATGTGACGCGGGTATTGGGGGGCCTCATGGAGCGCCCGGGCGGACCTTTGGTCATGGTTCTGCCCCAGGGGCACCGGCAAAAAGAGGTCCGCTACGCCCAGCTTCTCGCCGGGGAGCCGGATTTGTCCCTGTACACCCGGGAAGAGCCGTTCCGGACCGAGGCGCGCGCGGCGGACAGGCGCGGGGCCGCCTCCTTGACAGCCTCCTTGGAAGAGCGCCTGCAGCGCCTTGAAGAAACCGTGGCCGCGCTTTCCAAAAGGCTTGACGACTTCGTCGCCCAGTTTGAATGATACCCGCGCCTTGCGCGGCAGGGAGAAACCCGATGGCGCTCAAGGACACCGGTAAAAAGAGAATTCTGGTGGTGGAGGACGATCCCAACATTGCCGAGGGCATACGGCTCAACCTCACGCTGCGCGGCTACGAGGCCGAATGCCGCGGCGACGGGGTGCGCGCCCTGGCCCGCTTCAAGGAATGGCGTCCGGACCTCGTCGTGCTGGATGTCATGCTTCCAGGCATGGACGGGATTTCCGTCCTCAAGGCAATCCGCATCGAGGACGAGCGGGCGCCCGTGCTCATTCTTTCGGCAAGGGGCGACACCCGGGACAAAATCAAAGGCTTTGCCTGCGGCGTGGACGACTACATGGCCAAACCCTTTGACCTTGGAGAACTGCTCATGCGGGTCGAAAGGCTTCTCACCCGGGCGGACTGGGCGGGTAAGCGCGCCCGGGAAAGCGCGGACTCCGGGGAAGATGTGGTGGAATTCGGTCCAAACCGGGTGTCCTGCGCCGAACACCTGGCATGGACCAAAACCGGGAAACTGGCCTTGAGCGAACAGGAGGTACGCCTGCTCAAGGTGTTTTTCACGAATCCGAAAAAGCCCTTGTCGCGCAAAGACCTTTTGGAGCTGGCCTGGGGATACTCCGGCGGCACCAACACGCGGACAGTGGACAATTTTCTCGTGCGTTTAAGGAAATACTTCGAGGATGATCCAAGGGAGCCTGTTTTCTTCAAGAGCCTGCGCTCGGTGGGGTATGTTTTTGATCCGGGCGGCGGCAGAGATGGGGACAACCAATTTCCAGAGCAAGGAGAATAACCATGGCGATAACCAAAGGACCATTGTCGGGCGTGCGGGTGCTCGACATGACGCAGGCCCACGCCGGGCCTTTTGGCACAATGCTGTTGGGGGACCTCGGGGCCGAAATCATCAAGCTGGAGTCTCCGGTCGGGGACATGCTGCGCCTTGGGGAAAAAAGGGCCTCGCCGCTTCTCTACTACAGCACGGCCCTCAACCGTAACAAAAAGGGCCTGGTGCTGGACCTCGCCTCGGAACACGGGAAGCGCGCCTTTCAGGGCCTCGTGCGGGTCTCGGACGTGGTGATCTCCAACAGCCGCGCGGGAGTGCCCGAGCGCCAGGGCACGGATTACGAGACCTTACGGGATATCAACCCCCGGATCATCCGCTGCGACATCACCGGCTACGGACCCACGGGGCCTTACGCGTCCCTGCCTTCCTTCGACATCATCGCCTGCGGCCAGGGGGGCATCCTAAGCATTTCCGGCGAACCAGGCCGCGCGCCGGTCATTCCCGGCGGAGTGGCCCTGGCCGATATGCTGGGGGGCACCATGGGCGCCATGATGGTGCTGGCCGCGCTCATTAAACGGGGCAGGGACGGGGAGGGCATGCGGGTCGAGACCAACCTTCTGGACAGTCTTCTCCTTTTCCAGCAGGTCATGTTCCAAAACTATTTCCTTACGGGCCAGACGCCGGGGCGGCAGGGCAACCGCCATATCATGGTTTCCCCTTACGGCGTGTATCCCACCAAGGACAGTTATCTGACCATCGGGCCCACGGACGCGGACAAAGTGCTGCGTCTCACGGGTCTGGAATGGATGCTCTCGGACGACAGGTTCAAGGACACGGCGGCCCGCATCTTCAACCGTCAGGAATTCGACAAGGCGTTCGAGGAGGCCCTCGCCCAAAAGACGACTGCGGAATGGCTGCGGATACTGCGGGATGAAAACGATATCGCCTGCGGGCCGGTGCTGAATTACGCGGAGGTGGTGGAAGACCCCCAGGTGGCCCACAACAACATGGTGTGGGAGATGGAGGTGAACGGGGAGAAATACCGGACCATCGGGAGTATTTTCCGGATGCCCGGGGAGATCGAGGGGGAGCCGTCGCCGCCGCCGGACCTTGGGCAGCACACGGAACAGGTTTTGCAAAACCTGCTGGGGTACTCAAAGGAGGAAACCCGGGCGGTGCTGGCTGAAAACGAGGAGGCCCTGCCAAGGCTCAAGGGCCGGATGAAGAAGATCTGATTGTAGAGGTGCTTGCATAATTGGCGCAGGTTGGGTGGTTCCGGGCCGCAAGGCCCGGGTTCACCCAACATTTCTAAAATGATTCATATCTGTTGGATGAACCTGCCCTACGGGCGGAACCATCCAGCCTACGTTAAATTTGTCGTTTCCATGAGTTTTGCAATTGCCTCTTTAGCCTGGGATTTCAACCCAAGAATCCTGGCACAGACATTATCCATGTAAAAAACACCGGGAATCCCGACATAGAATCTACGCCGCGGCCTCATATCCCAAATCAAAGGCCCGCGCGTTTTCCGTCACAAACGCCTTTTTGGTGACAGTGGCGATCACCTCCCTGGCGGCATCCGCCGTCACCGGCAACACTCCTGTCCGGATCAGCGCGCCCAAAAGCACCATGTTCATGGAAAGCGGATTCCCCGCTTCCCGGGCCAGCTTTTGCGCGTCCATGGAGATGACCCGCGCGGTCTTTTGCCGTAACAGCCCAAGCACGCGTTCCACGTCCGGATAGACGCCCTTGCCGATGGCCGCTGTAAAAGGCGGCAAGGGGCTTGTGTTGGTGATGACCAGGGTTCCTTTGTGGGCGCGCCGGACCGCGCGCAGGGTCTCGGCGGGCTCGAATCCCACAAGCACGTCCGCCTCTCCGTCGGAAATGATGGCGCTCCGCGCCGGGCCAACCACCACCGAGCTTTCCACGACTCCGCCGCGCTGGGCCATGCCGTGGATTTCGCTCATGCGGACAGGCACTCCCGAGGCCATGCAGGCCTCCCCCAGCACCCGGGCCGTGAGCAGATTTCCCTGTCCGCCCACCGCCACGATGACCACCCGCGCCGTTTTGCCCTGTGTTGCCGTCTCCATGTCTTATTCCTCCCCTTCCACCGGCAAAATGGCGTGTTCCGGGCAAATCTGGGCGCACACCGCGCAGCCGGTACACTGCAGGGCGTTGATGCGCACCTTGCCCGCCTCGACAACCATGGCGGGGCATCCCAGCCTGTCCACGCAAAGCCTGTGGTTGTTGCACTTGTCCGTCACGCGGAACGGTTTGCGTTTGGGGGCTTTGAGCGCCCTGGCAAAGAGCACGCAGGGCTGCCGCGCGATGATGACCGAGACGCCTTTGTATTGAATGGCCTCGCGCACGGCCTCGATGCTTTTTTTCACTTTATAGGGATTGATGACCGTGACGTGCCCGACTCCCACGCCCCGCACCACCGCCTCGATGGACACCCTGCCGTATCCTGTCTTGCCCAGGGCCTCCATGTCCACGCCCGGGTGGGGCTGGTGGCCGGTCATGGCTGTTGTTCCGTTGTCCAGAATCACCAGGGTGAAGTTGTGGCGGTTGAAAACCGCGTTGACCAGCCCCGGGATTCCCGAGTGGAAGAAGGTCGAGTCGCCGATGTAGGCGATGACTTTTCGGTCGGTGAACCGGGAGAACCCGCAGGAAGTGCCGACGCTGGAGCCCATGCAGATGAGGAAATCCGCGGCGGACAGGGGCGGCAGCAGACCAAGGGTGTAGCAGCCGATATCCGTGGGGTGGATGACATCCGGTCCCGCGGCCTCGCGCACCTCGTAAAACGCGGCGCGGTGCCCGCATCCCGCGCAGAGGTTGGGGGGCCGGGCGGGGATTTCCGGCGTGTCCGAGACATCCAGAAGCGCGGGCCGGGTGTAAGGGATTTCAAAATAGGAGGCCAGCGTCTGGCGGACCATGGCCGGGTCGAATTCCCCTTCCCTGGAGAAAAGGCCGAGTCCTTTGCCCGCGATTTTCCCGGTGAATCCCGCGGTTTGGGCGGCGGCCTGGACCGCCTCCTCTAAGAACGGCTCGCCCTCCTCCACCACCAGCACCTTGTCAACACCCGATAGAAAGCGCCGGACAAGGTCTTTGGGGAAGGGGTTGACAAAGCCCGGGCGAAGGACAGAGCACTGGTCCGCAATACCCAGGTCTGCCAGGGCGTCCATGACGTAGTTGTGGCTCACGCCGTTGGCGACAATGCCGAAGCGTCCCGCGCCTGTGATGGCGTTCCAGGGGGACGCGTTGGCCAGGGCCAGGGCCAGGGCCTCCTGTTGCAGAAGCCGGGTGTGCAGGCGCCGGCTCACCGCGGGCACGGCCACGTAGCGGAAGGGGTCTTTCTTAAATTCCCCCAGGGATTTCCTCTCCCGGATTTCCCCAAGGGTCACAGGCTCCGTGGAGTGGTTGATCCGCGTGGTGGTCCGCAGCAAAACCGGAAGGCCCAGACGCTCGGAAAGATCAAAAGCGTCCGCCACCATGCGCCGGGCCTCGTCCCCGGACGAGGGCTCGAGCATGGGAAGCCCGGAAAGCCTCGCGTAATAGCGGTTGTCCTGCTCGTTCTGGCTCGAGAACATGTAGGGATCGTCCGCGGTCAACAGCACCAGTCCGCCCCGGACGCCGATATACGCCAATGTCATGAGCGCGTCCGCGGCAACGTTGACGCCCACGTGCTTCATCACGCATAGCGCCCGCACCCCGGAGTTGGCCGCGGCCGCGGCCACTTCCAGCGCGGTTTTCTCATTGACGGAGTATTCGAAGACCAGGCCGTTTTCCGGGGCCATCTGGAAAAAGGCGAGGGAGATTTCCGACGAGGGCGTGCCGGGATAGGTGGTGGCGCAGGATATTCCGGCCTCCACAGCTCCCCGGGCGATTGCCTCGTTGCCGAGGAGAAACATCCGCTTTCCGGGTTCGTCCACTAGGAGTTTATGCATGGTGTCATCCTTGGGGTTTGGAAGTCCTGACGGCGGCAAGGCCGTTCCGTTGCAATTTGCGCGTAATTCATATACGAGGGCATACTATGTGTAAAGGCCAAAAGGCCGCGAAAGGACGGGTTTTTCAGGCGGCTCTGGAGAGAGGCGCGGAAAGGGCGAAAAGGGGGGGCGCATGAGGCGGATAATTGTGCTGGCCACGCGGAACGCGGGAAAAACCGGGGAGATGCGGGCGCTTTTGTCCGGGCGTCCGGTGGAGGTGCGGGACCTGGGGGATTTCGGGCCGGTTCCGGAGGTGGAGGAGGACGGGGAGACCTTTGACGACAACGCGTATAAAAAATCAAGCTGGACCGCGCGGGTTTTGGGATTTCCGGCCCTGGCGGATGACTCGGGGCTGACGGTGGAGGCTTTGGGAGGGCTGCCAGGAGTCCATTCCGCGCGGTACGGGGGTCCGGGCCTGACCGACATGGAGAGATGCCGTTTGCTTCTGGAGGCCATGCGGGGGAAAACCGACAGACGGGCGGCCTTTGTGTGCGTGCTCTCCCTGGCGGTTCCGGGAGGCCCGGCGCTCACATGGGAGGCCCGGTGCGAAGGGGAGATTTTGGAGGAGCCAAGGGGGGAAAACGGGTTTGGGTATGACCCGGTGTTTTACTATCCGCCTTTGGGCAAGAGTTTTGCGGAGCTTTCGCGGGAGGAGAAGAACCAGGTGAGCCACCGGGGCAGGGCGCTTTCGGAGTTTGTGGTCGAGTTCGCCAAGGTGGAGAAATGGCTGGACCGGCATTTGCCTGTGGCGGAGCGTTTTCCCTGCGCGGAGTGAGGGGGGAGGATTATGGAAAAGCAATACCTTATTGATGATTTCCGGAAAGAGGAGTCGTGGCGTGTTTTCCGGATCATGGGTGAATTGGTCGAGGCGGTGGAAACCCTCCACGACGTGGGGCCCGCCGTGAGCATTTTCGGCTCGGCACGCCTCACCGCCGCCGACCCCTATTATCAAAAGGCCGAGGACATCGCGGCCCGGTGCGTCCAAAACAACTTCGCCGTCATCACCGGCGGCGGAGGCGGCATCATGGAGGCCGCCAACAAGGGCGCGCGAAAAGCGGGAGGCATCTCCGCGGGACTCAACATCCAGCTTCCCTTTGAGCAGGAACCCAACAAGTACGCCAACGTGCGCCTTGAGTTCAAATACTTCTTTGTCCGCAAGGTCATGTTCGTCAAATATTCCCTGGCCTACATCGTCATGCCGGGCGGCTTCGGAACCCTGGACGAGCTCTTCGAGGCGGTGACCCTCATCCAGACCAGGCGCATCAAGCCCTTTTCCGTGATTCTGGTGGGAAGCGAATTCTGGGGCGGGCTGGTCACATGGATCAAGGACACCCTGGTCGCCCAAAAGCGGATCTCGCCGCAGGACATGGACATCATCGAGGTGATGGACGATCCCGCGGAGATAGTCCGCTCGGTTTCCCGAAGGCTGGTGCTCTAAAGGCGCCCGGAGGGGACGCGGGGGTGGGGGCCGGGGGTATTACAAGATGGGGGTGGACGGTGTGGCGGGGCCTGGGACAGCGGCCGGGGTCATGGCGTATCAGAAGGCCAACGGGCTTTCGCAGACCGGGACGCTGGACAAGGAGCTTTTATACCAAAATGCGGCCCAATCCGTAACACCTGCTGAAAGCTCCCGCTCAATATCCCTCTCCTTGTGGGAAAAGGTCGGGCTGAGGGCATACCTTGTCTGAATAGCCAGGCTGGCCGCATGCAAAAAAAGCGCCCCCTTTCGGGGGCGCCTTCACAGCAAACAATCCTCTCCTTTGCCAGCCTACTTGAGCTTCCCGATCAGCGCGCTGGCAATGGTGTTCTTCTGAATCTCTTTGGTTCCCTCGTAAATCTCGGTGATCTTGGCGTCGCGGTAGAACCGCTCCACGTCGTACTCCACCATGTATCCGTAGCCGCCCAGAAGCTGAATGGCCTCGTCCGCCACTTCCACCGCTGTGCGCGCGGCAAACATCTTGGCCATGGAGGTCAGCTTGGGATCAATCCGGCCCTGGTCGTAGTTCCAAGCGGCTTTATACACCATGAGCCGCGCCAGCTCGATTTTGGTGGCCATGTCGGCCAGCTTGTGCTGGGTAATCTGGAACTGGGCGAGTTTCTTCCCAAACTGCTCCCGCTGCTTGACATACTCGAGCGCCTTTTCAAACGCGCCCTGGGCTGTTCCCAGCGCCTGGGCCGCGATGAGAATGCGGCTCTCGTCAAAAAACTCGAGCACTTGGTAAAATCCCTTGCCCTCTTTGCCGATGAGGTTGTCCAGGGGCACGCGCACATCCTTGAACACCACTTCCGCCGTGTTCATCATCCGGATGCCCATCTTGTCGCCCACGCTGGTGGTGCTCACGCCCGCGCGGTCGGCCTCGACAAGAATCATCGAGATGCCCCGGTATTTGGGGTCCGCGGCCGGATCGGTCTGGCAGAGCACCACGAAATAGCCGGCCATGCCGCCGTTGGTGATGAAGGTCTTGACGCCGTTGATGACCCAGTCGTTGCCGTCTTTGACGGCCGTGGTGTCCAGGCTCGTGATGTCGGAGCCATGTCCCGGCTCGGTGAAGCAGCCTGCGGAAAGGGTTTTCCCAAGCGCCACGGGCGGCAGGCATTTTTTCTTCTGCGCGTCCGTGCCAAAACGCAAAATGCACTCCGACGCGAAGCTCGCGAGAATCAGGCACGCGCCGATGCCGGAGTCCGCGCGGCAGAACTCCTCGGCCACGAGAATGTTCTCGAAGCAGCCAAGGCCCTGGCCCTCGTAGGCCTCCGGATAGTGGATGCCGATGAAGCCGAGTTCCGCGGCCTTCTTCCAAATCTTGGTGGGATACTCGTGTTTGGTGTCCAGTTCCCGGGCAAGCTCCATGTCAAACTCGCCCTTGGCAAACTCGCGCGCCGCCTTCTGGATTTCCAGTTGGGATTTATTCAGTTCAAAATCCATTTCCTGCTCCTCTTGTTTTGGTAAACCCCTGGTTTAACGCCTGTAAAACCATGGCACGCCGTCTGAAACACCGGCCTGGGCGGCCGCGTTTCCACACAGCGTGTCAAGGGCGGCCTCGCCAAAGGCCGCCCCGTCCTTTCGCCCCGTCAGGGTTTACCACATTTCATCCCGGACGCACAACAGCTTTCGCGCCCACTCCCCTTTGACTACTTGCCTTCCTGGATTTTTTCAGCAAGGGCGGGGATGTACTCAAGGATGTTGCCGACGATGCCCACGTCGGCGATCTGGAAAAT
>JAGVGH010000119.1 GCA_020057225.1 Desulfobacterales bacterium | reverse complement strand
TTTCTAAATGATTCCTAAGTGTTGGGTGAGCCTGCCCTTCGGGCGGAACCACCCGGCCTGCCTCAAATTTGCCGTTTCCATGAGTTTTGCAATTACCTCATAAGATTCTGAATATCCCGCCGCGCCTTTTCCACAAGACCGTAGCTTCCCCCCATTTTATCCAACAGCGAAAGCGCCTCGGCGTATTTGCCTTCCGCCTTAAGACGCATGGCCTCCTGGTACAGGGCGATGTTCCGCACCCGGGCCGCCCCGGTGTTTTTGGGGTCCTTTTCCAATGCCTTGTCCGCGGCGCCCGCGGCCTCGCCGTACTGTCCGCCCTCCAAAAGCTTTTGGGCCGCGCCCACGTCCTCGATGAGCTTTCCCATGGGGTCTGTGGAAGGAGTCTTTTTCCGGATGCCCTGGAGCCAGGGCAAAAAGAGCCGGGTTCCCGGCGCGGGGCGCGCGTCCGCGCTCATCCGGTTGTAGAGGGCGATGATAGGGGCCATGCCCGGGCCGCCGTAGTGTTTTGCGGAAAGGGAGGCGAATGTGTCTCCGGGGGCCGCGGTGATTTCCGTGTCCACCGGACGCGCGCCCAGGAACCTTAAGCGTCGGAGGGCGTCGGCGTGGTCCGGGTTGTGGCGCAGGGCCGACAAAAACGCGCGCCTGGCCCCCGGGATGTTTCCGGACGCGGAAAGGGAAAGGCCGCTTTGATAGTACCCCTCCGCCAGACTGTTTTCCCGGGCAGCGAGTTCTCCCGCGCGCCGGGCGGCCTCCAGGTCTTGGGGGTCGAAAGCCGCCAGCGCGTCCCACCACAGAAGAGCCAGGGCTGTGTCTCCCTCCCGCTCCATGGCCAAGGCTTTCTCCCGCGCCCGGGCAGCCATGGCCGGGTCCGGAGGCGCGGGAAGACCCGCCGGGGGGACGGGCGGAGGGGCAACGGCCACGCAGCCGGAAAGAAACACCGCGAGAAGGCACACAACAGCCCCTGTTTTCAGCGCGTTCACGGGATATCCGCCTCTTCGAATGTCTTGAGAAACCGGATGAAGGTGTCCATGCTCCATTCCCCGTGTACCGCTGTTCTCCCCACCCGGAAAGGGTCCAGGAAAAAAGGATTGGACCCGTTGGCCGCCAGCATGGCCCCCCGGTAGCCCATTTGCCGCAGAAGGCCCGTGAAAAAGCGGTTGGTGCCGCCGTAGGGATACGCCAGAACGCCCGGCGCCCGCCCCAGGTTGGCCTGGATGGCCTCGTGGGGGACGGTGATCTCCCTGGCAAGCGCCTCTGTGTAGGCTAAAAGGGATTCCCCGGGGCTTTGCACTGCCACTTCCCGGTGGCTTTTCGTATGGCTTTCAATGGTCACGCCCCGCTTCTCGAGGTCCCGGAGCCTGTCCCAGGAAAGGCCGCCGCCTTTGCCCACGAAATCGGAGTAGATGAAGAGCACGGCCTTGTGCCCGTGCTTTTCGAGGATGGGAAGGGCGATGGACCACGTGTTGCGCCATCCGTCGTCAATGGTGATGAGGACCGATTTGGGGGGCGCCGGAGCCTTGTTTTCGATGAAATTGTAAAACTCGTCCAGGGTGAGCGTGGTGTGGCCGTGCTCTTTGAGGTAGCGCATCTGCTGGTCGAATTTGGCCTCTGAAATGGTCATGCCTGACGAGGAGCGCTTGGAAAAGTTGTGGTAAAGGAGCACTGGCACGCGCTGGTAGCCGGAGCGGGAAACGCCGCCGCGCCAGGGCGGGGAAAGGGGCGCAAGGAGCGGCTCTCCCGGAACAGGCGCGGGGGTTTTGTTGGCTTTTTCAAGAAGCCAGGCTTTTCTTGCGTCCCCCAGGTAGGCGGCGGCAAGGGATGCGTAGGTGTCGCCAGGCATGGGCGCGAGAAGCAGGCTCTTTTGTGTTTTGGCAAGCACCCGGGGGTCTTTGGAGACAACGGGCAAGGGCGGCGCGGT
Source organism: Desulfobacterales bacterium (assembly GCA_020057225.1). Classification (GTDB taxonomy): domain Bacteria; phylum Desulfobacterota; class Desulfobacteria; order Desulfobacterales; family Desulfatibacillaceae; genus JAGVGH01. The sequence goes on along the minus strand of JAGVGH010000119.1, from coordinate 3,081 downwards.
CCGGGTGCCCGCGCAGCCTGCGGGAACAAGGGAAACAAGGGCGAACCAAATAAACGCGCGCCGGAGACTCATCCGCGTTTTCTCCTTCCAAGCCGCGCTCCAGCGGCCCTGCGCGCCTGGTCAAGGCCCCATTGCAGGTCGGCCCTGGAAAAGTCCAAAAGCGCGGAGGGGCGCGGCGCTGTCATGCGTCTGTATAGAAACACAGCCATAAGGGCGGTGGCCGTGTACACGATGCTGGAAGCCAGGGCCGCGCCCTCGATTCCCCAGCGGGGTATCAGGACAGGGTAGCACGCGCACGAGAGCAACAATCCCGCGACCTGGAGAACCATCGAGGCGCCGGGGCTTCCGGCGCCGCCGAAATACTTGGTCAGCACCTTGACAGTGGTTATGGCCACGGTTCCGGGCAGAAGAAGCATCATGGCCGGGACAGCGCCCACATAGGCTTCCCCGTACACAAAGGCCAGGGCGGGCCCTCCCAGAAGCAGAAGCGCTGCGGCCCCGGCAAAGGCAAGAGGAAGAAGGGCCCGGTGGATCTGCTCCACCAGCCGTATCCGCTCGCCCTGGTCCGGCGCTCCCGCGACGCGGTTGAAAAGCACCTGGCCCGTCATGTCCGTCACCATCCACAAAAGCTCGCTGAGCCGGACAGCCACCGTGTAGAGTCCCAAGAGGCCCGGGGGGGCGAACACGCCCAGGATGAAATGGTCCAGCCTGCAGTTGGCTTTGAGGGAAAGGTCCACCACCCAGACCTTGAGCCCGTAGGAAAAGGCTTCGCGCAAAAAGGGGAGGTTGAGCCGGAGCCGGGGCCGGAAATGTCTGAAAACAAGGGCGAGAAGCACCACGCACACGCAGGCGTCCAACCCGACTTTGGCGGCAACGGCTCCTTCAAGCCCCAGTCCCATGGCAAACACCAGAACCGTCAGAAGCACGGCGCTGGCGGCCTGGGAACCCAGAGTGAGCGCGTTGTACGCTGAAAACCAGGAGGTGGAGAGCAGCACGCGCTGGCACATCTGGGTCACCGCGTACAAAGGGATCACCGCCAGCACCGGAATTGTCAGGGAAGGCGGCAGGGTGGCGGCGGTTTTCCCAAGCCACTCCGCCTTCCACAGGGCGAACAGCACAAGGGCGTTTACGCACCCGATCACAAACGCCACAGGCAGAACCGTCGCCAGAATGTCCCCGGGCGCATACTTTCTGCTGCTTATATAATAATGCGTGCCGCCGCCGAGGCCAAAGAAAAAAAACGGGAGCCAGAAGTCCGCAAGGAGGACGAGAAAGGCGAAGGCGCCCCTGTCGGCGGGTCCCAGCACACGGGCGATGAGCACGCTGACTGCGAAGCGGATGGGGAAGGTGCCCAGGGTTGTGAGAAGAAGACCCAGAACGGAGCGGGCGGAACTGGAGGGGGGGTTTGTCTGGGCCATTTGTACGCCGGGACGGCCGCGCGGTTGTCCGGATGCGCCATGGCGGGCCGCCCATGGCACCGGCCTCTCCGGGGCAGGGCCGTCCGGGCGGGTTCTTCCCCCGGACGGCCCGCTGCCGCTACTTGCCTTTGTATTGGGGTTTCCGTTTTTCCTTGAACGCCCGGGGACCTTCTTTCGCGTCCTCGGTGAAAAACACAGGCATGCCGAGTTCGGCCTCTCGTTTGAGACCCTCTTTCGTGGGGAGTCCCATGGCTGCCAGCACCGCCTTTTTAATGGCTTGGACCGCCAGAGGCCCGTTGTCCGCGATGAGCCGCGCGTAGCGCTCGGCCTCCTCCATTTCCTGTCCCTTGGGCACCATCTTGTTGAGGAAACCCAGCCTGCAGAGTTCCTCGGCGTCCATCAGCTCGCCCGTGAGCAGCATCTCCATGGCCCGGGCATAGGGCAACTGCTTCGGCAGCTTGACGGTGGAACCCATCATGGGAAAGATGGCCCACTTGACCTCCTGGAGGCCGAAACGCGCGCCTTCCACCGCCACGCGGATGTCCGCGGAGTACAGCATCTCCATGCCGCCGGCGATGGCGTGCCCGTTCACCGCGGCCACCAGGGGCTTGTGCAGTTCAATATCCCGCAGCAGGGCCTTTCCCGTGGCCTCGGGGTCTCTCATCACGGCTTTATCGGCCTCGGTCTCGGGTTTGCGCGCCCCGGTGAAGAGGGGGATGAGCCTTCCCAGGTCCGCACCGGCGCAAAAGGCCTGGTCCCCGGCGCCGGTGATGATGGCGCAGCGCATTTCCGCGTCATCCCGGTAATCCTCCCATGCCGCCACAAGCTCCACCACCAGCTCCGGGTCCAGCGCGTTCCGCGCCTCGGGACGGTTTAAAGTCAAGTACGCCACATGGTTCCGCTTTTCGTAAATGAGCCGCATGGTTTGCTCCTTGAAAGGCGTTTGGTGTGGTCTCTCAAACGGGACTTAGCGCCGGACTTTTTCCAGCGCCTTCTCCCACAGCGTGTCAATGAGTTTCCAGGCAAGCCCTCCGGCCTTTCCGATGGGGCAGAAGGTCAGGGGGCACCGGGCGCAGGCGGTTTTCGCAATGGCCAGAAACGCGCCCGTGAAAAGGAGAATCCATAGAAAAAGAGCGCCAACCCCGCCGTACCGCAGCATGTCGGGCAAGGGGAGGGCGAAGAGTGCGAGAATGGCCGCCACGTCCAGCCAAAGGCCAAGGACCATGGAGCCTTGTTTTTTTGGAAATATCCGCGCGGTGAGCTTGCCGAAAAGGGTCGGGCAGGACTGTCCGTAATAGGGGCACCGGGCGCAGACAAGCAGGCGCAAGGGGACCAAAAAGGCCCACAGGATGAGAAGCCAGCCAAGAAGTTTCCAAACGCTTGTCTGGGCCAAAACTACGAGCGCCATGACAACAACGGGAAGAAACAGGAAGGTGCTGGCGTAGGCCACCCAGGCCGGCCAGGGGGGCTCTTTGGGGCAGCACACCCCGTCCTGTTCCACACAGCCGTTTTCACACCCCTTGGGATTTTCATCCTGCATGGCGCACTCCTTAATTGCCGTAGAGATGAAATTGTCGGGTGAACCTGCGCTTCGCGCGGAACCACCCGACCTACATCTTTTGTTGTATAGCCTTTCCTATGTGGCCTCGCAGTCAAGAGAATT
>JAGVGH010000200.1 GCA_020057225.1 Desulfobacterales bacterium | reverse complement strand
GACAGCTATGCCGCAGGTTCCCGCCCCGAAGGGGCGAAGGGTTGTAGCCTGGGCTTTAGCCCCAGGTTTGCGGCGAAAACGATAATTAGCCTGTTTCTTCACGATATTCCTGGGCCTGAAGGCCCAGGCTACGGCCCTCCGCTCCTTCGGAGCGGAATATCCTTTGTTTCGGAAATGCCTATCTATCGGAGTAGTACTAACTCCTAACACAGGATTGCGCCATGAGTTTCCGCCTTAAAAATCTATGGGACCGGGAAGGGCATGTGTGCCCCTGGTGGATGGCCTACACCTTTGACAACAAACTTCGGCGCCTTTTCCACAATCCGGAGCTTATGCTGGACCTGTGGGTGGGCCAGGGCATGACGGTTTTGGATATCGGCTGCGGCATGGGCTATTTCTCCATCGCCATGGCGGGCATGGTGGGGGAAAAGGGCGCCGTGGTGTCCGTGGACCTGCAGGAAAAAATGCTGGCCATGGTTCTGCGGCGCGCGGAGCGGGCCGGTGTGCGGGAGAGAATCCATCCGCATTTGAGCGGTTCCGACAGACTTAACCTGCCCCGCAAGGCGGGTTTCGCCCTCGCGTTTTGGATGGTCCATGAGGTGCCGGACCTTGCGGCCTTTTTTGCGGATGTTTACAGCGCTCTTGAACCGGGCGGGAGTTTTTTTATCGCGGAACCGGGCCTGCACGTGGGGGAAGACACGTTTGAGAAGGAGCTTTCCGCCGCCCTTGCCGCGGGCTTTTGCGAGCGCTGCCGGCCCCGCGTCCGGTTTTCCCGTGCCGCGGTGCTTGAGAGGCATTAGGAACCGGGCGCTAAACTCTAAAGTCTAATTCTACTTTGGTGAGGTAATTGCAAAATGAGGCGTAGGTTGGGTGGTTCCGGGCCGCGAGGCCCGGGTTCACCCAACAATTATATCATTATTCCAAGATGTTGGGTGAATCTGCCCTTCGGGCGGAACCAGTCGGCCTGTCTCAAATTTGTCGTTTCTAAGAGTTTTGCAATTACCTCGACGGATTCCATTATTTTGTAAATCATTATAGAGGTTAGCGCCTGACTGTGCCGCTCCGCCAGATCAGGCCGTGTGTTCCTCCCTTTCCATTCCCCGCGTCCTGAGAGTCCGGACCCGCCACGCAAGGGTCACCAAACCCGCGCCCGCGCCCAGGGTCTCCATAAGACCCGTCCGCAGCGCAAAACCCAGGTCCGACGCCCTGCCGTCCCCGGCAAGCCCCGTCCACAGAATCTGGGTCGCCGCAAGCCCCGCCACAAGACCCCAGGTCCAGCCCAGCGAAAGTAGCGCGATCTCCTCCGGAGAAAAATCGTGAAACTCCCCGCGGATAACAGCCCCGGTCATGAGCGCCCCCAGGCACCACGCCAAGGGCCAAAACGGCCCCAGTCCCCCGGCAAGAAACCCGCACGCCGCCCACGCGGCCCCGGTCATGGCAATCCGTCCGACGGAAAAAACAGGCAAAAGCGCGCGCAGGGCCAGACCCGTCCACAACCCGGCAAGGGCCCAGCCCAAAGGCAGGGTTGCCGGACCGGCAAACAAAGGCCCTGGAAACAGCCAGTCCGTCAAAGCGCCCGCAACCCAGCCAAAGGCGCAGAGCGCGGCAAGGACACGCCGGACAAACGGCAGCGCCGGAGGAGCAAAAAGCCGGGCCCCGCAGCTCCGGCACCGCGCCCGTTTTTTCATCGCCCTGGGAGGCACCCGGTTCGCCTTCCCGCATCCGGGGCACCTTACCCGGGGTGCCTTGGCCGGTTCCAGAGCCTCCTCGGCGTCCCCGGAGGGATAAAAAAGCGCTCCGCAGGAATCCTCGCCCGGAGGAATCATTGCCCCTGGCCCCGGCCCGCGTTGCTCCCCTAAAACCTCGTCCAGATCCTCCTCCAGGGATTCCGGCAAGGCTTCCGCGCTCCGCCCGCCCGCGTCCGCGCGCGGCAACAGACTTTTCTCCCGGCGGACTCCTTCCCCGGCGCTCTCTGCCAACGCCGTAACTGGATCGGCCACCGCAGCCAAGGAAACTCCGGCGGACTGGTCCGGCACAGGCAGGGGATGTGTCTCCTCTTCCTCCGGGACACTGTCCGCCCCGTCCCATCCCGCCTCCTCCGCGTCCGGCTCCTCTCCTTCTTGCCCTTCCCCCGCCTCCTGTCCCTCTTCTTCCTCTTCCTCCGCTCCCGTCCCCTCCCGCTCCAGGACAGCGCTTTCCGATGCCGCCGGTCCTTCCGCGGCCTCCTCTTCCCGCTCATCCGCCACAGCGCGCGGCCCGCTCTCCTCCCCTCCTCCGCTGGACACGTCCGGAAGGACAAGGCCGAAAACAGGCCCTCCGCGCTCCCCGGAGCCTTCTTCCCCAAGAGGCCCGGAAGCCTCCGCCTCGTCCGCCGGCGGACTCCTGTCAACGGAAGGGCTTTCCACAGCCCTGCCCTGCTCCAGGCTCGCCAGGAATTCCGAAAGGCCCTTTTCCCCCGCGTCCTCCCCGTCCGCCCCGCTTTCCTCATCCTCCTCTGCCTGCGCCTTGTCCGGTTCTTTCTCCCCGGCCCCTGACGCGGCGTAATCCAGGACGATACCGGTGAAAACGGTCCCCTCTTCCTCCTTCTCCAGGACGGGCGAAACAGCAAGGGCGTCTGTTGCCGCCTGGAATTCCGGGTCTTCCGGCGCCCGGGCGATGGCCGCGAGAATTTCCCCGAAGCCCGCAGGACGCCATGCCGGGTTCTGGGCCAGACAGGAGCGGATAAGGCTTTGAATGGAGGCGGGAACGTCCTTGCGGGCAAACGTGACGCCGTTTTCCTTCAGGGCGGAGATGCGCTGGAGAAAGTCCAGTTTCTCGTAAGGAAGCGCGCCTTCCCAGATGAAATAGGAAACAAGGCCGTAGGAATACACCGCGGCGGGCACGGTGGGCGCCCCGCCCTGCATGAGGGTCTCGGGCGCGGACCAGTTGGGGGTAAACTGGGCCTTGGCGATGGAGGACACGCTTCCAAGCCGCTTCAGCCCGCCCAGATCGCCTATCACCAGAGCGCCGGACGCGGTGAACAGCAGGTTTGACGGTTTGAGGTCTGTCACCAGGTAAGTGGCGCCGCACTCGTCCGCAAGACGGCGCAGGGTTCCCGCCAGTTCCTCCATCAGGGCGAGCGCCCGGACCGGGGCAAGGGGCGCGGCCTGGTCGAGCACATGGTCCCGGAGATTGTCCGGGCACATCTCCATGAGGATGACAAGGTGGGCCTTGGCCTTATGCTCGGTGACCACTTTGTCCACAAGGTGGAAGTCGTGGATTTTGAGCACGCCCGGGCCTTCAATCTTTTCGTAGTATTCCCTTACCGCGTGAAAATCCTGGCTGATTTTGGAGTCCAGGTCCGTGGAACTGCGGAACGCTCCGGAGCGCTCGACAAGCAGGGGCACCACCTTGACAGCCCGCTCTTTCAGCCCGTCAGCCACGCGGTAAACCACGCCATGGACACCTTCTCCCAGGGCGTTCAGAACCTCGTAGGTCGGCAGGCAATGTTTCACGGCGTCGCGCATGGCGGTCTCCAGAAGGACTGACGGGCGGGGAGCGCCGCAATAGGGGACGCTCAAAGCGAAATCCGCATCGGCGGGGACTCCGCCCGAAAACCGGACAACACGATGGCAGAGAGGCGGGACGCTCCCCGCGCGGTCCTGAGCGTCCCTGTCCCCGGCCGCGGAAAGCGCTAAAGTAGCCCATATCCGCCCGGATGTCCACGGGGATTCAAGCATCGGGGAACAGGCTTTGGCGGGATTCCAACGCGGCGGGGGGGGGGGCAGTCCGCAGGGGTATATAGCGGTTGTCAGAATTCCTTTCCGATTGCGCGGGCGGGATTTGTTGGGTGAACCCGCGCGCGAAAGATGTTTTTTCCCACGGCATAAGTCCTTGGCGCGCGCGGAACCATCCAACCTACCCGTAATCCAGTTATAAAATCATGATGTAGCCCGGGTGGTTCTGCGCGAAGCGCAGGTTCACCCGGCAATTTCATCAATCGGAACGGATTTATGAAAAGCCCTATAGATGCCATGTCCGGATTATCCGCGCTTTTTGCGCGGATAATGTCGGTGCCATGGTCCTGGGGTTGAAACCCCAGGCTGATCTCAAAAACCTTGCCGTTACGCCGCTGCTATGAGGTGGCTGTGACAAACACCGGATTTTCTGGGCCCTGGGGAAGCCAAAAGAAAAGGGGGGCGCCGCACTCGGCCTGCGCGCGTTCGGCCAGAAGGCGCGCCTGGGGGCGCTTCCCTGGAGCAACAACAGCGACAGGCAAACGGCTCATGTTCTGGATACCTGCCCGCGGAAAGATATCTCAGGGGTTTTCCGGGTTCTTCTCCAAAGAGCATGGCCTGGGGCTTTCGAGGAGGTCCTCCAGGGTGATGGAGTCGAGTTTCTCATACATGACCCGCGTCACCTCCTGCCAGGCCCGGTGGGTGAGGCACTCCTCCAGGCGGGGGCAGTTCTGGGAGTTGCCCGAGCAGTCCACCAGGGAGGGGGTGCCTTCCAGCACGCGCACGATTTCACCAATGGTGATTTCCCCGGGCGGTTTGGCGAGGGCGTGGCCGCCGTTGGGACCTCTTCGGCTTTTGATGTAGCCCGTGCCCTTGAGCTGGCGCACGAGTTTTTCGAGGTATTTGGCGGAGATGTCCTGGCGCCGGGCGATGTCTTCGATGCGGACAAGACCGTTTTTTCCGTGCTGGGCCATGTCCAGCACCATGCGGGTGCCATAGCGGCTGCGGGTGGTAAGTCTCACGGTGGACCTCTGTCAGGTTGGTGGTTGGCGGGGCGTCTGGAAAAGGAGCGAGTGGTTGTTAGATTCTATGTCCGGATTATCCGCGCTTTTTGCGTGGATAATGGCGCGGCCTTCAAAAACAGGCCGTTTGCAGCCAGCCCTAAAGCCTAAAGCCTAAAGCCTTCTTTCCGGCTTTGCCGGGTTAAGGGGTATGCCCGCGTTCCATGTTCCTTTTTTCACATGCCCTTTGGAGTTGCATAGCCTTGCCGCGGAACCCGCGCGGCCAAAAACCTACCTCCATGGTAGGTTTAGCGCGCCGAATTGTCAACCCAAAAGTGGAGTTTTTCCGCCCCCCCAAAACTATCCCGCCCTCCCCTTCCATGCCACACCGTATTTACGCAAAAAATCCACAGGACGATAACTCAGCTTGGCCCGCCTCAGCCCCTCATCATCCAAATCCTGCTCCCGGTTCACCCAAATGAAACCCGCTCCGGCATTCAGCAAAAACTCCCGGTTCACAGCCTGGTACACCCCCCGGACAAGAGGGTCGCCCTTCTCAAAATGAATCACCAGCATCTCCGGCGTGAGCGCCTCCCCCACCGTGTACGCCGCTATCCGTCCCTCCACCCGCAGCATGCCGCCCCTGATCCCGGGAAACGCCCTCCAGTTGGCCAGCACCCTCTCCACACAGGAATTCTCCGCCTCCAAAACAGCGTCCGCCCCGCATTCCCGCCACCGGCACCATTCCTCCTGAAGCGCCAGGGCCTCGAAAGCGTTCTCCGCCGTCATCTCAACATACACGTGGGAGTATTCCGCCAAAAACCGGTTCAGATGGTTCTTTTTTGTGTGATACTTCCTCCCTGGCAGGTCTGTCAACTCCGGCACCGAATACACGTATTCCCAGTCCCCGCGCGCCTCTTCCAACACGGTTTTTCCCGGAAGACACGCGGAAAGAAGCCGCGCCAGGGTCTCCGGAACCCGGGCGAACCGGGCGCCATCGGGAAAGCGTAAGGAGAGAAGCGCGTCCCAGTCCAGGCTGTCCCAGGGCCCCACAGGCGCCCGGTATTCCATGACAGGCGCTGTCCTTCGCAGCCAGGCAAGACCGTCCGCAAAGGCCCACTCCATGCCGTAGGCAAGGGCGTAGCCCCAAATGTTGATGAAGGACAGATCGCTGGTTTTGCCGGGGCACTTGTCGAAAAGGTTCTGATACCGGGCCTGCTCCTCCAGGGTGACAGGCGAAAAAACGAGGCTCATGGAGCTGCTCCGCGCGGGTTCCTTGAATTCGCGGCGGTATTGGACGCCGCAACGTATTTAACGGGTACAGCATGTCCGGCGGCAAATCAAGGGAAGGGGCGGTTGGCAGGGTGTTTATTGCGGTTGTCAGAATTCCGTGCCGGTTGGGTTGACCGTCCTGTCCGCTCCAGGGCGCATTAAACCGGGACGGGATTGTGGAAAATGCCACAAAAGAACAGATAGAGCGTTGGTCGGAATTCCGTGCCGATTGAAGGGTTACGTCTCCGGCATCTTGCCGGAGTTTTGGGAAACGAACAGCAAGTCTATGATTTTGTAATTTTTTCTAACTTATGGAGCCCCGGCAGGATGCCGGGGCACACTAACATGGCATCGCGCGTATCGGAACGGGATTAGAAAAGACACCCTAAAAGGGCGCGTTTGCCCTCAACGCATTTTTGCAAGCTCCCCTTGATAATACGTCAGCCGCTCCCGGTCGCTCTGGGCAAACCGCGCGCCCCGGACCTTGGACCACAGCGCGTGGTCCCGGTCCGCCTCTCCGCTTTGCACCCGGGCCTCCAGCATGGCGATTTGCTTTTCCAAAAACAGCACGCGCTCCTCCCGGGCGTCCAGAGTCTCCCCCGGGGAAAGGGGGTTCCGCGCGAATATCTCCGGCATTCCCGCGCCCCCGGGATGGGATATCTCCAATCTGGATACCCCGGCCTCCATGGCGGTTTTGGGCATGCCCGGTTTCCACTCCGCCAAGGACGCGCTTTCCGTTCCGGTCTTCGGGCCGCCGGCCTCTTCAGAAGCCCCGGCCAGCGCTTTCCCTTGTCCCTCCTCCGGGCCTTGGACCGACTCCGCCCCGGTCTCCGTTCCCCCGGACCCGCCGGGCGCTGTCTCTCCCGGGCCGCTCCCGGTCCCTCCGCCCGCCACCCGGCTTTCCACAGCGCCCGCGCCCGCCCCGTGGATGACCGCGTAACTGCAGTCCCGAAGCACGGCGGCCAGCGCGTCCCCAACAGGCCGCGCCACAAGGTCGAGGCTCACATCGGACACGCCCTGGTTTTGGATGATGACCACCTTGAGACCGGCCACCCGCGCGATTTCCCCGGCAAGGGCCTCCTTGTCCGCGTCCCGGGCGCGCAACGTCACACGGCCGCCTTCCAGGGCGATTTCCCGCAGCCCGCTGACAGCAAGGACCGGCGTCACCCATAGAACGCCCGCAAGAGCCAGTCCACAGAGCGAAAAAGCCACAGCCCGGTGCGCGCCGCCCTGCCCCGTCCGGCAAGGGTTACTGGCCGGAACCCTCTTTTTTTTGAGGTCATTGCAAAATAGGGATACCGCTCTTGCCCATTGTGGAACGTTCGCCTGGTTGTCATTCCCGCGCAGGCTGGAATCCCGTCTTTTCAACCCGTTATGGATTCCCGCCTTCGCGGGAATGACGGATTGGGGCGCATCGCCATCCACAAAAACATCCCTTTCGGGACTTGTGCAATTACCTGTTTTCCTTGCTCTTTTCACGGCGCAGCTCCGCGATTTTATCGGCGTACTCCCGGCCAAGCCCTTCCACTTCCACCTTTTTAATCTGGGTAAGCGGCTCCTTCTGCATCACAGCGCTCAAGACCCCTTTGTTCTCATACAACACCACCAGCTCCTCCGCCAGAACGCACAGCCTGGCGTTGTGCTCCGCGCAACGGCGAAGGTCCCGGTCCGTCCCGCCAAGGGTCTCCTTCGCGCCTGCCAGTTCCGCCCGCGCCCCTTCCAGGGCCCGCCCCAGCTCCTCCGCCTTTTTTTCCGCGGCCGCGAGCGTCTCCGCGTGCTTTGTTTTGAGCTCCTCGTATGCTGTGGACCACTTGGCGATGTTTTCCCCGCGCGCCTCATAGTCCGCGGTCATCTTGGCGAGCGCTGCGGCGAGCGCCGCTTTTTCCTCCGCGGCCTTGGCCAGCGCCGTGTCTGTCTCCGCCTTGATCTTGTCCGCCTTGGCAAGCGCCACGCGGGCCTTGCCTTCCAGGCTAACACGCATCCCCTGCAAACTCTCCGCGAGAGCTTTTTCCTCCTGGTATTTGCGTTTCAGGGAACCGATGGTTTCCCCGGCTTTATCCATCGCGTAAGCGTGGCGTTCCGCAAGAAGGTTCATCCTCCATGCCCCAAAGGCCAGTCCCGCCCCAAGACCCAGGCCGCACATCAGCACCAGTGCGAACACCTTTTTCAAACCTCTGGCCATACCTTCATTCCTTTCTCTGACGGCGCTCAGGAACTATTTCAATAGCTCGCGTTCAGGTCCAACTGCCATGTGTCCACAGCAAGTTGCGGGCCGTCTATCTCATCCGTGGAGATCCAGCGGGAACCCAGCCAGAAATTGTCGGAAAGCCCGTACTCTCCGGCCAGTATCCATCCCTGGGCGTTGGTGCCGCCCAGATGGAAATCCGAGTCGGTAAAGGCGTCCAAGGCCGCGTCGCTTTCCAGGTATTCATACGCGAGGGATACGTTCCAGTCCCCCCGGCCAAGAATTTTCGGCTGTCCCGCCAAGAGGCTCCCGTAAACCCCCTGGGTGTTCTCCTCCACCGCAGGGTTCCCTGTGCGAAGCCGGACCTTGTTCCGGTCAAATCCGATATTCTTGACATAATCCGCCGTGAGCACCACGCGGAGAGGATGGAAATACCCCAGGTCCAAAACCCCGGCCACGTCCAGCAAGTCGTAGTCCGAGGCAAGGCCCGCCTTGAAGCTGCCTGCGGCAGGGTCAAGGTCAATCAAGGTGTTGCCCTTTTGCTGGAACTTGGGAGCGGTATAGTCTTTCTCATTGGGACGCAAGGGGTCGTTGGGAACCCCCTCCACATGCCGGTAGTCATAATACCCCGCGGCAAGCCGCGCAAACCACGCGGTGCCCCGGGCGTAATGCAGCCCGGCCTGAAACCCGTAGAGATATTTGTCTTCGGAAAAGAACTCCACTTCCTGCAAAGGAAAAACCCCTGCTGTCAAGAAGCCGTTCAGGCCCGGACGGTAACCGGCGTCGCTCTCAAACCCAAGGGCCAGGCCCTCCAGGTTCACATCGCTGTCCCACACCAGGCCCGTGGCCATAAAGGGATTGGCGACACGTCCCCCTGTGAGAAACACGCGGGGCTTGCGCTCGTTCCACACAGGCTGGGCCAAAGACGCGCTCCACTTGAGAAACGCCCGGTCCAGAGTCACGGTGTCCTTGTTCATGTAGTCGCCCAGGGTGTCGTTGGTGGAAACCGGGTCCTCCTCGGTGCCTGTGGCAAGACGCACCCCCGCCTCCACCTTGTCCACCACCTTGGCGTTGTAGAGTGGCGGCCCGTTCACGGCGGCTTTTGCCTCGATACGCGCGCGGATTCTCCCCCGGCTTCTGTCCTTCTTGGTGTTCATGAGCTCGGTGGGCTTGTCGGGCCTTAAGAGGTCCGCGTTGGTGTTGGCGAAGTAGTCGCCCTGATACCGTAGGCGCACATCCCCGCCCCACTGCACCCGCTCGGCCCACGAGGATTTCCTCTGCGCCTCTCCCACCTCTTCCCGGAGGGTTTTTTCAATGGTCTCCACCCGCCGCTCCTGGGCGCGGTTCCGGCGCAGCATTTCGTTTTGCAGAAATTCAGTGTCTTTTTTCACGTCCTGACCTATGCCCTGCCGCACACGCTCGGTGACCTCCCGGACAAGGGCCTCCTTGTCCGGAGGCGGAACCGAGAGACCCACGGCAGGCTCCGGCGGCGCCTTTTGACCGGCGGTTTTCCCGGAGCGCATGCGCGTGACAATGCCCGCAGCCTCCTGGTCCGTGAGAACGCCCTTTTCCTTGAGAAGGAGGATAAGGGCCTCCACTCCGTCTCCGTCCGAGGGAAGCGCTTTTTCCTGAGCCGCTGCAGGGCCTGCCGCAAGGGACCACAAGGCCAGGGCAAGGAATGCCCCAAGGACCTTGGCGGGCAGCCTTCCCGTGCTATTCCATCTGTTGTTTAAGCGAAAAACCATGTTCCACCTGTCCCGGACAGGCCGGGCCTTATAAAAGTTGTTGCCCCGCCTTGGCGGTTGTTGTCCTGTCTATCCCCGGGCCTGGATTTGAATGCGCAGACCCCGCGGCATGCCCTCGGGAGGCGGCTCGTCCAGCCGCACCATGCCCAGGGCGCGGGCGAGAAGCGCGTCCATCTCCTTGTTGCCGCTGGATTTGCGGATGCGGTGGCTCTGAATTACACCGTCCGCGTCGAGAAACAGCTCGACCTCGGCGGCGAGGCCTTTTCCGGCAAGCCCTTTTTCAGCCTCCAGAAGCCCGTCCAGCTTGGCCCGGACAGCCTTCTCAACCGCCTGATTGTACCAGGCGTAGCGCCTAAGGGCCCCGGCGCCGTCGCCCGGGTTGCTCCCGATAAGCGCGCGTCCGCCCTTTTTGCCCACCAGCCCAAACGCGTCGCCTCCGGCGGAGCCGTCCGCGTCCACTCCAAGCTGCTCTCCGGGCGGCGCCTCCTCGGGCGCGGCATCCGCCTCTTCGGGCGTTGGGCCTTCGATTTCCTCCTCGGCCACTTCTTCTTTCTCCTCCACCTCCGGCTCGGGCGGCTGTTCCTCAATTTTAGGCGGCGGAGGCGGCGGTAAAAGCTGCACCATGGCCATGGCCCGTTTCTTCTTGGACCCGTCGTCGTCTTTTAAAAGAGCGCCAACCGCGGCGGCCCCGGCAAGAAGAATCACAAGGGCTATCCCCGCAGACATAACCCACATCCGGACATGGGACTGGTTTGGTCCTGACATAAAATCCTCCTTGGGCCTCACGGCCCTTCTCTCACTTTACAAGCCGCTGGGTCACAAGCCCCAGCCGCGATATCTCCAGACGGTTCAAAACATCCAACACCTCGACCACCCTCGCGTAATAGACTTTCTCGTCCCCCTTCACCACCACGGGAAGCTCCGGGTCCGCCGCGTGGTACTGCCGAAGCAGATTCTCCAGCTCCTCCAGGGTCACAGGGTATGTGTCGAGATAAATCTGGCCGCTGGCCTGGATGGAAATTGCCTTGGTTTTAGGCTTCTGCAGGCTGGGCGCCGCGCTGGCCTTGGGCAGATTGATCTTGATGCCCTGAATGGCCGCGGTAATGGAAATGATGAACACCACCAGAAGCGTCCATGCCAAATCCAGAAGCGGCGTGACGTTCAACTCGTCCATGGTCTTGTTGTCAAAAAGCTGCCTTCCCCGCATGCCCATGTCAGTTCCCCCCGTGGGTTGCTTCCAGCCGGTTGGCGAGCTCGTCAATGAAAAGGCCGGTTTCAGTGGAGAAAAAGCGGATTCGGGCCGCAAGGTAGTTGTAGGCGAACAGCGCGGGAATGGCCACGAGAAGGCCCACCACAGTGGTGGAGAGGGCCGAGGCCACGCCCGGGGCGATGGCGGCCAGATTGGCCTCCCCCGCCTCCGCCAGCGCGGCAAAAGTGCTCATAACCCCCCAGACCGTGCCGAGAAGACCCAGAAACGGCCCGCCGGAAACCGACAGGGTAAGAATAAGCACCCAGGCGTTGAACCGTTGGGTCTCCCGGGTATAGGTCCTCTCCATGGACGCGGTGACCGACTTGAGAATGACAGGAGGCATGTTTTTCACCCGGCCCGCCGCCTCCGCGCCGCCGTACACCCGGACAAGCTCTTTCATGGCCGCGGCGTACACCCGGTAACGGGGAGACGCCCCATACTCCTTTTCCCTGCCTTCCAGCGCAAACAGGTCCGGCGCGTTTTCAAACTCAATGGCAAACCGTCTGTCCAGGCGCCCCATCATCTGGAAGAGCATGGTTTTCATGAAGAACACAATCCAGGAAAGCACGGCGAAAACACCCAGCACGCCAATGATAAGCCAGCCGTCCAGAGTGATGTTTTCAATGACTGTATCCAGATACAGGGCGGGCATTCCCATGCCGGTGTCCGCAAGCTCCTCCTCCGAAAACATGAGCCAGTTCGCGTCCTGGCGCTGGCTTCGCGCAAGGGCGCGGATGGCGGCCGCGGGTCTTGCGGTATTGGAGATGGAAACCTCATCCACGTCTCCGGTAAAAAAGAAGGTGTCCGCGGGCGACCCGCCGATGGCAAGGGGGCCGTCCAAAGGCGGGATACCGGTTGGAAGCTGTGTGTAGGTCACGGGCAGGCCGTCCAGGTAGGCGCTCATGCGGCCTGCGGGCTCGATGGTGAAGGCGAGATGGTGCCAGGCTCCCGGAGAAAGGCTTACGCTCCGCTCGGTCTCAATGGCGGGGGCCCCGCCGCCCGGCTCAACCCTTATATAAGCGCTTGCGCCATCCACTCCCGCCACAAGGCGTTTGTCTCCGGATTCCCGGCAAAAGAGCCATCCGTCCTCCACCGGTCCGCCCACACGCACCCAGGCCGCCAGGGTGAAGCCCGCCTTAAAGTCCAGAGAGGGCGAGGCCGCGACGGACATCTTGTCCCCGGCTCCGCTGAAGACAACGCCCTTGTAAATGATCGAAGGCATTCCCTGTACTCCGGAATACGCCGTGACGTTGTTGGCGTACGCGGTGGAATCCTTGGGCGGACCTTCGGCCTCCGCAAGGTGCCAGACCGCCGCCTGGCTGGCGTCGTAGGTTCCTCCCGCGTCCTGTCCTCCCACAGCCTTGGGGTTCCCGTAATACACCCACACGAATTCCGTTTTTTGCCCGCCCGCAAGGGAAGGGACTTGCAGCCAAAGAAGGCCCGTCTCATCCGCCGCGTCGTATTTTTCAATGTGGTATTTAAGCAGCGTCTTCTCGTCCGCCGCCACAAAACGGATGTCTGTTCCGTCCGCCGCCGCGTTGGCGAAGTTCCAGTTGCCCGCGTGCAAACGCAGTAAAACCGGCACAAAGGAAAGATTTTCCGCCACGTCCAGGCCGGACGCGCTGGTGTCGAAACCCAGCTTTTTCCGGTATTGCCATTCTTCGCTCCACCAGGCCCCCGCGTCCGCCGCCCCCGCAAAAAGAACAAACGTCAAGGCCGCCGCAAACCATGCGGCCCGAACGGCGCGCCGCGCCGCACTTCCAGACCCGAACACATCCATGACAGTCCGCCTCGTTTTCACAGTGCACATACAGGTTGGTGTTCCCTTTGGCCGCCAGGACGGCCATGTCACTCCCCGGACGCCTTGTCCTTGTCCTGCTCCTCCTCCACGTACCCGGTGACCTTGACATCCAGCCATCGGGGAAGGAAGGAGTCCGCTTCTTTTTCCATCTCCCTGGCGTTCTGTCCTTTCCCCGCGCCCGCCGCCGCGGTCTCTCCGGCCTTGGCGGTTTCCGCCAGATTTCCCGCGCCTGTGAGCGCGCCCATGTTTATGGCGCCGCCCCCCTGGGAGGGCACGCCCACAGACCCCTGCGAAAAACTGATGTTCTGGGCGTTCACAACAGCCGTCGCGCCAAGGATGATCCGCTTGCCCGAAATCCCCGCCTCGCCCGCGTCAATCAAACCCTCGGACGCGAACAAATACATGTCGCCCGGCTCCGGCGCCACAGAAGGCCCTTCCAGACCGTCCGGGTCATACGTCATGGTCCTCAGTCCGCTGCCCACCGCCGCCGGGCTTCTCTCCACCACCCACACCGGATTTTCCGCGGTCCCCTTGTTCACCCTTCGGGGTTTCCCCGCGTTGACCGCTGTCTTGGCGCCCCGGCCCGCGTTGATGTCGCCCTTGTCGGTCCAGATGGAGATGTCCCCGCCCAGCCAGGTCATGACCCGGGCCTCGTTCACATTCACATCCCCTGATGTGTAAATGTTAATCCCGCCGCCCGCCTGGGTGTTGATCCCCGAGGACTGCGCCTCTCCCGGCTCACCGGCGTCCCCAATGGCCGTAAGCCCAACATTCAGGTCGCCGGCCGCGAGAATCGTAATATCCCCCCCGCTGTTGGTGGTTATCTGGCTGCGGACTATATCCACGTTGCCCGTCCCGACAGGCGCTCCCAGAAACGGCGCGGTGATTTCCGCCCGCGCCCTTGCCGCTTCCGCCAGGGCCGCCGCCTTTTCCCCCTTGGCCAACAGGGTGCTGTACACCACTCCCGCCGCGCGCAACGCATCGTAAAAAACGTCCACGCCCGCCACATCCAGACCCGTGTCGTACCCCGAGGCCAGAACAATGGAGGCGCCCTCCTGGCCAAGCCCCGTGTTGTAATTGTTGCCCACGGTCTGCACTCCCCGGCTGGTTCCCAAATCCATTCCCCCGTCCGCCAGCACGGCAAGGGTTCCAGGACCGCCCAGTTCGATTCCCGTGTCGTACCTGTCGTCCTTGCGGGAGCTGAAAAGAACATCCCGGCCCGCGCTCACTAGACTTATGTCCGCCGCGTCCAGGTTTTGGACAAAAAGGTAAATATTTTTCACATCCAGGCCCGCGCGGATTTCAACCGCCTTGGGAGCAAAAATCTGGAGATTCTCAACATCCCCCCCGGCGGAAATGGAAACCGGCTCCCCGTCCCCGGCGTGAACCGGCGTGTCCGCGTGGCTTGTTTTCGCGCCCGAGAAGAGGGTTCTCTGGTTCACGTCCCGTCCGTGGCTGCCCAGAATGTCGTCCGGATCAAGGTCCGGCATAAGGATTGCCGCGTTTTCATAAGCGTTGATCGCTCCGTCAATGTCCCCGCCGGCAACAAGCACAAGATTGCCATGACTGGCCGGAGCAAGCGCAAGGCTTGCCAAAAGGCGGATGTTCCCCGCCGCCGTAACAGACACTGTGGGCGGCAGCACCCGCGCCCGGTTTCCCTCATCCCCCAGATATGCCAAATCGCCGTTTTTCCCTGTGATGGTCACGTCTCCCCGCCGGGAAACAAGGGACGCCGAGGTATCCTCCGTGTAACCAAGGTTCCACTGGCCTAAAAGCTCAAGATGCGTGATGGACGGGTTGTGCAGCGTGCCAAGCTGAATGTCTCCCATGGCGGTAAGGGAAAACCGGGCGTCAAAGAGACCAATGCTTTGGTCCGCCCATTTGGAGCCGAAGTTTCCCAGGGCCGTGAGCGCCCCCTCTCCGGATTTCACCACAAACCTTCCGTCCAGGTTTCCATGGGAATAGATGGAAAGGTCTCCCACTCCAAACGTCCCGGCCTGGCAGGCGAAATCCCCCCCGGTTTCCACATGAAGGTCCCCGCCCCCCATGGCCGCGATGCCCGCCAGGGGATTGTTTTTCCGGTACTCGTAATCATAGCTGGGACCCCAGGCGGAATAGGTGTTCCCCTGGGCGTCATACGCCCGGACCACATCATCCCACGCGTACCAGCTTAGGCTCCCGGCCACGTTCCCGGCCACGTCAAGGCGGATGTCCCCGCCTCCCACGGCGCTCCAGTACGCGGGAATGAAGCCCAGGTACAAGGGAACCTCCCCCGTTGTCCGGATAGCCGCGCTGTCCTGGGTGAAATCCAGGGAAAGGTTCCTGCCGACGGTGATGCCGATATCTCCGGTGGAGGACTGGACCGCGCCGCCCTTGAGCAGCACATCCCGGCCTGTGCGGCCCTCGATGTCTCCATGGTAGGTGGCGATGCTTTCGCTGATGTTGGTGTTGAACACGTAGCCGGTTTTCGCCCCCTTGTTGAGCACGGTGTCCCGGCCCGAGGCGAACCATAGCGGCGCGTTTTGGGTATAAACTGTCTTGTTTGCGGCAAGGCTCAAATCCCCCTGCCCTTCCCGGACAGCCATGAGCCAGGGCGAGGCGAGGTCCGCGCCCGCCGCGAGATTGACACCCCACGAGGGGGTCACGGTTTTTCCAGGCGCGGGCATGCTCGTCTCGTGGTCGGCGATGCTCCCGGAAAGCGTCAGATTGCCCGCGGCGCGCAGGGTAAGCACGCCCGGCTCTCCGCCAAAGCGCCATTTGGTGAGATCGTTCGCCCCGTTTTTCCAGTCCGTCCCCAGGGTGAGGTCTCCGGTGCTCCGGACCTCGATGCCCGCGAGAAGATGGAAAGGCGATGAGGAGGCAAGGGGATTGGCGGCGAGAATCGCCGCCTTGTTTGCGCTAATGTAGGAATTGGCCGGGTTGTAGAGCGAAGTGATGTCCGAGGCGGTTATGGTGGTGTCGTTGACAACCGCCACGGCCTCGGCCTCCACCCGGGAAGCCCCGGTGACCGCGCCCGCAAGGGACATGTTGACCCCGGACGGTGTCCGGAGCGCCCGGAAATGAACAACGCCCCCTTCTCCGCCCTGGCCCGCCGCGACATCGGCTGACGCGCCGTTTTGCAGGACGACAGTCCCGTTTTCCGAGCCGATGACAATGTCTCCGCCGTCCTCTCCGGCTCCTCCCGCGTTGGCCAGAATCATGGAGCCGTCCGCCAGGGTGATATCGCCCATGGCCCAAAGCCCGACCTGCCCCGCCGCGTCACCGGAGGCGTCCAGGGTTCCTCCTAAGCTGATATTCCCGGAGTCGGCCACAAGCCGTATGTCCTTGGCGGCAAGAAGAGCGCCCTGGCCAAGGACCAAGTCTCCCAGGGCGGCCTGAAGATGGAAAGCCCGGTCAAAGCCGCCCGTGGCGGCAAGTACCGCAAGGGCCGCCACATCGTCCGCGCGAAGCGTGTGCAGGGAGAACTCTCCGCCCGACGCTTCCCCGTGGCCCAGGATTTCCCCCGGCAAAACAGCCCCCTGGATTACAGCCTCGATGAAAAGGGAACCCGCCTCGCCGTTGCCGCCCGCAGACACGTCCACCCGGGAGCCTTGGGCCAGGGTGACCGCGCCCCGGGCCGAAACAAGCTCCACGTCCCCTCCGGCGGTGTCCTGGTCTCCGGAGGCGTCCAGCACGCCTCCCCCGCCCACGGTCACCCCGTTTTCCCCCTCCAGGCGGAGGGTTCCGCCCGGGGCGCACAGGGTGCCCAGCACCTCCACCATGCCGCCCGAAAGCGCCATGTTTCCCGCGGGCAATACCTCTTCCTGAAGGGATTGGCCGTTCGGCAGCACATGAAGCAAATGGACACCCGCGTCCACGGTATAATCCGCGCTTTCGAGGCCGCCTCCCGTTTCCCGCGCCCCAACGGCCACCCGCGCCGCCGCGAGCGTGATGTTTCCTTCCGCCCCAAACCCGCCCCGGCCTTCCAGCACGATTTCCCCGGAGCTTGCGAAAGTAATTTCCGAAAAACCGTCCGCCCGGGTCTGCCCGCCGGACAGGCGGATGGTTTCCCCCTCGACCCGGAGAATCCCGGTGTCCGCCAACAGCGTCGCCCCGGGCGCGGCTCCGGTGTTGCCCCAGACAACCTCGTCCGCCTTGAGAAGAACCGTGCTTCCCCCCGCGTATTCCACCCCGGCGACAACCGGCGTGTCCAGGGTGAGGTTTTCTCCCCCGTCCAGAGACACATTCCCGTAAAACAGGATGCCCTCTCTTCCCAAAAGGGTGATGTCGCCAAAATTTAAAAAGGTTTCCCACAGGGCCTGGGTCAGATAAAGCCCGTCACCGCGCTGGCCGTCCCAGCCTTCCGGCACCACGTGGATGACAGCGCTCGCCAGGGAAAGGCCGCTGTGCTCCACGCGCAGGTCTCCGGCAAAGTCCACGTTGTCCGCGTCCAGCACCACCGAGTCCCCGGCCTGCACCGCGGCTCCTTCCGCCACGCTAATGGTTCCGCCCGGGGCAAGCAGGCTGACAACGCCCCCTTCCCCAGGGGCCGAAAGCAGGGCGCCTTCCAAAAGGGTGATGGAACCGCCCGCGAACAACGTCAGAAGCGGCGCGGACAGCCGGGTGTTTTCCTTGACAAGGACCGTGGCCGTCCCCGATGCCCCCAGGGCCACCCCGCCCAGGCCAAGCCCGGTGAGCCCTTCCGCCGACACCAAAAGTTTGCCCTGAAGACCCGGCGGAACCGCTGTTTCAAACCCGAACCCCTCCGGAAGCGCGGCCTCCTCTGTCCCAAGCTCGATATCCGCGCCCGAAAGGGTGAGCATCGCTCCGGTGAAACCTTCCTGCGCCCTGCCCGCCACGGTTCCGTTCATCACCGTGGTTCCGCCGCCCAAATTTATCGCCGCGCCGTTGCCCGCCGTAAACTCCGCTGTGTTGAAATCCCCTTGGGCGAGCGCGCCTGCCGCTGTCCTCACGGCGAACAGCCGGGGGGTAAGTCCGTGCAGACCCGTGCCGGTTTCGGTCAGGCAGCCCAGCGCCACAGGATATCCCTCGGAAGTGACAGCCCCTGTGTCCAGGGATGTCCGGGCGCCCAGATCCTCGACAACCACGGCGCCGGGAAGAAAAGCGTGCCCGGCGGGCAAAATGGAATAGGTTCCGGCAGGCAGACAGTTCCCGCCTGTGATGTGAATGGCCGCTCCCGGCAGGACCACGGAGCCGTCCGGAATGAGGACGTACCGGCCCTCTTTGGTCAAGGGGTCCACTGTGCCCTTGGTGCCCGGCACAAACTGCGTGGCGAACACCGAGCCTCCGCCGGAGCCGTCCAGGAGGGCGTCTTCCCGGACAATGACTTCGGCGCCGGAAAGGGTGATGGACGCCTGGGGCGCCTGGTCCACAGAGAGCGTCGCGCCCTGGGTGGCCGAGGAATGGTCCAAAACAGTCCAATACACCTCCTCCAGGGAGCCGTAGGGCACAGAGGAAGACCCGGCCACGGAAAGAACGCTTCCCGCCGCGAGATACACCCTTCCACCTTCGGCCTTGAGTTCCAGCCTGCCCATGGGCGCGGCAAGAAAACCTTCGTGGAGAATGCCGGGCGCCTCGACCAACAGATTTCCGCCCGCGGACACAATGGGTCCCGAGGTTTCCCCTTCGGAACCGGCGAACCGGACAGTATCCCCCGCGCTCACGGTGAAACTGGAAAGCGTTGTTGGATAAATCCGCGCCGCTGTCAGGGTGATTTTCCCGGGCGCCTTGAGCAGGCCGTCCCAGTCCATTGCGGAGCCTGAAAGCTGACGGTACTGCCGCTCGGTGAGGCGCGCGTCCTTGTCCGCGAAAAGGGAAACCTCTGAAAACCCGGAAAGCGCCACACTGCCTGTCACATCCAAAAAACCTCCGGACAGGGAAAGAACCGCGTCTCCGGCAAGGGATTGCCGCCCTGTCTGGACGTACCGGGATGTATTGGCCAGGGTTGTCCAGGGGGAGGCGAGGGACACAGCCGCGCCCTGGGCCGCTGTGATACGGGGGGCGTCCAGGGTGACGCTCCGGGAAAATGTCTGGGCGATGGAATCCATAAAGGACAGCCCATAGTCCGAGCGCAGGGTTATGGAATCAAACCCGCTTTGAGCCAGCCCGGCGACAAAGTCCCCGTTCACCTCAAGGGATTCGGCGAGGCTGGTCCGGGCAAGGGTGAACGCGCCTCCGGGAAGTCCGGGCAAGCCCTTTGCCCACAGTTCCCCCAACAGATCCGGCGCGCCCAGGGAGCTTATGGAAACCGTGCCGGGCGCGCCCGCCACAGCCACGGCCACCGGTTCGCCCCCCGGGTTTTTAAGCCAGTTGACATCCGCCGCGGTTCCGGACACGTCCACCGTTGCCCCCTGGTCCAGACGGACCTTGCCTGACGTGGCGGCCAGAAGGACGGCGCCCGCGTCCTTTGCGGTGAATCCTGCGGGAAGCCCCGTCCCGGCCGGGGTTGCGTTGGGAATGAGAACCCCCGCGGCGGATATCCGCGCGCCGTCCTTGAGCCACAGGTCCTTGAGGCTTGCCTTGATATCCACTGGTCCGGCCAGGGCCAAAACCTCTCCCGCGACCACCACCTCCGGAGCCTTGACCGTCGCCTTGCCGCCCGGCGCCGCAACAAGTCCGGCGTCCTTTTCAAGGGTGAGCGTAGCCTCGTCGTTCAGCACTGTGGCAAATCCCTGCCGGTCCTCGCCCGCGGCAAGGGAAACAGAGGTGGACCCTGCCTTGAGAAACGGAACCTGGATATAGGGAGAGCCTGTGGAGACGGTCCCGTCCAGGCTGGCCGCGTAATCCGCGTATCCGGTGGAAAGACCCTCGCCCGCGCCCGTGGAGGGAGCGGCCAGCCGGAACAGCGAAGGCCTGAGCACGGCGCCTGTCTCCATAACCAAATTATACACGCTGGTAATGCCGATGCTTGAAAACCCGGCAGTGTCCAGCCGGTCAACCCCCAGCGCCAGAGTGCCCAAAAGCCCGGCGGGAAGCGCGTCCATAAAGCCAAACCCCGCAGGCAGCCGCGCCTGGCTGTTGCCCGCCAAAAGCGTCACGTTGTCCGCGTGCAGAAGAAGTTTGCCTCCGGTGGAATTGCCGGCTCCATGGCCCAACAACGCGCCGTCCGTGACAAGCGACGCGCCCGCCATCTCGATCTGGCCGCCTTTGCCCGCGGAGGTCTTGCCGCCGGACTTGATTTCCCACCCCCCCGACACATCGAGCACAGAACCTTCGGTCAGAAAAACCCCCTCTCCCAGGTCCGCGCCGTCCCTGATGTAGATACTTCCCCCGTTGATGCTGGCTGTCTTGAGCGAAACACCCGGCAATTTTCCGGCCAGAGCGTTGTCCGCTGTCCCGCCCGACACGTCCAGCACCGCGTTGGGACCCAGAACTATCCTCTCCGGCAAAAGCACTTGATGCGGATTGTCCTGGTTCCCGTGCTTCGCGTCCGTGGTCACCGTGTCCTGGGTGTTGATGGTGACGCTGCCGGAAGGCACGCTTATTTCACCCGGTAATTCACGCTTCGGGCCGTTAACGACACACGGCCCGCCATTTCGCCGGCAAGGGTTTTCCAAAGGCCGCTCCAGTTGCCCGGCCCGGGCGTGAGCGCCGCGTCCTCCGCCACTGTGATTTGGGTGTTCGCGTACAGGTCAATGTTGGAAAGACCCGATCCCGAAAGCGCGGCGGCGGACAAAAACGTCAGGGGAACCGCGTTGCCGGAAACATCCGTAAGCCGCGCCACTTCCGGCATAAGCGCGGGCATGGCCGTGTCCGGACCAAAGTCCGGGGGAAGCGGAACCGTTTCCGCCACAACCCGGATGTCTTCCGTGGTGAATTCCGGAAATGTCTGGGTTCTTCCCTCCTGGTCGCCCACAACCAGGGTGCCCCCGGAGGGACGCCGCGCGCCCGCTCCGGACGCATACCCGTTTTCATCCTCGGGATCCGCGGGAAGCGTCTGGTACAGCCCGGCATAGGCGCCCGCCCAGAGCGTTCCATCCAGCACCACCGAGCGCCCGATAAGCCGGAGCGTCCCGGCGTCTCCGCCCTGGACATAGCCTGCGCCGTAATCCGCGAACGGAGCGGCGCCGCCTGTGTAAAGCCCCTTGTAGGTGTCGGTAAGGCCAAACCGTCCGTGGCTCACTGATTCCGCGCCCAGGATGCGGTCATAGCGCAGATTGTCCGGCGCCGAGGAGATGTCATAGACTTTGCCCGCCGACGCGAGCAGGGTGCCGCCGGCATGGCCGCCCTCCACAGCCATGCCGCCGCCGGAAATGTCCAGAAGGGCGCCCTCCCGCACGATCACTTCGCCGTCTGTGGCCGCAAGGATGATGGTTCCGCCATGGGTGGCCTGTTCCAGGGCGGTACGCTCCTCCGAGGAAAGCGAGCCGGAGATGTTGCCGATGCCGCTTCCCTTCTGGGCCGGAAACGTGATGGCCGCGCCCTGCAGCACTCCTCCCTTTTGGAGTGTCTCGTCCCGCATCTCCACACTGTTGAGCTGGGCGGTAATCATGAGGGAAACCGCGTCCTTGCCCACCCAGGCGCCGCTCGCGTCCACGGTGGAGGTCCCGGCCAGACAGACCCTTTCCGACCCTGCAAGGGTGATTTCCCCGGAAGGCGCGCCGATATAGCCGTTGTGCCCGATCACCAGCGCCGGAGAGGAAGGGGATGGGCCGTAATCGTTTAAGCCTGTCAGGAAGATGGAACCGCCCTCGAATTCGAATGTTTTATGAACCGTCTCAACGGAGGCGGAAACAGGGCTTTCGGTTCTGCCGGAAGCGCCGGTGGTGATGCGGTCCGATGCCATCAGTTCGATTTTCCCGGCCTTCTTGACAGCCGTCACCGCGCGGATAATCCCGTCCTGGCGGATGGTTTTCCCGTACATTCCAACAAGGCCCACCGGCGCGGAAAGAAGCCCCCCCTCGTAGTTGACCGCGAGCCCCGGCTCCTTGGAAATCCGGACCAAAAGCTGGGTGCGGCTGGAACCTTCCCTGTCGTCCTGGGCCAGGGAAATCTCCGTTCCCGCGGCCAAACCGATCTGCCCGGCCTCGGAAGTGATGCTTCCCGCGTTTTCCACCCGGGGGGCCAGAAAAAACACTCCGCCGCCCGATTCTGTGGTGATGGTCCCGTGGTTGGCCACTGTGGCGTCCGGGTCCAGGGCCTGGCCTGTGTAACTTACGGCCTTGTACGCGGGATTGCCCAAAAGAAAGTCGTTTGCGTCCAGGGAAAGGGCGGACGCCACAAGGGTATGCACGTTGACTGTGGAGCCGGGGCCAAAAAGGATGCCGTTCTGGTTGATGAGATGGATGGTTCCCTCCGCCGTGAGTCCGCCGTAGATACGGCTTGGGTCGGCGTCGTGGATGACGTTCAGGGCCGACCAGGAGCTTTGCTGTTCAAAATGGACCGAGGCGTCCTGGCCGATGTCAAAGGACTGCCAGTCTATGACAGCCTTGTCCGCGTTTTGCTCCACGGTAAGGGAATTGTTTTGGGGCGTGTTGACAAAGGCGTTGTCGAGCCGTCCTCCCGGCAGAAGCGCGGGAAGAGCGGTGGCGGCAGGGGCTTGAAGGGCGGCGTCCGGGCCGTAGTATCCGGGAATGGCCGGGCCGCCCGTGCCGGTGCCGGGGCTGGCGAACAGGAGAAGCAGCAGGAGGACAACCATCCTCCGCGTGTGTTTCGAGGAGCGTAAGCAAGTGATGCCCATGGTCCGTTGCTTCCCGAATCGGAGAATTTAGGAGTTAGGAGTTAGAATAATGCGGAACGTGTCCGTTTTTTTTACTTCTACTTTGGTAAGTTTCAAATAATACTAAAGTTTCAACAGTTAAAAATGTAGTTTTAATGCGTAGGTTGGGTGGTTCCGCGCGCGCCAAGGAGTTATATTGTGGCAAAAGCGTCTTTCGCGCGCGGGTTCACCCAACAATCAATTCCACAAGGACCATGATAGTGTCGGATGAACCTGCGCTTCGCGCAGAACCAT
>JAGVGH010000099.1 GCA_020057225.1 Desulfobacterales bacterium | reverse complement strand
GGCGCTCCGATGGCTCGGGTTCCATTGCCGTAGGGGCGCACGGCGTGCGCCCGAACAGGGGAATCCCTTGCAATAAGATTATTTATGGATAAGCTCTAAGTATTTTAACCGATTAAATTCCAGCCTTCCTTGTTATTGTAAATACATGAGGCAATTGCAAAATGAGGCGCGGGCTGGGTGGCTCCGGGCCGCAAGGCCCTGGCTCACCCAACATTTCTAAAATGATTTCTATGTGTTGGATGAACCTGCCCTTTGGGCGGAACCCTCCAGCCTACATCAAATTTGTCGTTTCCATAAGTTTTTCAAGTGATTTCGATTGATAAACAAAAAAAAATTGTTCCACAGTCCCGGAAATCCAGATCACTTCCGGCATTTTGCAATTACCTCAAAAAGAAAAAGCCTTCCGGGAGCCTTTTACCCCTCCCGGAAGGCATCGCCCGCGAAGCCAAGGTAGTTAAAACGCCTTGCGTTCATTAGAGAAAATGGCGGGGACGACGAGGCTCGAACTCGCGACCTCCGGCGTGACAGGCCGGCGTTCTAAACCGACTGAACTACGCCCCCGATGATAGGCGGAACAGGACTTGAACCTGTGACCCTCGGCTTGTAAGGCCGATGCTCTCCCTGCTGAGCTACCCGCCCGTGTGCTTGTCTTTCCCGGGTTGCGGGCGGCAGGCACGTCACAGGTACCCCCGGCAAAGAAATAAACTTATACCTTCACGACGCTTCCGTGTCAAGCAAAATTTCTCAAACAACCCGGAACACCGGGACAACAAAACAGCCCCCCATCCCCTCCCTTGCATCCAGCCCCTGATCATCCTATAACAGCCATGGCACAGCCAAGCCTTCCCAACCCCGGGAGGCCGCCCGCGCCATCCTCCTTGTCCGGCGCCTCCCTGCCAGGCGCGCGCGTTCCCGCTTTCCAGGAAAACCAGGAACGCGCGCGCAACAGCGCGCCGGACAAACCTCTTGTCCCGGAGCCGAGAAATACCCGTGCCACATCCCATGCGCCACATCACGCCCCGCCGAACCCTTGCCCTCAACTATTTCCTCTATTTTGGCGCCCTGGGTGTCTATATCCCCTACTTCAACCCCTGGTTCCGCCACTTAGGCCTTTCGCCCACGGAAATCGGCTGGCTTACCGGAGTGCGCTCCGCCGCGGCCATCCTTCTTCCCCTGCTCTGGGCATGGGCGGCGGACCGCTACCAGGCGCGCCGCTCTCTTTTCATCCTGGCAAACGCCGTTTCCGCCTTCTTTTTCACCTTGTATTACTCCACCGTCTCCTATGTCCCCCTTCTCCTTATCACCGCTTTGTACGCCGTCTTTTACTGCCCGGTCATCTCCTACATGGAGGCGTTCTCCATGGAAATCCTCGGCAGGGACCGGAACGGCTACGGCGCTGTCCGTGTCTGGGGATCCTTGAGTTTCATCGCCGTGGTCATGCTCCTGGGACGGCTCATCGGCGTTTTTCCCATCACAATCATCCTTCACGTCACCCTGGCCGCCGCGTTGCTGCAAACCCTCGCCGCCCTCCGCATGCCCGCGTCCGTCAAAGGCGCCGCCCGGCTTTCCATGTCCCATGCCCGCCTCTTTTTCCGGCCAGGGGTTCTCGTGTTTTTCGGCGCCGCGTTTCTCATGCTTACCAGCCATGGCGCCTATTACGCCTTTTATTCCATCCACATGGCTGAAAACCTCCATTTCTCCTATCCGCTTATTTCCCTGGTGTGGGCGCTGGGAACAGTAGCGGAAATGGGGGTGTTTTTAAACTCGCGGGCCATCTTCAACCGGTTCCGGCCCCAGTCCGTCATGGTTTTTGCCTTGGCGGTCGCCGCTGCCCGCTGGACAGTTTTGGCGGCGTTTGAAAGCCCTTGGGTTCTCGTGCCGGCCCAGGCCCTGCACGCGGCCACCTACGGCGCTTTTCATGTGTCCGGAATCCTCTATGTGGAAAAACTCTTCCCGCCCGAGGCGCGTACCGCGGGACAGGCTGTAAACGGGAGTGTCACCTACGGTGCCGGACTGACCGCCGGGGGAGTGCTGGCGGGATATCTCTACGAGAACGCGGGCGCGGCGGCCATGTTTTACGTCATGGCCGGACTGGCGGGAGCGGGACTGCTGCTTTTCGCGGGACAGGCGGCGGGAAAGAAGTCAGGGGCCGGAAACGGGAACGCGGAAAGGAATCAATGAGAGTGTTGGCCCGGGATAGATAATCCTTTTGGGGTGCCTTTGGGCCACATTCCGGGCGCACGCCATGCGCTCCAACTGCAATTGAACCTGACATTAGGATGCTATAATCCTGATGCGGATTCAGGTCTTGCCATCAGGCGCCCGCGCCATCTATCTTTCATTAACACTTCCGAATCAATCAGAATCCTACTGTGTCGAGGTAGTGCGAAACCCCTAAACGGCTTGTTTTTGTTTGCTGGAGACGCGCTCCAATCAAAGCAATTCAAAGCGTTCTCCCACAGTATTCCGCTTCTGTCCCCCAGGAGCCCTTCGCCGAATTACCGGCTCTCCGCCTTGACAGCCCGATGTTCCAGGCTTATGACAACATCAGCCTGCCCGCGCCCGCGACGCGGCGCGCGGGCCTCCGCTGTCCAACTCTTTACGGAGGTCCCTGTCCTTCCATGCGAGTTCTCCACCGGCCCTGGTTTTCCATGCCCCTTGCGCGCGGGATATTGCTTGTGTTTCTCGCCGCGTTTCTCCCCTCCTGCGCGCTTTTCCATGCCCCTGCGGAAAAACCCGCTCTCCCAGGCGCTCCCGGAGCGGATGTCTTTTTACAGGAAATCTCCGAGAGGGCCGCTTCCCTTGGCGCTTTCAAAGGCGTAGGCTCCTTTCGCGTCACTGTTGGAAAACGCGGCATGGGCGGACGCATGGCCTGGCTCGGAGCGCCCCCGGACCGGTTCCGCGTGGAGGTTTTAAGCCCCTTTGGCCAGCCTGTGGCCGGCGTCGCCAGCAACGGCCAAACCCTGGAGGTCTCCATTCCCTCCCGGAACGCGCGCTATGCCGGGCCGCCCAAGGCCGCTGTCCTTAAAGAACTCCTGGGCGCGCCCATGGAACCCGCAAGCCTTGTGCGGCTCCTTTCCGGCGCGCCTCCTGTGGAACAGCACTCCGGCGCCCGGCTGGAGACGGGCGCGGACGGCGCCCCTGTGCTCGTTCTTCTGGATAAAAAAGGCCGGGTCCGGGAGAGAATATGGCTGGAACAGGACGGCGCCACCGTCCGGCGCGCCACCGCCTACAAAGACCCCTTCCTGTTCTTTTTCCGTCAGGGAAAGATACTCTATGACGCGGAATTCGTGCGGGACAGCGAGGCCCAAAGTCCCGCGCCCAGGGAAATCCATGTTTCAGACGGCAAACAGAACCGGGCGCTCATACGATTCCAGCGCTTTCAACCCAACGCGGAGGTGGACGCGAGCCAGTTCACCCTCGCGCCCGCCGGAGGAAAAGGAGAAACACCATGAGCGCGCCACAGTTTGCCGCGGACAGGAGCCTGGGAAAGCTGGCCAAGTGGCTCAGGCTTTTGGGCTATGACACCCTTGCCCAGCGCGGAGAGGAGGACGGCGCGTTTCTTTGCCGCGCGCAGGAGGACGACCGCTGGCTCGTGACCCGTAGCCGCGTCTTGGCGCGCGCCCGCGCGCCCCGGACAGTGTTCATTGAAAACAACGCTCCCAGAGACCAGATCGCCGAGCTGTTTTTAAAAACCGGGCTTTCTCCGGACATCCGCCTCGTGTTTTCACGCTGCGCCCCCTGCAACACGCCGGTCGAGCCCCTTGCCCGGGAAGATGCCATGGGAGCTGTCCCGGATTACGTGTACAGCAGCCAGGAGCGCTTCACCAAGTGCCCCGCCTGCGGACGCGTGTACTGGCCCGGCACGCATATCGGAAGGGCGCTGGATTTCGCGGCGTCCGCCCTGCGGGGAGGGGCCAAAGGCGGACTTCGAGGGTGTCAGAATTCCATTACGCCGGATACCAGGTTGTGTTCAAAGCCTTAACACGTGCCGAAAGCTCTCGTTCAATCTCCCTCTCCCTGCGGGAGAGAATCGGGTTGAGGGCATTGCTTTCTTGTTATGCCTGATTGCGGCCTGGCATGACAGGGTTTCCGGGCATTGGAAGAAAATGGACGGAACAGGATGCCGGCAATTGCTTCCGGAATGTTGGAGTCCACGGCGCGAACCTCACGCGCCTTATTTGAAAGGAGAGTAAACATGAGCGTTGAAAAGGAAGAATGCTCCCAGGGTTCCTGCGGCGGGGGCAAGGCGGCCATGGGCATTCAGGACAAAATCATCGAAAACGCCCTTGCCCGGGTGAAGCACAAACTTTTAGTCATGTCCGGGAAAGGAGGCGTGGGCAAAAGCAGTATCGCGGCCAACATCGCGGTGGGTCTTGCGGGGCGCGGTCACAAGACAGGACTGGTGGACGTGGACCTGCACGGGCCAAGCATCGCCAAAATCATGGGCATCGAGGGACTGCTGGACATCAACGAGGACCGGATGATCCTTCCCTGGAAATTCGGGGAAAACCTAGGTGTCGTCTCGATGCAGGCGTTCATGCCCGAGGCGGACCACGCGGTGATTTGGCGCGGTCCGGCCAAGGCGGGGGTTATCCGGCAGTTCATCGCGGACGTTGCCTGGGGCGACCTGGACTATCTCGTGATTGACTCGCCTCCTGGCACCGGCGACGAGCCTTTGACCGTGGCCCAGCTTATTAAAGACGCGTGGGCCGTGGTGGTGGCGACTCCCCAGGAGGTGGCGCTGGCCGACGTGCGGAAATCCATCAACTTCTGCTCCACCCTGAGCATGAAGGTGATGGGCCTGATTGAAAACATGGCCGCGTTCCGCTGCCCCCACTGCGGCCAGGCCATCGAGTTGTTCCCCTGCGGCGGCGGCGAGGTCACCGCCAGACAAACGGGAATACCCTATCTCGGAGCCATTCCCTTTGACCCGGAGGTGGTGCGGGCCTGCGACGCGGGCCGTCCGTCCTTGGCCTCGGGATCGGACTCCCCGTTTATCGCCGCCCTAGGAAAAATCCTCGATATAGTGGTGGAAAGAACACTCAAATCCTGACAAAGCGCGTCAGAAGCCTTAGCTTTTTCCACGGCGCGCTTCACAGAAAAAGCCGGGCGGAATCATCCGTCCGGCTTTTTCTGTGGTTAAAACAGCCCTCTCGCTCTATAGCGTTTCATAAATCCGTTCCGATTGATGACATTGTCGGGTGAACCTGCGCTTCGCGCGGAACCACCCGGCCTACACGAGATTTTTACCAGTGTATTACATGTAGGTCGGGTGGTTCCGCGCGCAAGGGTGATTTGTTATGGCAAAAGGGTTGTTCGCGCGCGGGTTCACCCGACAATTCTATCCCCTGCAATCGGACAAGAATTCTGACAACCGCTCTATTTATCCTTGATCGCCGCGTGGGCCGCCGCTATCCGCGCGATGGGCAGCCGGAAGGGCGAGCACGAGACATAATTGAGACCTATCTCGTGACAGAACGCCACAGTCTGAGGGTCGCCCCCATGCTCTCCGCAAATACCCACCTCCAGGCTCGGACGGGTGCTCCGGCCCCGCTCCACAGCCCAGCGCATAAGCTGCCCCACCCCTTCCCTGTCAATGGTTTCAAAGGGGTTTTGGGGCAGTATTCCGTTTTTCATGTAATCCAGCAAAAACGCGTTCTCCGCGTCGTCCCGTGAAATGCCAAACGTGGTCTGGGTGAGATCGTTGGTGCCGAAGGAGAAAAACGCCGCGTACTGGGCGATTTTATCGGCCACCACGGCTGCCCGGGGCAGCTCGATCATGGTGCCGAACTTGTACTCGATTTTCATGCTCCGCTGTTTCATAACCCGCTTGGCAACGGTCTCTAGAATTTCACGCTGCGCGCGGATTTCGTTTTCATGGCAGGTGAGCGGAATCATGATTTTGGGGAAGACCTTGACCCCTTCCCGGGTGACCACGCAGGCGGCCTCGAAAATGGCTTTGACCTGCATCACGGTCACTTCGGGGATGCGCATTCCAAGGCGGACGCCGCGCAGTCCGAGCATGGGGTTGGCCTCCCGGAGTCCCTCCACGCGTTTGAGAATGGCTTCTTTTTGGCGCACCTGGAGAAGAAGGGCATCAATGGAAGCGAGGTCCGGAGCGTGCTGCAGGCGGATTTTGAGGTCGGCCAATTCCTGGAAGAGGGTCACATGGTCAGGTAAAAACTCGTGCAAAGGGGGATCTATGAGGCGGATGATCACGGGTTTGCCGTCCATCACCCTGAAAAGCCCTTCAAAGTCCTCCTGCTGGAAGGGCAGCAAAGCGTCCAAAGCCTCCTGCCGTTCAACCGGGAGGTCGGCCATGATCATCTTTTGGACATGTTTGAGCCGATCGGGCTTGAGGAACATGTGCTCGGTGCGGCACAGGCCGATGCCCTCGGCGCCGTATTCGATGGCGCGCTGGGCGTCCTCGGGGGTATCGGCGTTGGTCCAGACACCCAGGCGGCGGAAGCTGTCGGCCCAGGAAAGGAGCTTTAAGAGCCACTGGTCTTTAATGTCCGGAGGGCTTGTGGGCAGCTCTCCCGCGAAAACTTCTCCGGTGTTGCCGTCAATGGAGATGAGATCACCCTCTTTGATGACAACGCCCTTTACCTTGATTTGGCGTTTGCCCATGTCAATTTGCAGGGTGGAGACGCCGACCACGGCAGGCTTGCCGAACTGGCGCGCCACCAGGGCCGCGTGGGAGGTGCGCCCGCCCCGGGTGGTGAGGATGCCCTGGGCGGCGAGCATTCCATGCACGTCGTCGGGCCGGGTCTCGGCGCGCACCATGATGACCCGCCGTCCCTCCTTCTTGGCCCAGTTTTCCGCAAGGTCCGCGTCCAGGGCCACACGGCCCACCGCGGCGCCCGGGGACACGTTGAGACCCATGGCGATCATTTCCCCGCGCGCGCGGGCTTCCCGGCGCGCCTGACGGTCAAACTGGGGATGCAGGAAGAAATCCACCTGGGCCGGGCTCACACGGAGCACCGCCTCCTCCTGGGTGATAAGCCCCTCTTCGGCCATGTCCACGGCGATGCGCACCGCCGCCTGGGCCGTGCGTTTTCCGTCCCGGGTCTGGAGCATCCAGAGCTTGCCATGCTCGATGGTGAACTCCATGTCCTGCATTTCCCGGTAATGGGTTTCAAGGGTCTTGGCGATTTCCAGCAGCTCGCCGTAGGCCCGGGGCATTTCGTGCCGAAGCTGGGAAATGTCCTTGGTGAGGCGGATGCCTGCCACCACGTCCTCGCCCTGGGCATTGGTGAGGTAGTCGCCCTCGATTTGACGCTCTCCGGTGTTGCCGTTCCGGGTCATGGCCACGCCTGTGCCCGAGTCGTTGCCCATGTTGCCGAAAACCATGGTGACGATAGAGACGGCGGTGCCAAGGTCATGGGCAATGCCCGCGGCCTTCCTATAGTCCACGGCGCGTTTCCCGTTCCAGCTTTTAAACACGGCCTCGGTGCCGAGCCGAAGCTGTTCAAAGGGATCTTCAGGAAATTTCTGATGCGTGTGCCTGAAAAAAAGATGTTTAAATTTTTCAACGACCTCCTGCCATATCTCCGCGGGAATGTCGGCGTCAGTGGATACTTCGGCACGGTTCCGGGCGTGCTCGATTTCGCTTTCGAACACCTCGTCGCCGATGCCCATGACCACGTTGCCGAACATCTGGATAAGGCGGCGGTAGGAGTCATAAACAAACCGGGGGTCGCCGGTGAGTTCCACCATGCCTTTGGCGGTCTGGTCGTTTAATCCGATGTTGAGCACCGTGTCCATCATGCCGGGCATGGAAAACTTGGCGCCGGAGCGGCAGGAGACGAGCAGGGGTCTTTTGGGATCGCCAAACCCTTTTCCGGTGGCGGCCTCGACGGCGCGCAGGGCTTCGAGTTCCTGATCCCACATGCCGGCGGGCATGCCCCCCCCCTCGTTCAGGTAGGAGATGCAGGCTTCGGTGGTGACGGTGAATCCCGGGGGCACGGGGATGCCAAGGCGGACCATTTCCGCGAGATTGGCGCCCTTGCCTCCCAGAAGACCGCGGACCTTGTCCCAGTCTTTTCCAACGTATTCCTCGGCCTTGTCCACCTCGCCAAAGAGATAGACCCATTTTTTCGTGGTCATGCCATCTCCTCCCGGGGTCCGGACCTGATTCCGTGGGCCGGACCGGATAATTTGGCGCGGGAGCGGCGCGCGCCGCGCCCGCGGTTTGCAGTGGAACCCCGCCGGGTGAAAAAGGCGGGCGTCCGGGGGCGGCCCCCAAAAAAGAACCACAGGGGCGGTATTAAGCCGGGCTTGAAAGTTTTGTCAAGGGGAACAGGAGAAAGGAGTGCGGATTGGCTGTGCCGGAGAGAGCCGCGCCTTGTTGAAGGGGCAATTACAGCGGCCGTCAGAAGCATTTCCCGATTGGTTTGACCGCCCTGCCTGGACAGCGGCCTCGCCGCCCCGAAAGGCCGCGGCCTGGGCCTTCAGGCCCGGGAAACCAGTTGAGAAACAGGATACGTGTCGTTTTCTCCGCAAACCTGGGGCTAAAGCCCCAGGCGACAACCCTTCGCCCCTTCGGAACAGCGCTTTCGCGGACGCAATCCTCTGGCTTCGCTCCTTCGGAGCGGAACAGCCTGTGCCTCCTCATACCAAAATGCGGTCCAATCCGTAACATCTGCTGAAATCTCCCGCTCAATCTCCCTCTCCCTGCGGGAGAGGGCCGGGGCGAGGGCATTCCTTGTCTGATTGCACCTTGGTATCATTGCCAATATGACGGGTGAGGTAATTGCAAAACTCATAGAAACGACAAATTTGAGGTAGGCCGGGTGGCTCCGCCCGAAGGGCAGGTTCACCCAATATCTTGGAATAATGGTATAATTGTTGGGTGAACCCGGGCCTTGCGGCCCGGAACCACCCAATCTACGCCCGATTTTGCAATTGCCTCGGCTATTAGAAAGGCCGGGAAAACGGCGCGCGCCCTATTCGCCCCGCCGCTTCCTGTCCCGCCAGTATTCCAGCCGCCGGCGCACCAGCTTCTCGTAGCCCCGCTCCACCGGCTCGTAAAACACCTTCTCCCCGGTCTCCTCCGGAAAATACTTCTCCGGCACATAGGCGTCCCGGAAATCGTGGGGATAGCGGTACTCTTTCCCGTAGCCCAGACCGGCCATGAGCCTGGTGGGCGCGTTGCGCAAATGAAGCGGCACAGGCGGCGACCCGGTTTCCTCCACCATTTTCTTCACCGCCCGCATGGCCTTGTACACCGCGTTGCTCTTGGGCGCCGTGGCCAAATACAGCGCGGCCTGGTACAGCGCAAGCTCCCCCTCCGGACGGCCCAAAAGCCGGTAGGCGTCCATGGCCGCCACGGAAATCACCAGCGCGTGGGGATCCGCGCAGCCCACGTCCTCGGAGGCGAACCGGACCATTCTCCGCGCAAGGTACAAAGGATCCTCTCCGGCGTCCAGCATCCGGCACATCCAGTACGCCGCCGCGTCCGGGTCGCTCCCCCGAAGGCTCTTGTGAAACGCGGAAATGACGTTGTAATGCCCCTCGCCGGTCTTGTCATGGACAAGCGCCCTCTTTTGCAGGGCCGCCGCCGCGTGCTCCGCCGTGACCTTCCGCGCCCCGCTTTCATCCGGACTTGCCAGAAACACCGCCACTTCCAGGGTGTTGAGCAAAACCCGCGCGTCTCCTCCCGCGGTCTGGGCCAAAAGCTCCCGCGCCTCCGGGGAAAGCTCCGCCTTGAGGTTTCCCAGGCCCTTTTCCGTGTCCTCAAGGGCCCTGTCCATGAGAACCTTGAGGTCCTCCGCGCCCAGAG
The DNA here is from genome assembly GCA_020057225.1 of Desulfobacterales bacterium. GTDB lineage: Bacteria > Desulfobacterota > Desulfobacteria > Desulfobacterales > Desulfatibacillaceae > JAGVGH01. Next base: position 2,189 of record JAGVGH010000099.1, on the reverse strand, counting down.
GGGACAGCACCACCACCCGCGCCCGGGATAAAAGCGGCGCGATGACCTCGAAGGACGGGTTTTCCGTGGTGGCGCCAATGAGGGTCAGAAGCCCGCTCTCCACGTGGGGCAGAAAACCGTCCTGCTGGGCTTTGTTGAACCGGTGGATTTCGTCAATGAAAAGGATGGTGCGTTTGCCCTGGTAGTTCCGGAAGTCCTTGGCCTCCTTTACAACCTCGCGGATTTGGGCGACTCCGGAGCCGACAGCGGAAAGCTGGATGAAATGGGAAGAGGTTTCCCTGGCAAGGATTCGGGCGAGGGTTGTCTTGCCGCAGCCCGGCGGGCCCCACAGGATAAGGGAAAACACCTGTCCGCTTTCGGCGAACCGGCGCACAAGCCCCCCCGGACCTGTCACCTCCTGCTGGCCCACAAACCCGGCCAGGCTGTCAGGACGCATCCGCTCGGCAAGGGGCGCTTCCGCCCCGGCGTCTGCGTCCCGCGCAAAGAGCGCCTCTTCCCTGTCACCTTTTTTTGCCACGGGAAAGGTCTCTGCGCTGGCGTTCCCTGAAAACAAGCCGGACCGGAACCTTGGTGATCCCGGTTCCCGCCCGGAACTGGTTGGCCAGGTAGCGCCGGTAGGAAAAATGCACCGCGTCGGGGTAGTTGACAAACAGCACAAAGGTGGGCGGTTTGGCCGACACCTGGGTCGCGTAGTAAAACTTGACGCGCCGTCCTCTGGAAAGGGGCGGCTCATGGCCCGTGACGGCGTCCTCGAGAATCCGGTTCAGCACTCCCGTGTTCACCCGCAGGGAGTATTGCCGGTACACCTCGTCAATCAGCGGAAAAATCTTGCCCACCCGCTGGCCGGTTTTGGCCGAAAGGGTGAGGAACGGCGCAAAGGAAAGAAAGGGCGCCGCGTCCCTCAAGAGTTTTTCCTCTTGATACGGATTCCTCCTGGTCCTGTCCACCAAATCCCATTTGTTGTACACCCAGATGGTGCCGCATCCCCGCTCATAGGCGTATCCCGCCACCCGGGTGTCCTGGTCCGTAAGCCCCAGAGAGGCGTCCACCAGCACCAGGGCCACATCGCAGCGGGACAGGCTCTTGAGCGCGCGCACCACGGAGAACTTCTCAAGCCGCGCTGTCACCTTGGACCTGCGGCGGATGCCCGCGGTGTCCACAAAAACATAGCGTCTGCCCCCATACCCGCACACCGTGTCCACAGCGTCCCGGGTAGTGCCAGGCTCTTCGCTCACAAGAAGCCGCTCTGTCCCCAGAAGCTGGTTGATGAGGGACGATTTTCCCGCGTTGGGGCGTCCGATCACCGCCACTCTCGGCGCGTCCCCGTCCTCCCTGTTCACGGCCTCTTCGTCTCTTGGAAAGCTCCCGGTGAGGGCGTCCATGAGCGTGGAGAACCCGTATCCATGCTCGGCGCTCACCGTAAGCACAGGGCTTATGCCCAGGGCGTGGAATTCGGCGGCGTGGCCCTCCTGCTCCGGGCTGTCCACCTTGTTGACCGCGAAAAAAACAGGCTTTTCAAGGGGACGCACCAGCCCCAGGAGATCCTGGTCAAACGGGGAGAGCCCGGCCTTGCCGTCCATGACCATGAGAACGGCATCCGCCTCCTCCAGCGCGGCCCGCACCTGGTCGTGGATGCGCGCGGAAAAGGCGTCCGGGTCATTGTGGGTGAACCCTCCGGTGTCCACTACGGTGAACCGGGCGCCGTTCCACTCGGTCCTGGCGTACAGACGGTCCCGGGTCACGCCCGGCATGTCGTCCACAAGGGCCAGACGGTTCCGGGCCATGCGGTTGAACAGGGTGGATTTGCCCACGTTGGGGCGTCCTACGATTGCGATGACATGTTCCATCCGGTCCTTGTACCACATTTCGCCGTCACGGCAAACAGAAAGGCCGCGGTCAGGCGGCCGCGGCCCATAGACACTCCTTGACACAGGGAGGAGCACCCCCCCCGGCGCTTGCTCTTGACCCGGCTCGCGCGGGATAACATCTCAACTTCCGGATGCCATAAAATTGTAGGGGCAGGCCCCCATAAGCGCTAACTTATATGAGCATTCTTGCTTAAAGATATATGAGGATATTGTCGGGTGGATCTGCGCTCCGCGCAGAACCACCCGACCTACATCATAATTTTACGAGAGGGTTACACGTAGGTTGGGTGGTTCCGCGCGCGCCAAGGAGTTATGTTATGT
>JAGVGH010000028.1 GCA_020057225.1 Desulfobacterales bacterium | reverse complement strand
TAACGGCCGTCACATAACCGTAGGGGCGCACGGCGTGCGCCCGCGATGAAAAAGTGCCCCTAAAATCCTCCTCAGCAGTATTTAGGGATAAGCACTTAGTCGTAGGTCGGATGGTTCTGCGCGAAGCGCAGGTTCATCCGACACTATCATGGTTCTTGTGGAACACTATCATGGTCCTTGCGGAATGGATTGTTGGGTACACCCGCGCGCGAAAGACGCTTTTGCCGCAATATAACTCCTTGGCGCGCGTGGAACCACCCAGCCTACGCGTTAAAACTACATTTTTAACTGTTGAAAGCCGAGGTCCTGGGGTTTCAACCCCAGAACCTCGGCTCATACCAAATTGCGTTCAAATCCATAAAACCTGCTGAAAACGCCCGCCCAATCTCCCTCTCCCTGTGGCAGAGTGCGGGGTGAGGGGTGAGGGCGTTACTTTTCGGTTACGCCTGATTGCAGCTTGGTATTACGCCTTGCCGAAGCCGGAAAAACCCCGAAGCCCTCCCGTCCCCTCTGCCCCCTAACTCCCCGCCTCCCCCTCACGGGACGGCACAATCCTGCACAGGGCGCCCGCGTTGTGGAACGCCCCGGCGGCTTTTTCCGCCTTCTCCCGGCTCACGCCTTTTTGCACAAACCGGGGTCCGCCCGTAAAAAACGCCTCGATTTTCTCCGGACTTACCTTGTAAAGCGCGGCAAGGGCCTCTTTCACATCGGAAAGCGCCATCCCCTGCATGTACTCCCCCGCGAACACCACGTCATACAGCGTTGTTTCACCGCCCTCCTTGCCCTCCCCTGCCTTGCGCGCGTTGGCCGCGGGCAGGGAAAGCGCCTCGGGTTCCACGCCGACCTCCACAGCCGCGCCGGTGCAGTCCGGTCCGTGGCCGGTGGCGAACCCGCCCGCGCCCACCATCCTTCCTGTGTCCGGAGCCTCGCCCCGGGCAAGGGCCTCTTGCACGGTTTGCAGCACCTGCTGGGTGTACTGGGCCGGAAGAGGGCCGCAATGGAAACACTTGAGGCGGATGACGCTGGAGGTCAGAAGGCGGAAAATCTCCGCCCGGTCCAAACCCGGATAGGCGGCGGCGATTTCCCCGGCCACCGCCGCAATGACCGCGCCCACATCCCGCATGGGCACTGTGATGGAGCTGTGCCGCCCAAGGCTCTTTTTCGCAAAAGCCCTCAGCTGCTCCGGCCCGGCGCCCGGGTGCTCCTCCTCCCGGACCTCCTGCTTCCCGGCCGGTGTCTCGTCAGCATGCGCAGGGACTTTTCCCCCGTGCTTCTGCGCGATTTTCTCCACCAGGCCGTCGGCTGTCCGCATCAGCGTGTCCACGAAGTCCATGGCGGGCCAAAACGGAAAAACCCCCTCCCTGCTCAAGAGACGGACGTTTTCGATAAAGTGTTTGCGGGAGTACGGCACCAGTCCTTTTTGCTCGCACCGGGCTATTTTATCGGCTTTTTCGCTTGAAATGCTCCGGGCCATGGTAAGGGCCGCGCCCAGAAAGGACTCCGGCTCGCTGCGCATGCCGGTTTTGCCGCTCTCCGGCACCAGTTTCATCATGTTCGCGTTGCGCTCCGGATGCAGGTACTCATCCATGAAGCGTTTCCGGATGTCTTTTCTGTAGTCGCCCAGCGCGGTCAGGACAACCGCCGCGTGTTTGGGGGAGATTGGGAGGCTGTCCAGGGCGAGGAGCGCGCTGTCGCGCACAACGGAATCGGCCAGGGCGGCGGCGAGAGGAGGAACCGCGTCGGAGGATTTGGACTTTCCAAGCGCATCCGCGGCCTGGCGGCGTTTGTCCGCGGTTATCCAGACCATGTACCGTGGCGGAGTGAGCGTGAGGATGAGCTTTTTCAACGCCTTCGCGTCCATGTCCAGTTTCCTCCCGGTTTGAAAGGCGTCTTTGGGTTGCGCGCGGCAACGTGCGGGAACGGGAAGAGCATAGGCTCTTTCCCGGTGTTTTTCAAGGCGGAAGGACGTGTTGCCATTAATGCGGCGTGCGGGAAAGAACCCTGGAAATCCGCGGGGTATCCAAGGGCGGGGGGGCAGGACGGGGGGACAATCCGGGTTCTGCGTTTGGGGTTGTATTCGGTCTTTTTCAGGAGGGCGGCGCGGGGGGATGAGAAACCTCCGGAGATGCGTTTTCATTTATAGCAATAAGAACAAGCGAGGCAATTGCGAAACTTATAGAAATCATTTAGAAATGTTGGGTACACCCGGGCCTTGCGGCCCGGAACCGCCCAATCTGCGCCTCATTTTGCAATTACCTCATCAAATAGGCATTTCTCCTCATAGCAGCCGCGGTGCGGCAAGGTTTTTGAGATAGGCCCGCGGGCGCGCGGCGGTCTCAAAGACAAAGAGAAAGGATTCTTTTAAAAGTAAAAAAAGCTGGAACTCTGTGTTCCGGCAACAAGGCCCGCCGGCGCGAGGGCGGCCAAAGGAAAGACCACAAACAAGACTCCAGCTTCATTTTGAGGGCGCGGCAACGTTCAGGAAAGAACCCCCGGCCAG
>JAGVGH010000208.1 GCA_020057225.1 Desulfobacterales bacterium | reverse complement strand
GAGTCTTTAAAGGAACAGGGAAAAAGACCCTTAAAAAGGGAGGCGGGCCACTGTTTTCTCTTGACAAGCCACAACTATATCAGCCTGGGGTTTCAACCCCAGGACCAGGGCAGAGGCATTATCTACGCAAAAAACGCGGATAATCCGGACATAGAATCTAAGTGGCGCACCCGGGGATGGCCGGAACCTCCGCCCAGTATCCCCCTTCCCCGGCCTTGTGGACGACAACCTTGAGACGCACGGGGCACTCCTTGTGGGGCGTTACAAACGCCTGGGTGACAGGTGTCCGGACAACACCCGGACGCCGTCCGCGGTGGCCGTCCGGACATTATGGATGTGTCAGTCAGGGCCTTCCTCCGCCGCCTCCAGGGAAACCACGGTGAGTTCCCGGCCTGAAAGGATTTGGAGGTCGCCGCTCTGGCATTTTTCACAGACAAACGACGGCCCGTCAATGGTGAAGGAGTGGCCGCAGCCCTTGCAGAGGGCCACCACCGGGATCTCCTCGACCACGAGTTTGGCGCCTTCAAGGGGGGTGTCCCTGGAGACGATTTCAAAGCAAAAACGGAGGCTTTCGGGCACGATTGCCGTGAGCTTGCCCACGCGGAGGTTGACAGCCTCGACGGGAGTGCCCGCGAGGGCCTCGGGAATGGCGGACTTGGCGATTTCGATGATTTGGAGGGCAATACCCATTTCGTGCATGGCGCGCCGCTTTGGTTGGGGATGGCGGAAGGCGGACGGAACCAAGGCAGTATATTGAAAGGGGGCGAAAAAGGCAACGGGCAAGCGGAAAAAAATCCAACCGGGCGTCCGCTTTTTCTTTTACGGTGGGAATGCCTTCTTTTTTATTGGGGTGAAGATGAATCGCAAACCTGCGGGGCCCCCCTCTTGGAAAGAAAGGCGCGGCACGGAACAAACCCGGTGTCCGCGAGGGTTTGGAGGGAGAGGAACCGGGGGCGCGGAAGGGCGTCCCAGGAAAACCAGCCCCAGCGTTCGCATTTTTCCGGCTCTTTCACCACCGGCTCCCCCCCTTCCGCCCCGCACAGAACAAAAAGGGTGATGTAATGCCTTTCTTCTTCCACAAACACGTCGTTGGTGTACGGGCCCGGACGCGGATTTTCAGCCACAAGCCCTGTTTCCTCCCAAAGCTCCCGCCGGGCGCAGTCCAGAACGCCTTCGCCGTATTCAAGATGCCCCCCGGGAAACGCCCACTGTCCGCTTCCGTGGGCGCCCCTGCGAAGGCCCGGCAGAACCTTTCCGGCGCGGAGCGCGATTACGGCCACTCCAACCCAGGGTCTTTTGGAGCCGTGTTCCTTGCCTGTCATTTCAGGTCCCAGCGGAACTGAAATTCGATTTCCTCGTAATCCTCCCCGCGTTCGTGCTCGATGCCGAAGACCGCTCGGGCGGGAACGCAGACCCGTTCTCCTCCGATTTGAATGCGGAAGGGTTTCCCGTTTTCGAGGGCGTCCGCGAGCCGCCGGAGCTTTCCCGCTGTCGCCTTGGGGGAGTAAATTTTTTCGATATCCCGTTCCTGTGTTTCGCGCATAATTCTCTTGCCTGGGCCAGTGGCCAGTAATGTGTTACGCCCGGTGGGCCGCGTGTCTGGGGGAACGCGGGGGATTATATCGGAATCAGGACAAAAGTCCAGTTCCGGGACGGAAAAAACCTGGAGGAGCTCAATGAAGGGGCAAAAGCTCGTGTCCAAATCGGAGGTCGGCCTCGGAGCGGTAGGTCCATGGCGTCGGGGACATTCTTATCATTCTCCTCGGGTGATTGTAGGGGGTTTTACTTAGGTACTTTAGAGAGATTCACATTCCGGGCGCTTACTTGTCAAGCAAGGATTGCGCCGTCATGCGATTTTCATGCTTTGGGGGGAGGAGAAAAGACATCAGAAGTCATACTTTTGACGGGGTCGGCCTTCTCTGGAGGAGCGCGCGCTTGAAAGGAATCCATGCACGCGCCATCCCCGCGCGGTAAAGGAAAAACGCTCCCCCGGACCCGGGGTTTCACCCCCCTCTCCGCCCGCCAAATCACGGAGCGCCAAATTTGTTGACAAGCCCGCAGGGGCGTGGTTTTGTCTCAGGATATCTGGCGGCGCGTCCCTCGCATCTTGCCCCGGACGCTCCCCCGCTCCTTTGGCGTCCGTTTGGCATTCATCCAGGCGCGCGGAAACCGGCTTGTTTCCGCGCCCTTACAACACGGACTTCCGAATCATCACGTTGCGCCAGGAAACGGCCAGGACCCGCAGGTCATGCCGCCGGACCCGCGCGGGGAAGGCTCATTGCCCTCCGCCGCGCGGACAACCCGGGTCCCGGCGTTTCTACGCGCGAACAGGCGAAAGGAAAGCACATGGGAAAAAAAGTGGCCGTCGTGGGGGCGGGAAACGTGGGGGCTACCGCGGCCCAGCGTTTGGCGGAAAAAGATCTGTGCGATGTGGTGCTGGTGGACATCGTCGGGGGCGTGCCCCAGGGCAAGGCCCTTGACCTTATGGAGGCCGCGCCCATCGAGAAGCACGACGCCAAACTGGCGGGGGTGAACGGCTACGAGGCCACCGCGGGATCAGATGTTGTCATCGTCACCGCGGGCATCCCCCGGAAGCCGGGCATGAGCCGGGACGATCTTCTCGCCACCAACGCCAAAATCATGCGCGGGGTGTGCGGGGAAATCGCGAAATACTCGCCCGGCGCCACGCTTATTATCGTGAGCAACCCTCTGGACGCCATGTGCCATGTGGCCTACGAGGCCTCGGGCTTCCCCAAAAACCGGGTCATCGGCATGGCCGGGGTCCTCGATTCCGCGCGCTTCCGCGCCTTTATAGCCATGGAGCTCGGGGTCTCGGTGGAAAACACCCACGCCTTTGTTCTTGGCGGACACGGCGACACCATGGTTCCCCTGCCGCGCTACTCGACCGTGGCGGGAATTCCCATCACCGAGCTGATGAGCCCGGAGCGCGTGGCCGCTCTGGTGGAGCGGACACGGAACGGCGGCGCGGAAATCGTCTCTTTGCTCAAGACCGGAAGCGCCTATTACGCCCCGGCCTCGGCGGCGGTGGAAATGGCGGAGTCTATTTTAAAAGACAAGAAGAAAATCCTGCCCTGCGCCGCGCTTTTGAGCGGCGAATACGGCATCAAGGACCTGTTTATCGGGGTGCCTGTGAAGCTGGGCAGGGGCGGGATTGAGCAGATTGTTGAAATCCGGCTTACGCCCGAGGAGGACCAGGCGCTCAAGAAATCCGCCGCCGCGGTGCAGTCCCTGGTGGACGCCATGGCGGCGATGAAGTAAGGTGTTGAGGGGATTGGAGGAATGAGCGGGAGGGATTGCCCCCTCCCGCTCCGCCTTGGAGAGCGCGCGCAGAAGGGAGGCGCGCCGGGGGCGTGGATACGGCGGCCAAAGACCGCCAGGGGCTTCCGCGCAAGGGCGGGCGGACCGGCGGCGGGGCCGGGGCATGCAAGGGCCTGTGAGGGGAATGCCGCCGGAACACGGCGCAAAGGCGCGACATTTCTTTTGGAAAATTTTGGGTGTTCCCGGCGCGGCGCCCTGTGGCATGCGGATACCCTTCCGCCGGGAATAAACCTATCCTTCCGTTTTTTTACTGTCAACCCCTTTTTTCATAGAGGAAAACCCAAGGCGCCCTGTCACTTCCCAAACACCCGCTCCTGTGCCATACGGACATGACAACGCGTTCGTCTGCTCCTCCAGGTTTGCCTCCCCGGACTGCCGGGAGGAGGCGGACCGGAAGGCGCGGGCTGGCGCGGGGCGTTGAAAGGTCCGCCAGCGCGTTTTGACGCCATGGAGAAAAGAATGATACGTCCGTGTTTCCGAAGACTTTGAATCCATCCATGCCCTTGTGAACGACGCGGCCATTGCCTACAAGGGCCATATCCCGGCGGACAGATGGCATGAGCCGTACATCTTCAGGGAGGAGCTTGCCCGTGAAATCGCGGACGGTGTCCGGTTCTGGGGATTTGAGGAGAACGGCGCGCTGACAGGGGTAATGGGAATCCAGGACAAAGGGGACGTGACGCTGTTCCGGCACGCCTAGTCCGGACCAGCCGCCGCCGGGGCGGTGTGGGAGGCATGCTTCTCGCCCGCCTCTTGGACCTTGTGGAAGGGCCTGTTCTTGTGGGGACCAGGGCCGCGGCATCCTGGGCTGTGGATTTCTACAGAAAACAAGGGCTTATTCAGGTGGACCCCGAGGAAAAGACCCGGCTTCTGCAAACCTGCTGGAACATCCCCGCGCGCCAGGTGGAGACCTCCGTTGTTCTCAAAAAAGCAGAAGTCGGGAGAGGTAATTGCAAAATGAGGCGTAGGTTGGGTGGTTCCGGGCCGCGAGGCCCGGGTTCACCCAACATTTCTAAATGATTCATATCTGTTGGGTGAACCT
>JAGVGH010000302.1 GCA_020057225.1 Desulfobacterales bacterium | reverse complement strand
GCGTAGGTTGGGTGGTTCCGGGCCGCAAGGCCCGGGTTCACCCAACATTTCTAAAATGATTTCTATGTGTTGGATGAACCTGCCCTTCGGGCGGAACCACCCGGCCTACATCAAATTTGTCGTTTCTAAGAGTTTTGCAATTCTCTGCGGACCGTAATTTCATCGGCGGCCTGCTTTGGAAATTTGGAAATAAGCCACTTCAACGCTTCGATTTGATCTGCCGAAGTGGCCCGCCGGATTTGTATGAGCAGTTGTTTTAGATCAGGGCGGATAAGGGTGATATTTTGGGCGCCTTCATTACAAACCGAACAAACCGCGCGCAGATTTGAAGGCTCATCGCTTCCGCCTTTGCTTTTGTCTATGATATGGCCGATATGCAGACGCGTCTTCCGCGAAGGATCATAGGGATGGGGTTCACCGGCCACAGCGCCACACATTTGGCAGGTGAATCCGTTTCGGTCAAGCACGAGCGCTCTTGTCTCTTTGGAAATCAGCCGCTCGAAAGCTGGCTGCGGGACTGGATTTTCAAGCAGATATTGGCCTGGCCTGAGATCGCTCCGGTCGTTGTGGGTAAGGATCATATAGCCTTCTTCAAGACGGAGCTCTCGCACCCGTCGCGCCCACTCGCTTTTGTTGCCGGCAACGGCCTTCAACTCCTCCGAGTCCATAATTTTGCTTATGTTGGCAAGAAAATGAGCGCGGAGCCTGGCCCGGGAGCCGCGGCCTTTCGGAGCTTTTTCCATATCAAGCCCTTTTTAACCGGCGTTTGGCAGCCGCATTTAAAGCGGAATGTATCTCAAGCCCGACAGCACAGGCCACCGGCGGCGGGAAAGCATTGCCGATTTGGCGGTATGCGGCCGTTTTTTTTCCGGTGAAATGCCAGTCATCCGGGAAGCCCTGCAGCCGGGCTGTCATCCTCAAGGTCAAGCGGGGCATTCCTATGAAATCAGGAGGCGGCGGGTCTTCAGCGATACCATGCCCGTCAACTCCCAGGCTGGCCCATGCTTTTTTTGCGCGGGTTGGGCCAAGGTCTGGACCGCCATGCTTTTTACTCCCCCCAACCAGCGTTGGCGCGATGTCACAGGCTTGTTCCCGCCAGCGCGTTGCCCCATGCCATCCGCGCGAAGCCATCAAATCGAAAAGAGCTTCCCCGACCGTGGGGGGGGTGCGCGGATGCGGTTCCGGCCAGGAAAAAAAACCCGCAAGGTTCTTTTGCAGGGCGATAAATACGACACGCGGCCTGAGTTGCGGGACACTAAAGTCCGATGCGTTGATCAATCGCCATTCTGCTTCATATCCTAGTTTTTTTAGATCACGGATAATTTTCGCGCGGTAATCATCGAAACAGGCATCGAGGAGGCCCCGGACATTTTCCAGCATGACCGCTAAGGGCCTGCTCTCATCAACCAGTCTGATAGCCTCAGGAAACAGATCCCGTTCGTCGGTGTGACCAAGCTGTTTGCCGGCTTTGGAAAATGGCGGGCAGGGAACGCCGCCAGCCAATAACTCGATGCCCGTAAAACCCAAACCCGAGAACCCGCGCAAATCGCCCTCGATTATTCTCCAGGACGGGCGGTTGATGCGTAACGTGGCACAAGCCGCAGGTTCAATCTCCACCAAGGCGGCATGGCCAAAGCCGGCCATCGAAAGTCCAAGGGCCTGTCCACCCGCGCCGGCACAAATTTCTATGGAGTTGAGGGCCATAAGGCTGTGGTCCTTCCGGGTCTGATGGTCCTCTTTCGCAGGGGTAGCTACGTTCAGACCCTATTCTTTCAATACGTGCTTTTTGTCTCTTTTTTGTCTCCTCTTGGCTTCCGAATCCGCGCCAGTCTCCACGCCTGCGGAGCTATACCTAAGCCTTCGGAATCTCCAAAATCTCGAACTGCTCGTTTTGGAGCTTCCCGTCCGCCTTGATGCGGATTTCCAGGTTGGTCCTTTCCTCAAGGGCCATGACCGTGCGGTTCTCCTCCTCGAGCAGAAACTTGGCGATCTCCAGGGAAACCTTCACTTCCACGGCCAGGGGAAGCGTCTCGTGATCCCCGGCGTGCCGCAGAATCTCCCGGTAAATGTTGTGGCAGATGCTTTTTTTGGAAAGAACCCGGCCCTCCCCCTCGCAATGGGAGCAGGGCTCGCTCAGCATGCGGCCGATGTTTTCCCGCGTCCGTTTCCGGGTCATCTGGATAAGACCCATGTCCGACATGGGCAGCACGTTGGTGGTGCTCCGGTCTTTTTTCAGGGCGTCGCACAGGGCCGCGTGGACTTTTTCGCGGTCTTCGGGCCGCTCCATGTCTATGAAGTCTATGACGATGATGCCGCCGATGTCCCGGAGCCGGAGCTGGTAGGCGATTTCCTTCACCGCCTCCAGGTTGGTCTTTAAAATGGTTTCCGCAAGGTCTCCCTTGCCCACGTAGCGGCCCGTGTTCACATCAATGGCCACCAGGGCCTCGGTCTCCTCGATGACGATGTATCCGCCGCTCTTGAGCCATACTTTTTTCCGCAAAAGCCGGGAAACATCGGCCTCCAGGTGGTAATGGTCGAAAACCGGCTCCGGGCCTTCGTAATAGGCCACCGCCTCCGCAAGCCCGGGGTTCATGGGACTTACGAACTCGAGAATCCTGCGGTATCCGTCCAGAGAGTCAATGACAAGGCGGTCCACCTCCTGGGTGAAGAGGTCGCGCACGGCCCGCAGGCTCGCGTTCAGCTCCTGGTGCAACAGGCTCGCGGGACCGGCTTTTTGAAACCGCGCCTGTACCGCCTTCCACAGGCTCGCCAGAAAATCCACCTCCTGGGCCACCTTGTCCAGGTCCGCGTTCTCGCACGCGGTGCGGATGATGTAGCCGTAGGGGTCCTTGCGCGCGGCCAAAAGCCCTTCTTTAAGCCTTTGGCGCTCCTCGGGGTCCTCGATTCTCCGGCTCACCCCCACATGCCCTGTGGTGGGCATGAGCACGAGAAAACGCCCCGGCAGGCTCACCCGGGATGTCACCCGGGCACCTTTGTTTCCGATGGGAGTTTTCGCCACCTGGACCAGAATGTCCTGGCCTTCCCGCAGCATCTGCTCGATGGGCACCCGCTCCCGGTGCAGGGGATGCCGCTGGGAAGCCTGCCCGTCCTCGGGCGGCTCCTCGGGTTCCTCCTCCATAGCCAGAAGCTGCTCTTCGATGCTGTGGAAATCGGTCACCACGTCATCCACGTAGATGAACGCGGCCTGGCGCAGGCCGATGTCCACAAAGGCGGCCTGCATTCCGGGGAGCACGCGCATGACCCGGCCCTTGTAGATGTTGCCCACAAGCTCGGCCTCGCCCTGCCGCTCAACATGCAGTTCCGCAAGGACGCCGTCCTCGAGAAGGGCCACCCGTGTCTCAAATCCTGAATCGTTTACAATAAGCTCTTTATACATGGTTTAAACCTGTTATCCAGCGGCCCCCGCGTCTTTGGATGCCAGCTTGCGGAGCCGGATGTCTTTTTTCGCCTCGCCGGAAAGATTCAAAAGCGCTCCCAGAAAATCCACAGGTTTGAGACGCGCGCCCCCGGCCTTTGCCAGAGTGAATTCCAGGCGCCCGTCCCTCCGGAAAAAGATATCCCGCACATGTTGCCGCGCGTCCAGGGTTTTTTCGCCCCCGTCCTTGACAGGAACCGTGACGGGAAATTTTTCCAGGGCGAGGAAGCCGGCAACCGCGTCCGCGGCCGGGCATTCTGCCGGAAGCTCCGCCAGCCATGTCTCCTCCGCGGCCTCTTCCTCCTTGAGCGCCAGGGCCGAGGAGAGCACGCGCACCCCCTCCGGCAGTTGTCCTTCCAGGGCGGCGGCCAGGTCGCGGGGCCGGACGTGCCTGGGCACCATGACGGTGAAGGACTCGGCCTCGCTTTCCACGCCCACAGGCAAGGCCCCGGTGAAGGAGACCTTGGGAAGGGGATGGAACCCCTGGGAGTACAGCATGGGAATCCGGGCGCGTCTCAAGGCCCTGTGCAGCATGGCCGCGAATTCAAGATGCCCGTAAAACCGCGCGGGGCCGGTTTTGTCATGGACCACCCGGACCCGGTGGCAACTGTTGGGGTCAAGATTTTCCATTGTAGCAGCTTTGCCGAAGGTTTGCTCCATTTTTCCCGAAAGGCGCGGAAAAACCTTTTTAAAATCGCACACCCCGCAGCCCTGGCACTCTCCTTCGCGGCAGTCGCCGGTGGGTGTTCCTTCCAGAGCCCGCTCCCTTTCCCTGAGTAAGAAGGCTTTGTCCACGCCCGTGTCCATGTGGTCCCAGGGAAGAGGCGCGGCGGGATCCCTTTGCGGACCCACGTAGGAGTCAAGGGAAAGACCGCGCGATTCCAGAGCGCGGGTCCAGCGGGCGAAATCAAAATGGTCGGACCATCCGTCCAGGCGCGCGCCGTCCCGGAAGGCGGCCTCCAGAACCGGGGCAAGCTCCCGCCCTCCCCGGGAAAACACGCCCTCGACAGCGCTCACCTCGGGGTCATGCCATTTGAGCCGTATCCCCGGCTGTCCAAGAGCCTCTTTGAGCATGCGGATTTTTTCCCTGGCTCCGGCAACGGTTTCCTGGGCCTCCCACTGGAACGGAGTGTGGGGCTTGGGCACGAAAACGCCCACGCTGACGTTCACATCCATCCGCCGTCCGCACCGCCGCTTCACCGCCTTGACAAGACCGGCGATAGCCAGAACATCGTCTTTCGTCTCTGTGGGCAGCCCAATCATAAAATAGAGCTTGATAAGACGCCAGCCCATGGAAACCGCGTCCCCCGCGGTTTCCACAATCTGTTCCTCTGTCACGTTTTTGTTGATGACATCCCGCAGACGCTGGCTGCCCGCCTCCGGGGCAATGGTGAACCCGGTTTTGCGGACTTTTTTGATTTCCTCCATCAGGCCGGGGGAAAGGGTTCCGGCGCGCATGGAGGGAAAGCTCACCGCGACCTTGCGGGGCGCGGCGACAGCCATGGCCGCGGAGAGAAAGGGGCCTATCTGGCTGTAGTCGCCGGTGCTGAGGGAAAGCAGGGACAATTCCTCATAGCCTGTGGTGTCCATGGAGCGGCACGCAAGGTCTAACAGTGTGTCGGCGCCGCGCTCCCGGACGGGACGGTAAATCATGCCCGCCTGGCAAAAGCGGCAGCCCCGGGTGCAGCCCCTGGCCATTTCAAGCCGCAGACGGTCATGGACAGGATTGGAGTTGGGCACAATGGGCCGGTCCGGAAAAAAGGCGGTGGAAAGGTCCGGCACAAGGGCTTTTCTCACGCGCTCTTTGCCCGGGCGTGTTGGCCGGAGGGCGCCTGTCCCAGGGTCCGCCGTGAAAAAACCGGGCACATAGACTCCCTCAAGTTCCGCCCATGCCTCCAGCAGTTCCTGCTTTGACCCTGCGCCCCGCTCTTTCCAGTCCGCGTATAGCCGGACCATCTCCACGGCGGCATCTTCGCCGTCCCCCAGCACCATGGCGTCGAAAAAAAGCGCCACAGGCTCGGGATTGGAAACGCACGGGCCGCCCGCGATGACCAGAGGATGCCCTGGCCCCCGGTCCGCCGCCCGGAGAGGGATGCCCGCAAGGTCCAGCATGTTGAGGACATTGGTGCTGTTGAGCTCGTAGAGAAGGGAGAAGCCCAGAATATCCAGTTCTCCAAGGGGGGTTTTGGTTTCCAGGGTGGAAAGGGGGAGTCCCTTTTCACGCAACAGGGCCTCCATGTCCGAGTCCGGGGTGAACACGCGGTCGCACACGACTCCGGAAAGGGAGTTGAGAAGGGAGTAGAGGATTTGGATGCCGAAGTGGCTTGTGCCGACCTCGTAGAGGTCCGGGAAGGCCAGGGCCATGAGGACCCGGGCGCCTTCGCGGGATTTGTTGTGGGAGTTGGTTTCCGTGCCCAGATAGCGGCTGGGGCGGTTTACGCGGAAGAGAAGGGAGTCTTGGCTGTTGTGTTTCATGGCTCCTTTAGAAAACAGACCGCCTCCGGCGGGACGGTTGGATGTCCGGCCGGAGGCAGGGGGTTGATATCCTGTGGCAGGAGTGGCTCCCGCTTTATGCGCGGATGACGGTGTTGCCTCAAAAAGCCGGAGAGCCTGGGAGTTCGCGCTTAAACCGGCAAAGCCGGAGTATTCAGGAGTCAGGAGTCAGAATAATGCGGAACCTGTCCGTTTTTTTACAAAATGTGCCTTATTCCTCATAGCAGCCGCGGTGCGGCAAGGCTTTTAAGCTAGCCTGGGGTTTCAACCCCAGGACATGGCTCAAGCATTATCCACGCAAAAAACGCGGATAATCCGGACACAGAATCTAAATCACCTTGTGCAACGGATACTCGATAATCCCCTCGGCGCCGGCCTCCAAAAGCCGGGGCACCAGGTTCCGCACCAGGTTTGTCGCCACAACCGACTCCACCGACAGCCAGTCGGAATTGTACAAATGGGCTACAGTCGGGGATGTGAGGCTCGGCAGCACGGACATCACCTCGCCCATCTTGTCCTTGGGCACGTTCATCTTTAGCCCCACCAGCTTCTCCGCCCGGAGCGCGCCCTTTAAAAGCAGCGCTATCTGCTCGAGCTTCGCGCGCTTTCCCGCATCCGCCCAGGCCGCGTGGTTGGCGATAAGCTGGGTGTTGGTAAGCATGAGGTCTTTCAGCACTCTGAGCCCGTGGGCGCGGATGGTGCTCCCGGTCTCCGTCACTTCCACAATGGCGTCCGCAAGGCCCGACACCACCTTGGCCTCGGTGGCGCCCCAGGAAAACTCCACGGTCACGGGGATGTTCCGCTCCTCAAAGTACCGCTTGGTGAACCCAACCAGCTCGGTGGCGATCTTCTTTCCGGCCAGGTCCTCCTCGGAGCGCGCCGGGGAATCCTTGGCCACCGCAAGCACCCACCGCGCGGGCCGGGCGCTCACCTTGGAATAGACCAGATCGCACACCACATGGATATCGCTCTGGTTCTCCGCTGTCCAGTCTTTCCCGGTAAGCCCCGCGTCCAGGGTTCCGTTCTCGACGTAGCGGCTCATCTCCTGGGCGCGGCAAATCGCGCACTCGATGTCCTCGTCGTCAATGTCCGGAAAATAGCTCCGGCTGTGTACATCAATTTTCCAGCCGGAGCGCCTGAAAAGCGAAAGAGTTGCCTCCTGGAGGCTTCCCTTGGGAATTCCCAGTTTAAGTTTGCCGTTCATTTTTTATACACCTCCTTGGGGTCAAACACCGGCGCGCCGACTGTCTCAAGTCCGCCGTCTCCGGTCACTTTTCGGAAAAAACACGATTTGTGGCCTGTATGGCAGGCCGCTCCGCCCAGTTGCTCCACTTTGAGCAGGATGGTATCGTTGTCGCAATCCACCCGGATTTCCTTCACAAGCTGGACGTGGCCCGAGGTTTCCCCCTTGAGCCACAGGGTCTTCCGGCCGCGGCTGTAGTAGGTGGCCTTGCCGGTGGCAAGGGTCTTTTCCCACGCCTCCCGGTTCATGTACGCCAGCATGAGCACCTCGCCCGTTGCCGCGTCCTGGGCAATGGCCGGAACAAGCCCGCCTGTCTTGTCAAAATCTATTTCGACCATCGGTCTCTTCCTTACGGATTTCACACGGTAAGCACGGACCTGAAATAGGCAATGGTGTCTTTCAAACCTTCCTCAAGGGGAACCCGGGGTTCCCAGCCCAGTTTTTCCCGGGCAAGGCTTATGTCCGGGCGCCGCCGGACAGGATCGTCCTTGGGCAGCGGCAGATGCTCCACCCGGCTCTTGGACCCTGTAAGCCGGAGAACAATCCCGGCAAGCTCTCCGATGGTGAACTCTGCCGGGTTTCCGATGTTGACCGGGCCGGTGAAATTGTCTGTCTCCATCATGGCCCGCATTCCGCGCACCATGTCCGAGACATGGCAAAAGCTCCGGGTCTGGGAGCCGTCCCCATAGACCTTGAGCGGCTCCCCCTGGAGCGCGCTCACGATGAAATTGGAGACCACGCGCCCGTCGGCAACGGCCATGCGGGGGCCGTAGGTGTTGAAGATGCGGATGATCCGGACATCCACCCCGTTTTGGCGGTGGTAGTCCATGCACAGGGTCTCGGCCACCCGCTTTCCCTCGTCGTAGCAGGAGCGGGGCCCGATGGGGTTGACATTGCCCCAGTAGGATTCCCTTTGGGGATGCTCCGAGGGGTCTCCGTACACCTCGGAGGTGCTGGCCTGGAGGATACGCGCCTTGACCCGTTTGGCAAGCCCCAGCATGTTGATGGTTCCCATGACGTTGGTTTTCACCGTCTTCACGGGGTTGTTTTGATAATGCACCGGAGAGGCAGGACACGCCAGATTGTAGATTTTGTCCACCTCAAGAAGTATCGGCTCCACAAGGTCATGGCGGATAATCTCAAAGTTGTTTTGACACAGGTGGTGCCTGATGTTGGCCTTGCCGCCCGTGTAAAAATTGTCCAGGCACAGCACATCCGCGCCATCCGCGACGAGGCTGTCGCACAGGTGGCTGCCCAGGAACCCTGCTCCGCCGGTCACCAAAACCCGTTCCGCCGTCATGCCCCGCCTCCCGCTCCGTCAAAAAAAACAGGCCGGGCACCCCTTGGCCGCCCGGCTCTTCACGCTGCGATACGCGCCGGAAGGGGGGTTGCTGCCCCTTCCGGCGGTTTTATCAAGCACTTTGGAACAGGTAGAGTCCCTGTTTTAAAACGCGGGCCGTGTGGTTCCGCCCAAAGGGCAGATCCGCCCAACATCTTGGAATAATAGCATCAATATCGGGTACGCCCGGCCTTGCTGCCCGGAACCACCCAGCCTGCTCCCGATTCGGCAATTACCTTGCCAAAGTCGAATTAGAGTCCCAGATGGAACTTGAGGGAGTTGAGGGTGTTTTTCATCAGCATGGTGATGGTCATGGGGCCCACGCCGCCCGGCACCGGGGTGATGGATCCCGCGATCTCCTTGGCCGCGTCAAAGTCCACGTCGCCGCGCAAAATGGGCACAGGCCTGCCGGTCTTGGCGCTCACCTTCTCGCCCACGCGGTTGACACCCACGTCAATCACGCACGCGCCCGGCTTGATCCACTCGGGCTTTACCAGTCCGGGCACGCCCGCGGCCACGATGAGCACGTCCGCGCGCCTGCAGTGGGAGGCCAGGTCTTTGGTGGCCGTGTGGACAACGGTCACCGTGCTGTTGGCGCCTTTGCCCTTTTGCATCATCATCACCGCGATGGGCTTGCCCACGATGTTGGAGCGGCCCACAACCACCACCTCGGCGCCCTTGGTGTCCTGGCCGGAGCGCACGATAAGCTCCTGGATGCCGGCGGGCGTGCAAGGCGGATACTTCACTTCGCTTCCGCCAATCATGAGACGGCCCACGTTGATGGGATGGAACCCGTCCACATCCTTGTCCGGGTCAATGGCCACCAGCACCTTCTTCTCATTGATGTGCTTGGGCAGGGGAAGCTGGACCAGGATGCCGTGAATGCTGTCATCCTTGTTGTACTTGTCAATCAGGGCAAGGAGCGCCTCCTCGGAGATATCCGCGGGCTGGGAGTCCTGGACTTCGTGGAAGCCCAGGCGGTGGGCCGTCTGGATTTTCAAGGTGACGTAGGAAATGGACGCGGGGTTTTCACCCACAAGAATGGTCACAAGGCCCGGCACCTTGCCGGTCTTCGCCTTGATTTCCTCAACCTCCTTTTTGATTTC
The DNA here is from genome assembly GCA_020057225.1 of Desulfobacterales bacterium. GTDB lineage: Bacteria > Desulfobacterota > Desulfobacteria > Desulfobacterales > Desulfatibacillaceae > JAGVGH01. Next base: position 493 of record JAGVGH010000302.1, on the reverse strand, counting down.
CTCCAGGATTTCCTCGCGGATTTCCGTGCCCATGATCAGTTTGGCGGACATGGCTCATTCCTTTCCCGTCTGGTGGTTTGCCCCGGGTGTCCCGGGCGCTCGTGAACGCAAGAACACAACCGGCCCTTTCATTGTCCAAAAACGTCCGCGCGTCAACCCTTTTTGCGGGAATCCGCGCGATTTGAGCGCGGCAATTCCCGGCGGTCTGCCGGGCCTTGATTTCATGGGCCTTTGGGCGCTTTTCCGGATAGTTTTTCCGGGATGGTTGCGGGAAAGGGAAAAGCGCCCTCCCGTTAATACTACTCCGATAGATAGGCATTTCCGAAACAAAGGATATTCCGCCCCGAAGGAGCGAAGGGCCGTAGCCTGGGCCTTCAGGCCGAGGAATATCGTAAAGAAACAGGCTAATTATCGTTTTCGCCGCAAACCTGGGGCTAAAGCCCAGGCTACAACCCTTCGCCCCTTCGGGGCGGGAACCTGCGGCATAGCTGTC
>JAGVGH010000132.1 GCA_020057225.1 Desulfobacterales bacterium | reverse complement strand
TGGTTCTGCGCGAAGCGCAGGTTCACCCGACAATATCCTCATATATCTTTAAGCAAGAATGTTCATATAAGTTAGCGCCTATGGGTTGAAACCCCAGGCTAGATCAAAAACCTTGCCGCACCGCGGCTGCCATGAGGAAAAATGCCCATTTTATAACTAAAAAACACGACAAAAAATGATTTTTTATTCTAACTCCTAACTTCTCCGGATCCGCCGGTTTAGGAAAAGGCCATTGCCTTGGCTCCACGTCTGACGGACGCACGTTCGCCACAGAAAGAACGCGTTGTGGCGCGGAGCGATACCCCGTGTCAAACCGGGAACGGGGCGGACCATGCGTTTTGATGAAAAAATGGACCTCCCCCAACAAGGAGGCCGGGAGCGCCATGGGCGGGACAGCCGAAGAGCGCGGGGCGGAACACAGCCCGGAGGCAGACGAGAGGGTCTGGATGGAGGCTTTGGCCGCGCGTTTCCCCGGCGCGCCGCCGGGAGGGCTTGTCCAGGTTCCTGAAAACACGCGCCGCCTTGATTCCGGACAGCTCCGCGCCCTGGAACAGGAATTCCGCCGCTGGGCCGAAGACTCGCCCCGGGCCGATGTGCGCGCCTCCCGCCTCAGAATCCTCTGGATATTTCTAATAATCCGCTATACGGGCGCGCGGCTTTCGGAGGTTCTTGACCTGGACCTCGCCCGGGACTTGGACCCGGAGGCCCGGACCCTCTCCTTTGGAGCGCGTCCGGTGAGGCTCCCGGAGGATTTGGCGCCCGGGCTGGCCGGACTGCGCGATGGCCGGGGCGCCGAGAACGACGGCCGCGTGTTTCGCGTGGATCCCGCCCATGTGCGCCGCAAATTTTACGGGCGCGCCGAGGCGGCGGGGATTCCCAAAGAGCTTGCGGCGCCCGCCGTGCTCAGGCGCTCCCGCGCGGTGGAGCTTTTAGAGGGAAACGTCCCGCTGCCCGTGGTCCAGAGCATCCTCGGCCATTCCACGCCCGGGCTTGCCGCCTCCTGGGTCGAGTTTTCCGGGCCAGGCATGGACGAGGCGGCGCGGCGCTTTCTCGAAAAGGAGAGCCAGCGAAAGACCAGCGCGCGGAACCGGTTTTTCGGGAGTGTCGTCGAAATTCTCCAGGGGGATATCCAATCCCTTGTCCGCGTGCGCTCCCTTGACGGCCTAGCCCTCACCACCATCATCACCAACACCAGCCGGGAGCGCCTGGGACTTCTGCCCGGCGCCCTGGTGACCGCCGAGGTCAAGGCCCCGTGGGTCATTGTCGCGCGCGGTACAGACCTCGCTTCCGTTGGCGCGGAAAACCGGTTTTCCGGAACCGTGGAATCCATCCTGCGCGGAGAGGTGACAACGGAAATCGTCGTGCGCCTTGCCGGGGGCGCGCGCCTGTGTTCCCTGCTCACAGAGCACGCGCGGGCGCGTTTGGACCTGCGGGAAGGAGACACCGCCTCCGCGTTTTTCAGCGCCCACGCGGTGGTGCTGAACGTCTGAGACCAGGGTGTAACCAGGCAAGCAATGCCCTCACCCGGCCCTCTCCCGCAGGGTGAGGGCGATCGAGCGGGAGCTTTCAACACGTGTTAAGGGTTTGAACGCGCCTTGGCAGGAGACCCGCCTGCACCGCCACCGGAGTTCCCTCTGCGGGCGCGGACGGAGCTGGCCTGGCTGGTCTTCATCTCGGGCGGCGTTCTAAAAAACTTCCGGTAGGTTTTCAGGGACAGAGCCTCCACATCTTGAAAAAATGTTTGCGCCCCCCCTTTTCAATCCGCGTCATTATGAGCTATTATAAACTGTTGCGGATTTTGGACGGGCAACAGTGTTTTAACGGAAGTTCGCGGGGGCTGCTGTGGGTGCTCGGTGTTTCCCGGCGCGGTGTCATCTTCGCCTGCCATGGTGCTTTAAATGGACTGCTGTCTCCTTGTTGGGGCTTGCTCTCTATGGCGCTTCCGGCGCCGCATGGGCCGCGCCTCCCAGGGACGCGGCAGGAGAAGAGATATTCCGGCGGCTTTCGGTCGCGGGAACGCCGCCCCTGGTTGAGATGGAGGAGGCCCTGGTTCCAGCCTCGGACCTTCTGCCGGGATTTTACGCGGCGCGGAACCACGCCCCCGCATGGACGGCGGCCGGAGCGCCGGTTCCCGCGGCGTCCGCTTTGGCGGACGCGCTGGAAGGCGCCCGGGCGCATGGTCTTGAGCCGGAAGACTACAGGAAAACACAGATATCCGAACTTCTCGCCCTGGTTTCGGAAACCCGGGCGCGGGGAGAAACACCGGACCCGGAGCTTCTCGCGGACCTGGACCTCCTGCTCACCGACGCGTTTCTTGTTTATGGCGTCCATCTCCTTTCGGGACGCGTGAATCCCCTGACCATCGAGCCAAGTGTAAGTCCCGGGAAACCGGAGACAGACCTTGCGGCCCTTTTGGAGGAAGTCCGGAAGACCGGGGCTGTGGCGGAGGCCCTTGAGGGTCTGGCGCCCCGGTTTCCTGAATACAACGCTCTGCGCAAGGAGATGGACCGGCACCGGGAGCTTGCCCTTGCGGAGGATCTTCCCAAAATTCCCGCCGTCACCCTGCTCAAACCCGGAAAACGCAACCCTGCTGTTCCCTTTATCCGGGACCGCCTTATCGCCCTCGCGTACCTCGACAAGGCTTCTCCGGCGCCCGCCAAGGGGGAGGAGGATGTGTACAGCGCGGGAATGGCGGAGGCGGTGAAACGCTTTCAGGCGGACAACGGTCTTGAGCCGGACAGCCTGGTGGGAGGAGCCACGGTCGAGGCGTTCAACCGGGGCCCGGACGAAAAACTCGGGAAGATTCTCGCAAATCTGGAGCGCTGGCGCTGGATGCCCAGGGTTCTTGGAGACCGGCACATTCTGGTGAATGTGGCGGACTATACGCTTCGCGTGCGGGAGAACGGGGCCGAGGTCCTTTCCATGCGGGTCATTGTGGGGCAGGCCGCGCGCCGCACACCGGTTTTCAGCGCGGAAATGCAGTCCATCATTTTCAACCCCTATTGGAATGTCCCCAGGAAAATCGCGGTGGAGGACAAACTTCCTCTTATCCGGAAAGACCCCCTGTATCTGGCGAAAAACAAATTCAAGGTGTTTATCGGAAGGGGCGAGACGGCGCAGGAAATCAACCCGGACGGCATCAACTGGAGCGCTCTTAATAAGGACCATTTCCCCTACCGGCTCAGGCAGGATCCCGGTCCGGTGAACGCGCTGGGGCGCATCAAATTTCTTTTTCCCAACCCCTACGCCGTGTATATCCACGACACGCCCACCCGAAGGCTGTTTGACAAGGCGCAGAGGAATTTCAGCTCAGGCTGCATCCGCATTGAAAAACCGGTGGAGCTTGCCGCGTACCTGTTGGCGGACAAGGAGGGCTGGAACCAGGAAAAGGTTCAGAAGGTTCTGGATTCCAAGGTCAACAGGCATATAGCGTTGACCCGTCCCATGCCGGTCCATATTGTGTATTTCACGGCGTGGACAGACGGGGAAGGACGGACCGTGTTCCGCAACGATCCTTACGGGCGGGACGGGGCGCTGCTGGATGCCTTGCGCGGGAAAAGGAAGGGAGGGGCGAAAGCGGGAAAGGCCGACAGGGCGGAGGACGGGGACGTGGAGTAGGGCGAAGGATGAGGGATGAGGGATGAAGGGAAAAGATGAATGTGGGGAGGTAATTGCAAAATAGGGATACCGCTCCTGCCCATTGTGGAACTTGCGTCCGGTTGATAGGGGTGCGTCTCCATCCACAAAAACATCCTGTTCGGGAGAGGCAATTGCGAAACTCTTAGAGCTTATCCATAAATAATCTCATTGCAAGGGATTCCCCTGTTCGGGCGCACGGCGTGCGCCCGCGATGAAAAAGAGCCCCTAAAATCCTCCTCAGCAGTGTTTAGGGATAAGTATTTAGAATAAAAAATCATCTTTTACCGTGTTTTTTAGTTATAAAATGGGCATTTTTCCTCATGGCAGCCGCGGTGCGGCAAGGTTTTTGATCTAGCCTGGGGTTTCAACCCCAGGACTACGGCACAGACATTATCCACGCAAAAAACGCGGATAATCCAGACATAGAATCTAAAGCCTAAAGTCTAACGCCTAAACCCTAAACCCTTCTCTCCGGCTTCGCCGGTTTAAGCATTAAACTACATCTTAGAGCTTGAAAGTTTTGTATTATTTGGAAATTCCCAAAGAGGAAACACCCCCCGGCCCAATACGGCCATAAAGGAGGCCCCTATGTTCCCGCACGCCGCGCGCCGCCTGTTTCCGGCAGCGCTTCTTCTCCTTCTCTCAGTCCACGCCCTGGCCGCCGGTCCCGCGGAGGTTCTCCGCAAACACGGGGTCACGGGAACCCTGGACTGGACACGGATGCTCGCCGGAGCAAAAGGCTCCGCCACCGCGCCCAAGGAGGCGGAAAACACGCCCAAGGCCCACGCCATGGCGCTCAGGGCCGCCCAGAAACAGGCGGCTCTAAACCTCAAGGCAACGCTCATGTCCATCCGGGTGGATGAAACCGCCACCGTCGCGGAGCTTGCGGCAAAAAAACCGGAGATATCAGAGCGTCTCGACCTCATCCTCCGGAGCGCCACCGTTACAGAGCGGGAATCCCTTGATAACGGCGCCGTGCGCGTGGCCCTGCGTCTGCCCCTCTACGGGGCCTTCGCCCTGTTGGTCCTGCCCCCGGGAGGCACGGAAAAAAGCGCCCGGACTCCGGCCGCTCCCGCCCCGGGAGGCGCCGCGCCCCCGCCGGCGCCGGAAAAACCCGCGAAAACCGCCAAGGAGACCGCTCCGGCGCCTCCTCCCTCCCGGCCTGTCACGGGTCTTGTGGTGGACGCGCGCGGCCTGGGAGCGGAACCCGCCATGTCCCCCCGGATTGTGGACGAGGCGGGCGCCGAAATTTTCGGCCCGTCTGTGTTCTCCCGCGCCGCCGCTGTGCAAAACGGCGCCGTCCTCTGCTTCCCCGCGCCCGAGGCCGCGCTGGCAAGCCCGCGCGCCGGAAACAATCCCCTGACTGTGAAAGCGGCCGCGGTCAAGGGCAAGGGAAAAACGGAAATCGTCCTTGGCCGCTCCGAGGCCAAGGCTATCCAAAACGCTCCCGGCGCCAAAGACGCGCTCCGGGAATGCCGCGTGCTGCTTGTCACCGAATAACCCGCCGCGCCCCTGGAAGGGCGCCCCTTCCCGAGGAGGAACCATGCGCACCCCGCGTCCCGCCCTTGCGTTAGCGCTTTTCGCCCTGTTACCCCTGGTTTCCGCGTGCGGCGGGAAAACGTACGCCGCAGGCGCGGACAGCCCCAAGACCGCCGGGTTCCACATGGAAAAGGGAAACCGGCTTCTTGAGGACGGAAAACCGGAAGCGGCCCGGGAGCAGTTTGCCCTTGCCGCCCGTCTGTCGCCCAAAAACTCCTCCGCCCAGGTGGGACTTGCCCTTGTTGCCGCCTTGGCGGGGGACTGCCCGGGCGCCCTGGAACTCCTTCAAACCGCCAAAAAGACCGCAAACACCAAGGCGCGGCGCGCGGAGGCCGCGGTGGCGGCCATTCGGGTCCACACCCTGGGAAAGAGCCTTTCCACTGAAAAATGGCTGGGAAAAGCTGTGGAAAATTTCGAGGAGGCCGAGCGGCTCGATCCTAAAAACCCGGCTCCCCACTTGGCCATGGCGCGGGCCTACCGGGAAGTTTTTGACCTTGCCAAGGCTGAGGAGCGGACCACAAAAGCCCTTGAGCTGGACAAAACCGGCAAATCCAAGGCGTCGGAGGAGCTGGCCGAACTTAGGATAATCCAAAAAGCGGCTCCCAAGTCGGAGCTGGGACGGAAAATCGCTCTGATGCGGGAGGCGACGCGGGCGGATGTCGCGGCGCTTCTGGTGCATGAGGTGGAAATCGAGACCCTTCTGTCCGCGAAAGGGGCCGGGGACTCCGGAGGAAAAACGCTGATTGGCAAGTATCCCAAATCGCCCAAGGCGTGGGACGCGGCGCGGCATCTGCTGCAAAATGAAATCCAGGCCGTGCTGCGCCTGGGGGTTGCCGGGCTTGGACTGTATCCGGACACCACCTTTAAACCGGACCTTCCTGTCCAGCGCGCGGTGCTGGCCATGGCCCTGTATGACGTGCTCTACCGGGTGACCGGGGAATCCCCCCTTGGTCCGGCGGCCGGGCGGGCGCTGGCCGATGTGCCCCAAAACGCCCCGTACAGGGAGGCGGCGGAGGTCTGCCTGGAACTCGGGTTTTTAGCGCCGGGAAACGCCAAGGCCGGACGTTTCGCGCCCGCGGGCGTTGTGACGGGGGCCGAGGCGGTTCTTGCGGCGCGGCGCCTCGCCGAGGCGGTCAAAAAGGGGGGATGACCCTTTTATATTGCGTTTCATAAATCCGTTCCGGGTGATGAACCTGTCGGGTGAACCTGCGCTTCGCGCGGAACCACCCGGCCTGCATGATATTTTTACCGGTGTATTACATGTGGTATTACGTGTAGTCCGTGTGGTTCCGCGCGCGCCGGGCTGATGTGTTATGGCAAAAGGGATGTTCGCGCGCGGGTTCACCCGACAATTGTATCCCCTGCAATCGGAAAAAAATTCCGGCAACGGCCATGGAATAAAACCGGACGAAAGTCCGATAATCCCTACACGGCATAGGGGCGGGAACGCCTGTTACAGAAAGACGGGAGACCAAGGGAGACCTGATGGGACATATTGATTACGCCGGGGAGCTCAACCCGGCACAGCTTGAGGCGGTGATGACCCTGGACGGCCCGGTCCTCGTCATTGCCGGCGCCGGAAGCGGAAAAACCCGGACGCTTACCTACCGCGTGGCCAATCTGGTCGAGCGCGGCGTCCATCCCCGGAACGTCCTCCTTCTCACCTTCACCCGCAAGGCATCGTCCGAAATGCTGGAGCGCGCCCAGAACCTGTTGGACGCGCGGTGCGGGGAAGTCTCCGGCGGCACCTTCCACTCCTACGCCCATCTTGTGCTGCGCCGCCACGCCCGGGAGGCCGGGTTCACAAGCCGCTTCTCCGTGCTCGACCAAAGCGACGCCGAGTCTCTGGTCGAGGCCGCCCGGGACGCGACCGTTCCCAAGGCGCAACGGAAAGGGTTCCCGCGCAAACAGACCGTCATGGCCATTCTGAGCAAGGCCGTGAACAAGGGCGTCTCCATCCCGGACGTGCTCGCGGGCGAATTCTCCCATTTCATGGGCTACGCCAACATCCTGGAACAGATACAGACCCGCTACACCGCCCTCAAGCGGGAGCAGGACGCCATGGACTTTGACGACCTCCTGCTTCACACGGGGGACCTTCTGGAGCGAAACCCCGCGGCGCGGGAAGCTGTGGCGGGCAGACACACCCACATCATGGTGGACGAGTACCAGGACACCAACCATCTCCAGGCCCGCATCCTCCGCCAGCTTGCCTGCGCCCACGACAACGTGATGGCGGTGGGCGACGACTGCCAGAGCATTTACGCCTTTAGGGGCGCCAATTTCGAGAACATCATGCGCTTTCCGGAGGTCTTTCCGGGCACGAAAATCATCCGCCTCGAGGAAAACTACCGGAGCACCCAGCCCATTCTCTCGGTGGGAAACGCCCTGGTGCGCCAGGCGAAGCGCAAGTACGCGAAAAACCTGTTCACCAGGGCGGAGGGGGGGGAAACGCCCCTTTTGGTCGGGCTGGACTCGGAGAACAGCCAGTCAGACTTCGTGGTGGGCGAGATCAAACACCTGCTCGACAGCGGGACGCCGCCCGGGGAGATCGCGGTGCTTTTCAGGGCCGGATACCTTGCCTTTGACCTCGAGGTGGAGCTTGCCCGGGCAAAACTTCCCTTTGTGAAATACGGGGGGTTCAAGTTTACGGAATCCGGGCACGTCAAGGATTTTTTGGCGTTTTTGCGGGTCCTGGCCTACCCCGGGGACTGGATTTCCTGGAACCGGTTGCTGCTCATGCTGGACAAGGTGGGGCCCAAGTCGGCTCTCGGGATTTTTCAGCAGATCAAGGACGCCGGCAAGGGAGTCCGGGGAATTTTGGATGTAAAACCCAAGCCCGCGTTCGCGGCGGGGTTTGAGGCCATGCAGAAGCTGTACGCCGCGCTGGATCCGGAGAGCGAGGGCCTGGCCCGGACAGGGGCCGCGGTTTTGGAGCATTATCTGCCGACACTTAGAGAGCGGCACGACAACTGGCCCAAGCGGGAAAAGGATTTGCGGCAGGTGGTTGTGATGATGGAGCGGTATCCCTCCCTGGAGCCGTTTCTTTCCGACATGGCCCTGGACCCTCCCTCCACCTCGGTGGACAACGGGCTTGCCGAGGGACGGCACCCGGAACGGCTGGTGCTTTCGACCATCCACTCCGCCAAGGGGCTGGAATGGGACGCGGTGTTTGTCATCTGGGCGCTGGATGGGCGGCTGCCCTCGTCCCAGTCCGTGTTCCGGAAAGGGGACGCCCTGGAGGAGGAGCTGAGGCTGTTGTACGTGGCGGCCACCCGTGCGCGGAAGAAGCTGGTTTTCACCTATCCAAGGGACGTGTACGACCATGCGGCCGGGCAGGTGTTGTACGACCCCTGCCGTTTTCTGGACGGGATTGGCCGGGATATTCTTGCGCGGGGATAAGGGGCAGGGTTCTGGCCGGCAGAGTTTTTCCCCTCACCCTGGAACCCGGCTTTCGCCGGGGGGACGGCAGGCCGCAGGCTAAACAGGACCGTCAAGCCAATCGGAAAACTCTTCTGACAAACGCAAAAAACATCCCCATGCCTTTTTCCTCTTTGCCGCAGGGCTGCAAACCGGACCTAAAGTTCCTTGACAAGCTTCCCTTCACCATATAGTAGAGTTCTGGTTTTGGGTAATGTGCGGATTTTCACATGCCCCCTAAAAATATCCCTGTGGAAACCCGCCGGAAGAGGTAGGCTTTTTCACACGCGTTGATCCGGCGTCCCAAGGGCGCCTTAACCACATGGCAAGGAGACGGATTATGGCTAAGGATGTAACTGGGTCCGTTCTGGTGGTCGGCGGCGGTATCGCCGGAATGCAGGCCGCCATTGATTTGGCCGACTCCGGGTACTACGTCTATCTGATGGAAAAAAGCCCCTCCATCGGAGGCGTCATGTCCCAGCTCGACAAGACGTTCCCCACCAACGACTGCGCGATGTGAATCATCTCACCCAAACTGGTCGAGGTCGGCCGGCATCTCAATATCGAACTGGTTACGTCTAGCACTCTGGAATCCTTAACGGGCGAGGCGGGCAACTTCACCGCCGCCATCGTCAAGCAGCCGCGCTACATCCGCGAAGACCTGTGCATCGCCTGCGGCACCTGCGCGGAGAAGTGTCCCAAGAAAGTGCCCGATGAATACAACATGGGACTTTCCATGAGGAAAGCCGCCTACGTGCAGTACGCCCAGGCCGTGCCCCTCAAGTACGCCATTGATTCGGCGAACTGTATTTATTTCCAAAAGGGCAAGTGCCGGGCCTGTGAGAAGGTCTGTCCTACCAAGGCGGTGGACTTTACCCAAAAGCCCGAGACCGTGGAACTCAACGTGGGCTCCGTGGTCATCGCCGCGGGCTTCAAGCCCTTTGACCCTTCCAGGTTCGACTCCTACAACTACGCCAATTACAAGAACGTCATCACTTCCATGGAATTCGAGCGCATGCTCTCCGCCTCCGGGCCTTCCATGGGACACGTGGCGCGGCCTTCGGACCACAAGGATCCCAAAAAAATCGCGTGGTTCCAGTGCGTCGGCTCCCGCGACCTCAACAAGTGCGACAATCCCTACTGTTCCGCCGTCTGCTGCATGTACGCCATCAAAGAGGCGGTCATCGCCAAGGAGCACGCGGGAGCGGGCGGCCTTGACTGCTCCATCTTCTTCATGGACATGCGCACCCACGGCAAGGATTTCGAGGTTTTCTACGAAGGCGCCAAGAAGCAGGGCGTGCGCTTTGTGAGAAGCCGGGTCCACACCATCACCGAGGACAAGGCGACCAAAGACCTGTCGGTCCGCTATGTGACCGAGGACGGCGCACTGGCCGAGGAAACTTTTGACATGATTGTCCTTTCCATCGGCCTCGAGACTCCCCCCGAGACGGTGGAACTGGCCAAAAAGCTCGGTCTGGAACTGACCTCCGGACGTTTCGCGCAAACCGGAAGCTTTACCCCTGTGTCCACCAGCCGCGAGGGCGTGTTTGTCTGCGGCGCGTTCGCCGGTCCCAAAGACATTCCCCAGTCCGTTGTCGAGGCCAGCGCGTCCGCGGTGAGCGCGGGACAGGCCCTGGCGGAGGCCCGGGGCGCCCTCACCAAGACCAAAGAGGCGGTGCCCGAGACCGACCTCCGGGGCGAGCCGCCGCGCATCGGCGTGTTTGTCTGCCGCTGCGGCATCAACATCGCCGGCGTGGTGGACGTGCCCTCCGTGGTGGAGCACGCCAAGACCCTGCCCGGCGTGGTGTTCGCCACGGACAACATGTATTCCTGTTCCCAGGACACCCAGGACACCATGGCTCAAATCATCCGGGACAACAGGCTGAACCGGGTGGTGGTGGCGGCCTGCACGCCCAAGACCCACGAGCCGCTGTTTCAGGAGACCCTCATCAACGCGGGGCTTAACAAGTATCTCTTTGAGATGGCCAACATCCGGAACCAGGACTCCTGGGTCCACAAGGAGAATCCGGAGGCCGCGACCCAAAAGGCCAAAGACCTGGTGCGCATGGGCATCACCAAGGCCGCGCTCATCGAGCCCTTGCCCGAGGCGGAGCTGGATGTGAACCAGACGGCCATGGTGGCGGGCGGCGGCATCTCGGGCATGTCCGCGGCGCTGGCGCTTGCGGGCCAAGGCTATGAGACGCACATCGTCGAGCGTTCGGACCGGCTGGGCGGCCAGGCCCTCAACCTGCACAAAACATGGCGGGGAGAGGACATCCAGGCCAAGCTCGCGGAGATGGTGGCGGCGGTGACGAAGAACCCCAAAATCACCGTGCATCTGGGCACGGAGATAGCCGGGGTGGACGGGTTTGTGGGCAACTTCAAGAGCGCCCTTTCCAAGGGCGGCCAGACAACATCCCTGGACCACGGCGTTGCGGTGGTGGCAACAGGCGCGGGAGAGCTTAGGCCGTCCGGGTACGCCTACGGCAAAAGCCCCAGGATTGTCACCTCCCTTGAGCTGGACAAAAAATTCATGGCCAACGGCGCCTTGGTCACCGGGCTTCAGTCCGCCGTGTTCATCCAGTGCGTGGGTTCCCGGGAGCCGGAGCGCCCCTACTGCAGCCGGGTGTGCTGCACCCACTCCATCGAGAGCGCCCTTGAGATCAAGCGCCGCAACCCGGACGCCGGGGTCTATATCCTGTACCGGGACATCCGGTCCTACGGCGAGCGGGAAACCCTCTACCGGCAGGCCCGGGAGGCGGGCGTCATCTTCATCCGCTATTCCGTGGACAGAAAACCCGTGGTCGAGGCCGCGGGCGACACCGTGGGCGTGACGGTGTTTGATCCCATCCTGGGACGGACCGTGCAAATCGGCGCGGACCTTCTGTGTCTGGCCTCCGCGGTGGTGCCCAACGACAACACCGCGCTGGCCCGGTTCTTCAAGGTTCCGGTGAACGCCCAGGGCTTCTTTGTCGAGCGGCACGCCAAACTCGGGCCGTCGGAATTCGCCACGGACGGCGTGTTCCTGTGCGGGCTTGCCCATTATCCCAAGCCCATTGACGAGTCCATTGCCCAGGGGCAGGCCGCGGCAAGCCGCGCCATCACGCTTTTGGCCAGGAAAAAAATCCGCATGAACGGGCAGGTGGCCAAGACCAATCCCGCACTATGCAGTTCCTGCGGCGTGTGTGTCTCGGTGTGCCCCTACAAGGCCCCGTCGTTCACCACCCAGGGCCCCTTCACGGGCAAGGCGGAAATCAATCCGGTGCTGTGCAAGGGCTGCGGTCTGTGCGTGGCCTCCTGCCGGTCCGGGGCCATCAATCTCAAGGGCTTTGACACGAACCAGATCATGGCGATGCTGGAGGCCATGTAACCACGTTTTCCGGGCACCTTAATATAAGGAGCATGTGATATGTCCGAGTTTCAACCCAAAATCGTGGCGTTTCTGTGCAACTGGTGCAGCTACGGCGCGGCGGACCTGGCGGGTGTAAGCCGCCTTCAGTATCCGCCCAACATCCGGGTGGTCCGGATTCCCTGCACCGGCAGGCTTTCCCCCAAGTTCATTCTTTCCGCCTTCCGCCGGGGGGCGGACGGCGTCTGGGCGTCCGGCTGACACCCCGGTGAATGCCATTACCTGGAAGGTAATTACTACGCCCGGAGAAAGTACGCCCTCATGAAGGGCCTGTTGGAACACATGGGAATCGAGCCTGGACGCCTGCATTTTTCCTGGATATCCTCCGCCGAGTCCACCAAGTTTGTGGACGTGGTGAGTCAGGTCACGGAATCGGTGAAGGCGCTGGGCCCCGCGCAAAACTTCATCAAACGGGAGCCGAAGGTAGCCTAGCATGAACGCAATGACGGACAAAATCCGGCAAATCGCACGGCGGCTCCTTGAAGAAGGCAAGGTGGACATGGTGGTGGGGTTCCGGAAGGGGACCGTGCCCATGATGTCCGAGCCTTGTTTCATCAAGGACTCCGCCAGGGTGGACGCCTTGGTCTGGGACGGCAACTGCGGCATCAACCTCGCCAACTACCTCACCAGGCGCAAGGAGAGGATGGCGGTGGTGGCCAAAGGCTGCGACACCCGGAACATCGTCACCCACATCATTGAAAATCAAATCAGGCGCGAGCAGGTTTACATCATCGGCGTGCCCTGCCAGGGCATGATTGACAAGCGCAAGGTGAAAAACCTCGCGGACGGGGAAGTCCTTTCCGTGGAGGAAAAGGACGGCAAGGTGGTTGTCACGGCCGGGGGCGGAGAAAAGTCCTTTGACCGGACCGCGCTCCTCCAGGACAACTGCGCCATCTGCCACCACAAAAACCCGGCGCTTTCCGATGAACTGGCCGGGGAGCTTGTGCGGGAAAACCCGGACGTGGACCGGTACGAGGACGTGCGCAAGGTCGAGGCCATGGGCGCTGCGGAAAAGTGGAAGTTTTTTGATGAATTGCTCTCCACCTGCATCCGCTGCTACGCCTGCCGGAACGCCTGTCCCCTGTGCTACTGTCCCACCTGTTTCGTGGACGAGTCCAAACCCCAGTGGGTGGGCAAGGGCCAGGACCCGACGGACACGCGGACCTTCCACTTCCTGCGCGCTTTCCACTGCGCCGGACGGTGTACGGACTGCGGCTCCTGTGAGCGGGCCTGCCCCATGGGCATCCCTGTCCGCCAGTTCACCAAGAAACTGGAGAAGGACGCCAAGGAACTGTTCGGCTGGGAAGCGGGCATGACCCTCGACGCGCGGCCTCCGCTGGACACCTTCCGTCCCGATGACCCCGGGGCGTTCATCAAATAAGCATGGTTCGGAGGCGTACAAATGCGCGACCTGAAAATAGCCAAGACAGACTGGGCAAAGGGAGTGGAAAAGCTCTTTGGCCCTTACCGGGTGTTCGGGCCCAAGAAGGAGGGCCTGTTCCACAATTTTGCCCGCCTGGAAAAAGGGGAGGCTCCGGATTTTTCCTGTAAGAACACCCGGCTTTCCGCCAAGGGGCTGATTTATCCCCAGACGGAAAAGATGTTCGAGTACACCCTTGATCCGAACAAGCCGGACCATCACGTACATAAAGAGCCGGTCAAGGACTATTCGCCCATGGCGGTGTTGGGCATTCGCCCCTGCGACGCCAAGGCGTTTACCCTGGTGAAGCTCAACTTCGACACGCCGGAGTACAAGGATCCCTACTGGATTAAAAACTACGCGGCGGCCACGTTCGTGGGCCTTGCCTGCGACGCGCCCTGCCATGCCTGTTTCTGCACGTCGGCGGGCACGGGACCTTATGACACTGCGGGGCTGGACGTGTTGTTGGCGGACGCCGGGGACTTTTTTCTCGCCAAGGTTCTAACGGAAAAGGGCGAAAAGCTCGTTGCCGCGGCCGGATGGGCCGGGGCAGGGGACGCCGGGGCGTTTGAGGCCAAGGCCAAGGCCGCCGGGGACAAGGTTGTCTCCAAGGTCAACACGGCCAAGCTGGCGGGCAAGGTCACCAACGACCTGCACGCCGCGCCCTTTTGGGAGGATTTGGCCTTTGCCTGCATCAACTGCGGAACCTGCACGTATCTGTGCCCCACCTGCTGGTGCTTCGACATCCAGGACGAGGTGTGCGGGACCGAGGGCTGCCGCCTGAAAAACTGGGACTCCTGCATGTATCCTCTTTTCACCATGCACGGCACCGGGCACAATCCCCGTGGCGAAAAGGCGCAAAGGGTCCGCCAGCGGTTCATGCACAAGCTCAAGTATTTCGTGGACAAGTATGGCGCGGGCATTCACTGCGTGGGCTGCGGAAGGTGCGTCACGGCGTGCCCGGTCAACATTGACATCCGCAGGGTCGCGGAAATCATGAACGGTTACGAACCCGGCAAGGATTGCGCGGTGTAAAGGGGGCCCGAGGTGCAAAATCCATACTTTCCATATCCGGTCCGCATAGACGAGGTCATCACGGAGACCGAGGACAAGAACTTGAAAACCTTCAAGTTCGTGTTCCTGGACCCCGGGGACGAGAAGAAGTTCGCCTACACGCCGGGCCAGTTCGGCGAGTTGTCGGTCACCGGCAAGGGGGAAATCCCCATTGGCATCGCCTCCTCGCCCACGGAAAAGGGCTTTGTGAAATTCACGGTCAACAAGGTGGGCGTTGTCTCGACGGCGCTGCACAACATGGTGCCCGGCGACATCATGGGAATCCGCGGGCCTATGGGCAACTGGTATCCCTGGGAGCGGATGCGGGGCAAAAACATCGTCATCGTGGGCGGCGGTTTTGCCTTTACAACCCTGCGCTCCTCCATCGTGTGGCTCCTGGACCCCGCCAACCGGAAAAACTACGGGGACATCCACGTCATTTACGGCGCCCGTTCCCCCGGCATGCTTCTGTACCGGGACGAGCTCATGGAATGGGAGCGCCGGGACGACATCCACATGCACATCACCGTGGACCGGGCGGACACGCCCGACTGGAAGTACAACGTGGGATTCGTGCCCGCGGTGACCGAGGCCAAGGCGCCTCCGGGGGACGCGGACACCTTTGCCATCGTGTGCGGACCGCCCATTATGATCAAGTTCACCCAGCCGGTTCTGGACAAGCTCGGGTATTCCCACGACCAGATCATCATGAGCTTGGAAAACCGGATGAAATGCGGTATTGGAATGTGCGGGCGCTGCAACATCGGCATGGAGTTCGTTTGCAAGGACGGGCCCGTGTTTACTCTCAACCAGCTCAAGAAGACCCCGCGGGAGTACTAGCGGGCGGACGCGCCGTCCTGGCGCGCGGAGGTTTACGATGTCCGGCATGAAGAAATCCTTCGCGGTGGACCGCAGGCAGTTTCTGCGGATTTCCGGTTTGCTCGGCGTGGGCGCGGCTGTTTGCGGCGCTGTCCCGGTGTCCGAGAGCGTGGCCTTTGACAAGGATTTACAGAAGGTCACCCGGACCCGGCAGTTCATGGGCGCCAACGTGACGGTGACGGTGGTGCATCCTTCCGCCGCCAAGGCCGACGACGCCATCGGAAGCGCGTTTGCGGAAATGGAGCGGGTGGCGGGGCTGATGAACCGCTACGACTCCTCCTCTCCCATTGGCGCGCTGAACGCGGACGGCAAGGTTTCGGGGCTTCCTTTCGAGGTTCTGGACGTGCTGGCCCAGGCGCGCCGCTGGAACGAGGCCACCGGGGGATGTTTCGACATCACGGTGGCGCCGGTGGTGGACCTGTACAAGGGGCATTTTGCCAGGACCGGCAAACCGCCCGAGGGCCGCGCGCTTGCCAAGGCCATGGAGCTTGTGGGTTCCCGGATGCTTGAGGTTTCCGGTTCCACGGTCCGGCTTGCCAAACCCGGCATGGCGGTGACCCTGGACGGCATCACTCCGGGATATGTGGCGGACCGCGGCGCGGAGAGGCTTAAGAAGGCGGGGGTTGCCCACGCTTTGGTGAACGCGGGCGGGGAGATCCGGGCCATTGGCGGCAAAGACAAGGGGCTTCCCTGGACTGTGGCGGTGCAGAATCCGGCCGGCGGCGGATTTATGGATAAAATCGCCATGGCCGACGGCGCGGTGGCCACCAGCGGGAACTATGAAGTGTATTTTGACAAGGAAAAGCTGTTCCACCACATCGTAAGCCCCAGGACCGGCATATCCCCCCGGGAGCTTTCGAGCGTTTCGGTTTGGGCAAAGGACGCGGTGACCGCGGACGCGCTTTCAACGGCGGTGTTCGTGATGGGGCTTGCCGAAGGAAAACGGTTTGTGGAGAAAATGGCCGGAACGCAGGCGCTTTTGATTTCCCGGGAAGGGGAAAAGACGCGCACGGCGGGATGGAAGAGCGCGTAGCGGAAGAAGCGCGGCGCGGGAAGCGTTGGGGTTGGCACAAGGGCGGACGCGGCGCGTCCGCCCTTTTTTTGCTATTTTGTTCTTGCGTTCGGCAGTCCAACCCATTATAAATGAGGGTCTATGTCCGGTATTCTGCCGTACATAGACACCTCATTTGTGCTTCGGGCATATGATCCTCCACAACATGTCGTTGTAGAGGACATACG
>JAGVGH010000176.1 GCA_020057225.1 Desulfobacterales bacterium | reverse complement strand
CGGGCTTGCCCATCCGAGGCTGGACGGCTCCGGGAGCGCGGCCCACCCCCTGGCCGACAGCCTCCTGCACAGGCTCGCCGACAGGCTGGGCGCGCGGGACGGCGCCATCGAGGTTCTTTTGGCCGCCGGAGGCAACCCCTTCCATGCGGTCCGGCAGCCCGCCAAACTGCGGGAGGCCATGAAAAACGTTCCGTTGATCGTCTCGTTCAGCTCTGTCCTGGACGCCACCGCCTCCCACGCGGACCTTGTGCTGCCGGACCTCGCGTTTCTTGAAAAATACGAGGATGTCCCCACGCCTCCGGGCTTCCCGCGCCCCTGCGTCGGTCTGTGCCGTCCTGTGCTGGAAAGCGGGGCCAAGGGCAAAAACGCGGGAGACACGGTAATCGAGCTCGCCAAGGCCCTGGGAGGAACAGTCGCCCAGTCCTTCCAGTGGGAAAATTATGAGGCCTGCCTCAAGGAGGCCCTGGCTGATAAATGGGAAACCCTTGAAAAAGAAGGGGTCTGGACCGACGAGGCATGGAAACCCGCGGGCTGGGACCAGGCGTTCGCCACCAGCACCCGGAAATTCGAGTTTTGCCCCACCATGGACCGTCACGGCAAACGTTTCACCCTTTCCGCCACGTACCAGCCCGTGGAGGCGGAGGGCAAACCCGGACAGTTCCCCCTTACCGCCATTCCTGTAAGCTCCTTCCGGGCGTCCTGCGCGGAAATGGGCGCGACGCCTTTCCTTCTCAAGACCGTGCCCGCCGAGGTGCTCAAAGAAGGGGAACTCGTGGTGGAGCTGAATCCCGAGACCGGACTCAAGTACGGGCTGCGCGACCGATCCCGCGCCGTCCTGGCGACGCCCGCGGGCGAGGCGCGGGTCCGGGTGTGCCTGAATGACGGGATAATGCCCGGGCTGGTGGGGGTGCCAAAGGGGCTTGGACACGCGGTCCAGGACAAATTCCTGGGAAGCAAGGGCGTCAATTACAACGATTTCGTCCGCCCCGCCGAGGATCCTATTACCGGCCAGGACGTGGCATGGGGTGTCCGGGCGCGGCTGACGCCGGCCTAACACAGAGGGAAGGGAAGGTTCGCCATGAGTGGAGGCAAGGAACACGTCGAGATCCCCTACCAAACCAAGTTCGGCATGGTCATCAACCTGGACAAATGCACCGGATGCGGCGCGTGCATGGTGGCATGCATGGCCGAAAACAACGTGCCTGTCAGGTATGACGAGTCGGACAAGCTGCGCAGCATCACGTGGATGCGGGTGTACAAGCTCACCAACGGGAAGCCTTTTCCGGAAACGGACGTGTGCTGGCTGCCGCGCCCCTGCATGCACTGCGAGGGCAACCCGGCCCACGGGTTTTCGCCGTGCGTTTCCGTGTGCCCGGCGGTGGCCACCGACTACAGCCGGCAGACCGGCATCGTGAGCCAAATCTACACGCGCTGTTTCGGCTGCCGGTACTGCATGGGAGCCTGCCCCTACAAAGCCCGCTACTTCAACTGGTGGGATCCCAAGTGGCCGGACGGGATGAAGCAGTATCTCTCGCCGGACGTGTCCTGCCGGATGCGGGGCATTGTTGAAAAATGCAGCTTCTGTTTCCACCGCTACCAGCGCGCCATGGACAAGTCCTTCTATCAGGCGTCCCAGGGCGGGCGGGAGGACACGCGGCTTCTCGAGGAAGAATACCAGACCGCCTGCGCCCAGGCCTGTCCCGCGGGCGCGATAACGTTTGGCGACCTTCTGAACCCGGAGCATACTGTCTATAAGCTCATCCACGCGACGTACAAAGACAAGGCGTTCCGCATTCTTGAAAAGACTCTGGGCACCAGGCCCAAAGTCTATTATGTCTCGTCCAAGGACTGGGTCGAGGCCGCCGCGGACAACCACACGAAAAAGGTTGCCAAGGCGGCGCCGGGCGGCCACTAGGCGGCAGGCGGAAGCCCGTCCGGGACGCCGGGAACAGCAACGGGGCATTCAAGGCGGACGCGGGCGGACGAAGGGAATCACAGACACGGCCCGGGGTTTTGAAACGCCTGGCAAGCACTCACACCTGTAAGGAGTACCCCAGATGGACATAACGGCACGGATCCCCCAAAGCGTGTCGCGGATTGGCGACGCCCTCACGCCCAGGTTCCTTGTGGACGCGGACAAGGCCCTGTGGCCCAAGGGCTGCGAGCGCGCGCCCCTGTGGATGTTCGGCATGTGGCTCGGGCCTTGGCTTTTCCTCGCGGCCTGGGGCGGCATCGCCGCCATCCTGTGCTGGGGGCTGGCCCTCAACCAGACCAACATGAACGACTACTACGGGTTCGCCATCTGGATTTGGGCGGACCTCGCGGTCATCGCCCTGGGAGGCGGCGCCTTTTTCTCGGGCTTCCTGCGCTATGTGGCGGGCAAGGACAAGCTCAAGAACATCATCAATTACGCCGTCCTCATAGGCTTCATCTGCTACAGCTCCGCGCTTCTCATCCTGGGAATTGACGTGGGACAGCCCCTGCGCGGCTGGTTCATCTTCTGGCACGCCAACGTACACTCGATGCTGACGGAAGTGGCCTTCTGCCTCACCTGCTACTTCATCGTGCTCACCATCGAGTACGCGCCCCTGGTGCTCGAAAACCGCCAGTTGGACCGCGTGCCCCTGTTCCACAAAATCTCCCACAATTTCCACGAAATCATGGCGGTCTTCGCGGCCACCGGCGCCTTCCTCTCCTTCTTCCATCAAGGCTCCCTGGGCGGCGTTGCCGGCGTTCTCTTTGGCAGACCCTTTGCCTACCGCGAGCACATCTTCATCTGGCCCTACACGTTCTTCCTCTTCACCTGGTCCGCCGCGGCCTACGGTCCCTGCTTCACCCTCTTATGTACCCGCATCATCGAGGGAATCACAGGAAAGAGGCTGGTCTCCAACGACGTGTACCACCTGCTCGGCAAGATAGCAGGCTGGATGATTCTCACCTACTTCATCGCCAAGACATGGGACACCGTGTACTGGGCCATGAACACCGCGCCCGAGCGGGGCTTCCACTGGCGCGAGTTCTACTCCGACAACGCGTTCTACGGGGTGTGGATTCTTGTGGTCGAGCTTCTCCTGGGAGGCATTGTCCCCGCCCTGCTTCTGGTTTTCAAAAAAACACGGGAAAACATGTTTTGGCTCACGGTGGCCGTTGTTTTGGGTGTCATCGGCGTGTCCGTCAACCGCTGGGCCATGGTGCTCCAGGTCATGGCCGCTCCGGTCATGCCGTTTGACCAGTGGGCGCTCTACTATCCAAGCTGGCAGGAAGTGGCGACCACCCTCCTTCCGGTGGCCTACGGGGTGATTCTCATCTCCCTTTCCTACCGGTATCTTCCGGTGTTTCCGCAGGAACGGGAGCTGGGCGCCGGGAAGGCCAGTTAATCGGGCATCAAACCAGTCACGGCCCATCGCCCGGTGTTGCGCCAGGGTCCGGGGGCGGATACGGAGGAAAGAATGTTTCCCTTCATTTTTGAATGGGAATGGGACATGGCCCACTATGTGTTCATGGGCGGGCTGTATTACGCTCTGGGCATTGTCAGCCTCGGGGTCGCCTATGTGGTCGCAAAGGCGCTCATCCAAACGGACCAGGGCCATGGTCACGGAGACGGGCACGGCGAGGAGCACCGCTAAGAGCTTATCCATAAATAATTTTATTGCAAGGGATTCACCTGTTCGGGCGCACGGCGTGCGCCCGCGATGAAAAACTGCCCCTAAAATCCTCCTCAGCAGTATTTAGGGATAAGCACTAAGGCCGGGGCGGCCTGAAACATGCTTTACAAAGGGCGGCCCCGGGCCGCCCTTTTGCTTTGGCGGCATGCGGGAGACGCGGCGGAGAACGGGAAGCGGTCCGGAAACACAGGGCAGCGACACGAAATCCAGGAAAGGTCCACAGCCATATCAGAAAAAATACAGGCTTGCCGGAAAATGTCCCCGGTGCGGATGCGGCTTTGTCAATCACCTCTCGAAAGAGGAAATTGAAAAACGCTACAAGAGACTTGACAACGCGCATCCGGAATGCGGGGAATGCTTGGCGCGGTTTGAGGAAAAGGCCAAGGACGCGCGCCCCGAATAGGACGCGGAGCGCCGCGCGCGCCCTGCGCTTCAACACCCCGCTCTCCGTTGTCATGGCCGGCGTGGTCTGGTTTATGAGCTAGAATCACGCGCTGCTCCACAAAACCGGGGATCTGTTTCTTGTTCATGCCGCCCGGGTGACCGGGAGGCCGCGGACCGTCCGCCGCGGAGGCAATACGGCTTGCGGACCACGCCCTCCATGAGGCCAAGGTGACGGGGAGAAACCGGACGCGGGGAAAAGTTTACAGCGCGAAGGCTTGGGATTTCAGGACGTTTGGCTTGGAGGCACTTTTTTCATGAATTTGAAAAACGGGTCGAACAGATAGCGGATTTTTTCGAGGGACTCCTCGATGGCAAAGGGCAGGGTTTTGGCGAAGAGGTCAAGAAGCACGATGGCGTTGACCGCGGAGTCGGTGCTGGTGGCGGCGCGGATGCGCTGGGCCATGGTGGTGTTGACGATTTCGATGTTGTGGTAGATTTTGGCGAGACCCCGGAGTTTCATGTCCATGTCCCGCGCCTCTTTTGCCAGGAAAAACTGGGCAAGGAGGTACATGGAGGCGGCGCGGTAGATGGTTTCCTCCTCGCTGGCCAATGGCAGGTGGAAGCGGGCCATGGGTTTGAAAAACGCGCTGTGGGGGCAGCCGCTGGTGGCCATGACCAGACCCATGAGGGAGCTTACGCCCCTCTGGACGGTGGTGTCCTGGGTGATGTGGCGCTCGCTGGTAAGGACATCGAGGCGGGTTTTATCGTGGGACATGACCCCGTCAAAGCGGGAGACCACGCACACCAGGTTTTGGGCAAGGGGGCAGTTGGGGTGCTTGCGGACGGATAAAGGGCAGTGGGGGCACTGGTGGAAATCGAGCCTGCACCAGGAGGGCGCCGGGTCCGGCGGGGGATTGAGGATCTCGATCTTCTCCATGTCGAGCAAAAGGGCCAGCTCCTGGACCCTTCCGTCCGCCAGGGTAAACCGGTAATAGATGGTTTTTGGCTCCATGGCTTCCTCATCCGCCCCGGCTTGCGTCCTGCGGGAGCGGTGTTGGCCGGGCGCTCCCTGGCTGCGCGCGGACCGGATTATCACCAGGCAAACAAGGTCTTTCCGTGTATCTGGACCGCCGCCCTTTACGGCAGCCCCGCGCTCCAGCCTAAAAAGCCGCAGCCAAACCGGGCGCCCGCAAGAACCATGTGCCGCACCCAGTCGTTCAGCAAATTCAACGTCAGACTCGACGCGGGGGTTGTCCCGGAAACCCGCCACCGTTTCCGGAGAAACCCTTTGCACGCGATGTCCAGCTCGTAGTCCGTCTCCGCCTTGAGATGCGTGAGCAGCGCCAGCGCCTTTTCCTCTTCCGGAGTCTCGTAAAAGAAATTGAGGGTAAGCTCGCTGTACTCGTCCACCCCGTTTCGCTGCAACAGCCGCCACGTCTCCATGGCCGCCGCCAAGTGTCTGTGCAAGAGCGTCCGGCAGAGCGGATCCGCGTCCTCCTCCGTCCCCTGGTCCGCAAACCCGGACGCCCGTGTCAGGCCCGGCTCCCTAAAGGATTTCATACCCAGCCTTTTCCAGCGCCCGCCGGATCTCCGGCGCCTCCTGGCCTTTCATGCGGAAGTACACGATCTCCTCGTCCCTGCGGTGCGCGGCCATGGCCACCGACAGGATGTGCCCTCCATGCTCCTGAATGATCCGCGACGCGTCCGCGAAACCGTCGGCGTGTCCTGTGACAGACACGTCCAGGCGCCAGCTTTGGGTGAGAAGGCCCATCATTTCGATGAACGCGCGCAGGATGTCTGTAACGGTGATGACACCCACCAGGGCGCCGTCCCCGTCCACCACAGGCATGCCGCCGATTTTTTTCTGGTAGATGAGCTGGGCCGCGTCCTCGACATCGTCCCCGGGAGAAACCGTATGCGGATTTTCAATCATGAGGTCCTTGAGGGACAAATCCGCCACCATCGAGGGAATCAGCCCCTGGCGCAGGTCCGAGAGGGTTGCCCAGCCCGCGAGCTTTCCCGCCGCGTCCACCACGGGCAGATGCCGGATGGAGTTGTCGCGCATGATACCGATGGCGTCCCCCACCGAGGTGGTGACCAGCACGCGGATGGGGTTTTTGGCCATGAGGGAACCAACGCGCATGGAAAAGTCCTTTCAGGCGGACGGAAGGTCCTTGTTTCCTGGCCGGTAGCCGCACAGGGGTTCCTCGGCCATGTAATTGCCGGTGGCTTCAAAAGCCCGGGCGCGGCACCCCCCGCACACCCGGCGGTATTCGCAGGCCCCGCATTTGCCTTCCAGTCGCGATGTGTCCCGGAGGGTTCTGAACACTTCCGAGGTTTTCCACACTTCCTCAAAAGCGGCTTTTGTGATGTCTCCGCAAGGGATATCCAGAAAGCCGCAGGGCTGCACAACCCCCACGTGGGAGAGGAAGCAAAAGCCCGTGCCCGCAAGGCATCCCCGGGTCACCGCGTCCAGGCCGTGGGTTTCGAAATTCACTTCCCTGCCCTCGGCCTTGGCCCGTTGCCGCAAAATCCGGTAATAGTGGGGCGCGCACGTGGCCTTGAGCTGCAGGGGCATGGTTTCCCGGCAATCGTACAACCAGTTCAGGGCGTCCTCGTACTCCTGGGCGGAAATCTCCTGGTCTATCAAATACTTGCCCCTGCCTGTGGGAACCAGCAGGAAAATGTGGTGGGCGGCGGCGCCTAAATCCGCCGCGAGCTGTTGAATCTCTTTGATATGCGGAAGGTTGACCTGGGTGATCGTGGTGTTGACCTGAAAAGGCAGCCCCGCTTTTTTGGCGTTGGCGATGCCCTGCATGGCCCCGGCAAAGGCGCCGTGTACCCCCCGGAAAAGGTCATGGCTCTCAGGGCCTGGACCGTCAATGCTTACGCTGATGCGCTGGATGCCCGCGTCCCGCATTTCCCTTGCCGTGGCCTCGGTCACCAGCGTCCCGTTCACCGCCATGGTCATGCGCAGTCCCAGGTCTGTTCCGTGCCGGGCAAGGATGAAAATGTCGTCCCTTAATAGCGGTTCGCCGCCGGTGAGGATGATGATGGGTGTTCCTGTCCGGCGGATTTCCTCCAGGAGGTTTATCCCCTGGGCGGTTGTCAGCTCTCCCGGATACGGGCCGCGCTCCGCCGAGGCCCGGCAGTGGACGCAGGAAAGATTGCAGTTCCGCGTGGTCTCCCAGGCCACCAGCCGGGGGCCGCTGTCCACGGGTTTTCCGCCCGGATGTCCGTGAGGATGCGCCATGGCTTTGCTACTCCAGTTTGTTCGCCAGCTCCAGGGCCGCATAGGTGATGATCATGTCCGCCCCCGCCCTTTTGATGGACAGGAGTATCTCCAGCATCGCCCGCTCCCCGTCCATCCAGCCCATCTGCTCCGCGGCCTTGACCATGGCGTATTCGCCGGAAACGCTGTACGCGGCGATGGGCAGGTCAAACTCGTCCCTTGCGCGGGAAATCACGTCCAGGTAGGAGAGCGCCGGCTTGACCATGAGAATGTCCGCTCCCTCCTCCGCGTCCATGCTCATTTCCCGGACAGCCTCCCGGGCGTTGGCAGGGTCCATCTGGTAGGTCCTGCGGTCGCCGAACCGGGGAGCGGAATGGGCGGCGGCGCGGAAAGGACCGTAAAACGCGGAGCAATACTTGGCGGAATAGGCCATGATGGCCACGTCCTGATGCCCTTCCTCGTCCAGGGCCTCCCGGATCTCGGCCACGCGCCCGTCCATCATGTCGCTGGGCGCCACGATGTCCGCGCCCGCCCCGGCGTGGCTCACCGCGGTTCTGCCCAAAAGGTCCAGGGTCGAGTCGTTGTCCACCTGGCCTTTGTCAAGGATGCCGCAGTGCCCGTGGTCCGTGTACTGGCACAGGCAAACGTCGGTGATGACCAACAGGTCCTCGCCGAGCTTTTCCTTGATCGCGGCCGCCGCCTTCTGGACTACCCCGTTTTTATCATAGGCGGAGGTCCCCAAAGGATCCTTCTTATCCGGCACGCCAAAGAGCAGCACCGCCGGAATGCCCGCGTTTTTCGCCTCCACCGCCAGCTTGACCGCGTTGTCCGCGGAAAGATGGAAGTGGCCGGGCAGGGAGGCAATAGGCTCCCTGACCCCCTTGCCGGAAACGGCGAACAGGGGAAGGATGAAATCGTTCGGCGACAGCCGGGTTTCCCGGACCATGCGGCGCATGGGTCCGCTTTTGCGCGCGCGCCTGGGCCGGTATTCGGGAAACAGCATGGGACACTCCTTGGCCGGACTACTTGGCTGTGAGGCTCAAGGTAAGGCCGCGTTTGGTTTTTTTGACCTGGGTCTTGGGCGGCCCGGGGGTTTTGAGATCAAAGACCACCCGGAGGAGGTCCGGGTGGGTTCCTATCCGTATTTTTCCGACAAGATCGCCGCGCGCGGGGGGCAGGGTCTTGCTCTCGGCGCTCCAGGAGCCGGGAAGGTCCAGGACCACCCGGGGCGGGCCTTCAAGGTAATAGACCTTGAAGGAGCCGATGGCCCCGTCGGCCAGGAGGGCGGCCTGGAATGTTCCGGCGGAGGCTTTGGGCGTGATGGCCTTGAGCACACGGGCGCCCTTGGGAGCGGCCACAGGCTTTGGACGTTCCTTCTCCGGTTCCTTCTCCGGCTCCGGCACGGGCTTACTCGGTTCCCCGGAAAGCGTCTGGCCGGGAGCAGGACTCTCCGGGGCGTCCATGTCGGATGCCTCCATGTTGGCAGGAGCCGGGACAGGCTCTGCCGGGGCGGGCGCCGGTGTTTCCACAGGCGGAGCCGGAGCCGTCCGGATTTCCTCCGGCGCGGGCGCGGGCGCCGGGGTCTCCGCGGCAGGAGGCGGAGCCGCGGGCTGTCCCGTGGGAGCCGGGGATTGCGGAGTCTGTGTCCCGGACCCGGGTTCCAAAGGCTTTGCCGCCACAGGCCCTGTTTCCGGACCCGTTGCCGGCGCGGTTTGGCCTGTTCCTGTCACCGGCCCCCCGGAAGCGGGAGCGGTGTCCTCCCCTTGCGCCCGCGTCTGCGTCGCGGCAACGGAAATTGGCCGGGCCGCCTCTTCTTTCTTCGGCTCCTGGCCAGGCACAAGCAACAAAACCAGCGCCCCCGCCAGGATCACCGCCGCCGCTGTCAGGGCCAGCCGCGCCCCTGTGCTTTTAAGCGGACTCCGGTACACCTCGAACCTGGTCCAGCACTCCAGGCACTGGTAGGGTGTCCAGGGGTAAAAGGGCCCGAGGATCCGGGCGGGTCCCTTTACATCTTCCCGGACAATACGCTCGCCTTTGCAATAAGGACATTTATCAATCATGGAACGCCCTTACCTGAAGTTACCCCTTATGGCCGGGAGCGGGTGGCGGACGGACACCGCCGCCTTCTTCTCTTCCGCAGCCTCTAAAAGTCCTATCATAATTGGCGGGACATGCAACATCAAGCATTTTCATGTTTGCGGCCTGCGGAACACCCCCCTCCCGGGACAGCTTGGCGGATACCTCAAGGAAAGACTTGGTTTTAGCCCGGCTTTTTGCTACCGTGCCGGATATTGACACCACGCTTCCGCCTGTGGGGACGCCTGACAACAGGCTCCGTTTCCACGGAGCCGCAAAATGCGCAAGGGGACTTGGGCGTCCCTGCGGAGCGCGCCAGTGAAACCTTTCTTCGGGACGCCTCCCTGGGCGCCCCCCGCGCAGGCCAAGGAGGGACACATGACGGAGATTCTGGATATTCGGGCAAGGGAGATCCTCGATTCCCGCGGCAATCCCACGGTCGAGGTGGAGGTCTTTACCGCAAGCGGCGCCATGGGCCGCGCCGCCGTCCCCTCCGGCGCCTCCACCGGGACCCGGGAGGCGCTCGAACTTCGCGACAAGAGCGACAAGCGCTACGGCGGCAAGTCCGTGGCCACCGCGGTCGCCAACGTGATGGATGCGATCGCCCCGAAAATCATCGGGCTGGACGCCACCGAGCAGGTTCTTATAGACAGGACCATGGTCGAGCTGGACGGCACTGAAAACAAGCGCAAACTGGGCGCCAACGCGATCCTGGGAGTCTCCATGGCCGCTGCCCGCGCCGCGGCGGACGCCCTGGGCATCCCCCTGTACCGCCACATCGGCGGCGTGTTCGCCCGCCAGCTTCCCATGCCCATGATGAACATCGTGAACGGAGGCGCGCACGCCACAAACAACCTGGACATCCAGGAGTTCATGATCATCCCCCTGGGAGCCGAATCCCTGGCCGACGCCGTGCGTATGGGCGCCGAGGTCTTCCATCAGCTTAAAAAGGTGTTCAAAGACAAGGGCTATGCCACAGGCGTGGGCGACGAGGGCGGATTTGCGCCAAGCCTCCCGGACAATGAGAGCGCCCTTGCCCACATCCTGGACGCCATCACCCAGGCCGGCTACGCGCCCGGAAAGGACATTGCCCTGGGACTGGACGTGGCTGCCAGCGAGTTTTACAAGGACGGCAAATACGTCTTGAAATCCGGCGGAAAAAGTCTCTCCACAGCGGATATGATCGCCTGGTACGAGTCCCTTGTCAAAAAATTCCCCATCGTCTCCATCGAGGACGGACTCGCCGAGCAGGACTGGGACGGCTGGGCGCTTCTTACTGAAAAACTCGGCAACAAGCTCCAGCTCGTGGGGGATGATATTTTCGTGACCAACCCCTCCATTTTCGCCAAGGGCATCGGGCGCAACGTCGCCAACTCCATTTTGGTCAAACTCAACCAGATAGGCACGGTGACGGAAACCCTCGAAACCATCCAAATGGCCAAGAACAATGGCTACACCACGGTGATTTCGCACCGTTCGGGCGAGACCGAGGACACCTTCATCGCGGACCTTGCGGTGGCGGTGAACGCCGGACAGATCAAGACCGGCAGCCTCAGCCGCACGGACCGTGTGGCCAAGTACAACCAGCTCATCCGCATCGAGGAGGAGCTGGGCGCCGCGGCGGTGTGGACAGGAAAAGTGATGCGCTGCCAGTAAGGGGCGGAAATCTGTTGATCTGGCCCGGGGGGACGGCCGCGTCCCGCCGGACCGCGTTTTTTAAACGAGGCGAGTCCCATGCGGACCTCAACCATGCATTTCGCGCGCGCCGCCCTGTTTGTGGCGCTTTTGGCTTCTCCGGTCCTTGCCAGGGTGCCCTTGCCCAGGCAGATTCTCGAAGCCATGCAGGGCGCGATGGGATCTGTCCGGACCCTTGCGGTGACGGAGAAAGTTGTGTTCACAGGCCAGGCCCCCCAGGGCCAAGACCAGGCTCTTGCGGGAAAGGCCGCGTTTGACGTGCCCCGGGCGTTCCGGGAAGACCTGATAACCGCCACAGGCGCTTGCCGGGCCTATCTCTCCACGGTGCAGGGCGCTGTCAAGTCCGACGGGGGACGGGAAGTGCCCCTGGACGCCTTCAAAGACCCCCTTCTCTACCGGGAGCCGGACCTTCTCATGTCCCGGCTCGCCGCTCTGGGGGTCAATGTGACGCGCTCCTCCATGGGCATGCTGGACGGGCAGATCGTCTATGTCATCGGCGCCCGGTATCCGGACGAGACCGTTCCCCAGCTTTGGATTGGACAGGACACGCGCCTGCCGGTCCGTTTCATCGTGCGGGGCTACACCGCCGGACCCACAGCGGGCGCGATCAAAGAGCGGCTTCGGCCCGCCACGCTGCCCGAGACGGACGCGCCCTCGGCCCTGGCCGGAGTGTTGCCCCCTGTGGACAAAGGGGTCTCTTCCCTGCCCTCTCTGCCGCCTCCTGTGGAGGGCGAGCCGGGCCAGGAGGTCCGTTATCTGGAATGGCGCCAGATTGGCGCGGGGGATTGGTATCCCGCGCGGATCCAGTTGCTGCGGGGAGGCGCTGTTACCGAAGAGCGTGTGATGGAAGGCTACACCCTGAACCCGGCGTTTCCTGAAGGTTATTTTGACCCGGCGCGTCTTGGGGAAGCCCCTCCGGATGAGACAGAGTCTCACGGAGAGGCCGCCGCCCCGGTTCCGGCCTTCCGGGGCGCGGAACCGGACGAGGCCACGAAAACCGTCGAGGATTTCCGGAAAGTGTTTGAATAGGGAGACCCCATGCATCTGTATTGGAAAGTTTTTTCCGAGCTGGAGTTTTTAGGCGAGTGCGTGGTCCTGAGGGATCCGGGACTGAAACGCTGCTACGAGCAATGGATGGGGAAAAAAGCCGCCGTCCTGGGAATGGCCGCAGAGCGCGGCCTTGTCCCGGAAAAGCCGGTGTTTCCGGTCTCTCTCAATTGACACCGGAACCAGGCGCGGACAATCCATGTGTACAGGCATCTTTCCTTTTGAGACCCGCGCGCGGGTCCATTTCGCCGACGCGCGGGACATGCGCGTCCTTCCCTCCAACTCTGTCCATCTCGTGGTGACCTCGCCGCCCTATCCCATGATCGCCATGTGGGACGCCGTGTTCGCCGCCCAAAGCCCCAAGGCCGCGGAGGCCCTCGAAAGAGGCCAAGGCCCCCAGGCTTTTGAGCATACACACCGGGAACTCGACAAGGTGTGGAAGGAGCTTTTCCGGGTGCTTGTGAGCGGAGGCATCGCCTGTATCAACATCGGCGACGCCACACGGACCGTTCGCGGAGAATTCCGCCTGTATCCCAACCACGCCCGCATCCTCTCGGCAGCCATGAACATCGGCTTTTCCGTCCTGCCGGACATCCTCTGGCGCAAACAGACCAACGCGCCCAACAAATTCATGGGTTCCGGCATGCTTCCTCCGGGAGCCTACGTCACCCTCGAGCATGAGTACATCCTCATCCTGAGAAAAAGGGACAAGCGCGACCAATTTAACGGAAACGACGCGCGGCGCGCCAGCGCGTATTTTTGGGAAGAGAGGAACACCTGGTTTTCCGATGTGTGGTTTGACTTGAAGGGCGCGCGCCAGGATCTTCACGATAAAGAGACACGGGCGCGAAGCGCTGCCTTTCCCTTTGATCTGGCGGGCAGGCTGGTGTGCATGTATTCGGTCATGGGGGACACGGTGCTGGACCCTTTTACCGGCACAGGCACCACCCTTTCCGCGGCCCTGGCCTGGGGGCGGAATTTTATGGGATTCGAGCTGGACCCGGGGCTTGCCCCTGCCGTGGAGGAGGCGGCGCTGCGCGCTCCGGAGCTGGCGCGGGAGGCGGCGGAGGAACGGCTCAAGGCCCACGTTGCGGTTATGGAAACGCGGCTTCTCGGCAAATCGCCGCCCAAGCACCGGAATGTTCCTTACGGTTTTCCCGTGGTGACAAACCAGGAGCGGGACGCCTTGTTCCCGGAGCTTGCCGGCGTGGAGAAAACAGAGGACGGCGAATTCCGCGCGCGGTATCCGGGGAAAGTCAACCCCTGGTGGCTTGCCGGCAAAACATGGCCGCCTCCTCCGGAGAAGGTCCGGACAGGCAAAGGGGAGGAGGAGAACCCGGAGGAGGAAGACGGGGAAGAGGCTTCGGGGCGGGGTGAAGAGGCGGAGCTGCGCGCGGCGCCTGGCAACAAAACCCCGGACAGGCCCAAGCGCAGAGGGCGTCCTAAAAAGGCGGACCCGGACAAGGAGACGCGGTCTTTTTTCGAGGATTGAAGCGGGAGCTTTCAGATTGTTCGCGCGCGGATGTAGCCGGCGATTCTGTCCCATGCAATCGGAACGTTATTCTGATAAACGCTCTAGTGACCCATTGGCAACTTGTCGCCACCCCTCCGAAAACCTGGACCCCGGTTTTCGCCGGGGAAACGGCGATGCGCGCACGGGTTAAGCCTGCTCCGGGCGTATGGAACCGGAGCGGAATCATACCAAATACGACAGGGCTTCCGGCAACGGACCCACAAACAGCGCCAGGGGAGAGAGCCGTGCGCAAACCGGACCCTGCGGCCGCCTGCGGAACCGCCTACATCCGCGCCCTGTGTTCCCCCCCGGGAGAGGTTGGGCGCGCCCTTCCCGGTCCGCCCGCGCCAAAGGCTCTGGGCCACGCGCTGCAACACGCGCTCCGCCACGGGCTCGCCCCCCTTGCGGGATACCGTCTTCTAACCGCGACACATCCTTCTCCAATCTCCCAAGGCTCCGGCCCTGTCCCTGAAACCCTGTCCATCCTTAAAAACGCCTGCTACGCGACTCTTAAGCGCAATCTTGAAATCCTGGAAGCCCTGGCGGAACTGGACCAGAAGCTGGAGCAGGCGGGAATCCGGGTTCTTGTCTGGAAAGGCGCCCACCTCATTCATGGAATCTATCCGGACCCGGGAGCGCGGCCCATGGAGGACATGGACCTCATGGCGCGGCAAAGGGACCTGCCCGCGCTCGGGGATATTCTCCGGAGCCTGGGATACGCGCCCCGTCCTGAAAGTCCAGGCGGCTTTCGCCGCGGCGCCCTGTTGGCGGACACCGCGTCCGACGCGCTCAACTCCGCGCGCGCGCCCGGGCGGCTCGCCGCGTTTCCCGTGACCGCGGAGGCGCTTCTCACAAAAGCGCCGCCTCTTGGCGGCAACCGCGCCTTGGTGTGTCCCTGCCCGGAAGACGCCCTGGTCTGCCTGGCGCTCCATTCCCTCAAGCACGGCCTTGCCCAGGACCGTCACTCCGCGGACACGCTCTGGCTTCTTTGGAGACACCCGGGACTCACGGAGAGCGGTCTGCTTCGGGAGCGGGCCAAAGCCTTCAACGCGGAACTGCCCCTTGCGCTGGTTCTTGGCCGCGCCGCCTGCTGGCCTGGTATGGAAGAGCTTGCCGCGCGTCTTCCCCGGGCCGCGCCCGGCCCTTTTGCCGGATTCTGCGCGCGGCGGCTTTTAACGGACGCCCCCGCGGGGAACCCATTGGCCGCCGTCTATGGGGAGCTTTGCATGGCCGCCCTCTGTCCTGGGACGCTTTCCCGCGCGCGCTGGCTGTGGGATTTGCTTGTTCCCCCCGGGAAAACACACGGCAGGGCGCTTCGGGCGGCGGTTTTGGCGGTCCGGGCCGTCCGGGCGCTGTTTCGTGGAAAATGCAGGATGTAGAGGCAATTGCATAAGAGGCGCAGGCTGGGTGGCTCCGGGCCGCAATGCCCGGGTTCACCCAACAATTATAGCATTATTCCAGGATGTTGGGTGAACCTGCCCTTCGGGAGGAACCTTCCAGCCTGCGTTAACTTTGTCGTTTCTTTGAGTTTTGCAATTGCCTCTGTACTGTTGATTTTTTCGCATAACGGTGCCCAAAGCCATGGCAATGTCTTTGTCCGGGCCACTTCATCGGCGCCGTAGGGGCAACCCCCTGTGATTGCCCGATTCCCCGGGGTTGCTCCCTATCAGGGCAGGCACGGGAGCCAGCCTGCCCCGCCAATTTCACAGCATCCGGAATTTAAGTGCTTATCCCTAAATACTGCCGAGGAGGATTTTAGGGGCACTTTTTCATCGCGGGCGCACGCCGCGCGCCCCTACGGTTATGTGACGGCCGTTATCGCTTACCACTGGGCGCTCCGATGG
>JAGVGH010000105.1 GCA_020057225.1 Desulfobacterales bacterium | reverse complement strand
TGGTCCTGGGGTTGAAACCCCAGGCTAGATTAAAAACCTTGCCGCTATGCGGCTGCTATGAGGAGAAAAGCCCATTTTCTAAGTAAAAAACACAACAAAAAATGATTTTTTATACTAACTCCTAACTCCTAACTCCTAACTCCTAACTCCTAACTTCTCCGGCTTTGCCGGTTTAGGAATTATGCCCGCGCTCCCGCTTCGAGGCTATGAGGCGTGTCACATTCTTTTTTAAAGAATGCGTCCGCCCTGCCCGGGTGTCAACCCTGTGTCTCGCGGCATCCCCCTGCCCCGATCCGGCCCGGGGCGCCAGGCGCGCCCTGCAAACACAACAGCGCGCTCCGGTTGTTCCGGTCGCGCGCTGTCCCGCGTTCCCCAAAAAAACAAAATACAACCGCCCCCCTGCGCCTACAAATCCACCCCAAGCCGCTTAAGGAGCGCGCTGTTGCGCGAAAGCCAGCCCGATGCCTTCTCCCGCAACTGGGTCCGTATCCCCAGCTCGTCCGCCAGTTCCCGGAGGCTTGTCACCACTCCGTTCACCAGCTCCTTGTCCCCCGCGCACCCCACAAAGGAAATCCTCTTGTCAAAATACTCGAATTCCGCCGCAAAGGGGTCCAAAAACATAAACTCATCCCCCTCGTCGGCTTTTTCCATAAATTTCTTCTTAAGCAGGCTCCCGAAGTCCCGCTTGATCTTCTTGTTGGACTCGACCAAGACCTCCATGGTGTTGAGCAACTCCTGTAACACCATAAGTATCTCGCCCCGGTTCTCTTTCGCGCCGGAAGCGGCAGGCCGCGAAGGCGCCGGGGCGGCGGCCGGAGCCGGACGCGGTTCAACCGGCACTGCCGCCTGTCGTCCGGGTTGAGGCTCAGGGGTCTTTTCCTTTGCCGGCTTCGCAAAATGGATTCGGCTCACATTGAAAACCCCGCCGGACTCTTTGATCTTTTGCATGAGCAGCTTCTGGCTTTCCTCAGACCGGGACAGCTCGCCCTCTCCCCAGGCGTAGGATCCGCCAATGATCACACCCCCCCGCATAAAAAGAATGCCCGAATCCTTTTCCGATATCCCGCACGCGTCAATGTAGCCCGTGAGTTTTTGTTCGGACATCTTGGCGATAAGAGCGTCGAAGTCCGTAAACTCCGTGCTCAAATCCTTGTACATGATTTCCGCCAAGGGAATGTTGGCCCAAAAATGAATCATCTCCAGGTCAATCTCGTAAATATTGATGACAAAACTTTCCTGGGTCGCGGCCTGTTTGAGTTTTTCCACCGCAGGCATGCCGTCCAGCTTGCCTGTTCTGTCCTCGAAGCTGCCGCTTAAGACCTCGTCCTTGTCAAAAAACACCACGCCTTCGGCAAGACGGGACTTGCAGTGGACGGCGCCCGCGCTGATTTCTTTCTGGAAATGCGTGAACATCCGGGCCATGTCCACATAATAACTGTTCAGGTTCTCAATAACAGGCTTTTCTTTTGGAACAATTATCATGGCCGTCCCCCGTTCGTGAAAAAAGTCCTCGTTCAGAGATTCTCCAGGGCGGAAAGCCCCGGGCGCCAGGGACGCCCGGGGAAACCCTTAACGCTTCCTGCGCCGGCGCAGCCGCTCGATGGACAACCGGATACTCTCCTGCATGCGTCCAATGGCCTCGGCAAGATCGCCTATCTCGTCCCGCCCGCTCACGTCAATCTCCGTATCGAGCCCGCCCACGCTGATGCGGTCCGCCGCCTCTTTCAACGCCACGATGCGCCTTGTGAGACGGTTGCCG
This sequence comes from Desulfobacterales bacterium, assembly GCA_020057225.1. GTDB lineage: Bacteria > Desulfobacterota > Desulfobacteria > Desulfobacterales > Desulfatibacillaceae > JAGVGH01. Next base: position 7,051 of record JAGVGH010000105.1, on the reverse strand, counting down.
TAATAGGCGACAATAAACCCAATGAGAATAATTGTTCCCGCCAAAATGCCCACCATGGCATTCCGCGTCTTAATGGTCACCTTGTCGGCGCGCGTCTCGAGCCGCTTGACATCCCGGGTGAACTCCTTAACGTAAGTCGTGGCCAAAATCACGAAGTCCGTGCCCTCGATGGGCGTGCAAACCATGAATTTGTCCTGGAATCCAGATCCCTGGACATCCGGCCAGCTATAATAGCCCCGCGCAATGCCTCCCTTCTCAACTCCCGTGAATATCTTCCAAAACTTGTCATAATGGGGGCCAAGCCGGGTTTGTAAAACGCTCTTCGCATCCTTCCCCACCAAATCCGGATCAGAATGGGCCCATATCCTCCACACTCCATCCGCGTCCGGCAAGGAATACAGGGCGGTGTAGCCCGTGATGCCGACTTTCTGAACCGCCAGCATCTTGATATCCATCTCGGTGTTAAAATCCTCTTTCTTGAGAAACGGATGGCCCGCCAAATACGCGCCGGTTTGAAGCGCCACGGTCCGTGACACCTGGGCCATCATCTTCTCGGAAAGCTGCTTCACAATATCAGAGCTTTGACCCGTAACAACGTGGGCCATGTTGTTCATCTGGTACAAATAAAAAAGACCCGCGCCAAACATGAAAAGAATGGGAATGAACAAAAACAGGACAGCCATCTTCCCGCGCAAGCCGATACGCCGACTTCCCCCTCGCTCCCGGAATTTCTCCTTCTTCTCCGCCTTGGCCTTCCCGGGTTTCTCTTCCCGCTCCGGCCGTCTTGCGGGCGCAGGCTCAGGCTCCGGGGCGGCCGCCGGGTGAAAACCCACCTGCGGCGGCCCGGGCTCTTCCATGGGCGGCATATACGGTTCCGGCTCGGGCGTGTCCATGGCCAGTTCCGGCATGGACGGAGCCGGAGCATGCTCCCCGTCCTCAAGAATCCCGCCCAAAAGGGATTCGTCAATCACCGACTCTGAAAGCGCGGAATCGTCCACCACAGAGCCGGAGGGTTCCTCCCCGCCCTGCGGAGCGGAATCAAACGAGGGTTCCCATCCGCCGGAATCCTCGTGAATGGTATCGCTCATCGAGGCGAAATCAGGCTGCCATTCCTGGGTTTCCTGGGCGGAAATGGGAAGCGTGGGAGCGGAGGGAGAAGGCTCCCGTTCCATCACCGGCGCGGCAGGGGCGGGAGCCTCCTCGGCCCCGGGCTTGGTGATGATGTTGGTGAACCCGCAGGACTTGCACGTGAATTTGGCTTCCTTGCCCTTGATCCGCGAAGGATCCAGTTTGTATTTCCTCCCGCACTCCTCGCAAACCGTTATCATGTGCTGACTCCTTGCTCCGAATTAGGGTGGTTACAGGACCCTTTGCAAACTGTTTGCAAGACCGCCAGGGCAGGCCGCCTTTCTTTCCGCCCGTCGGCGCGCCTGCGGAACCTCCCGCGCCCGGCCAAGCGTCCCCCCGGGACGGATATCTCCCTCCCAACTCCCCAGGGCGCCCGCGCTAATACCGCATCTCGCGCAGCTTGTTCACCATGTTCTTTTTGAACGTCGTGCGCCTTTCCTCTTTCTGGATTTCCTGACTGATGAAATCCACCAGCTCGGCAGCCTGGTTGCTCGGAAAATCATTGATGTCGTGCCCTAGATCCGCCACCGCGTCCTCAATGACCACACCCGCGATGGGTCCAATGGCAAGGGAAAGCTCCGAGGTAAGATAATCGAAAAAACCTCTGTCAAGCTTGGGGACGGCCGCCGCCACAGAGTCAATGATCTTGAGCTGCAAAAATTTCTGAATCACCTGGCGCAAAACGCCTATGCTGAGACCGGTGGAACGGGCCATGTCCGCCACGGTCTTTTTGCCGTCCAGCTCCACCAAAACCGAGAGCATTGGGCCGTCAAAGGAGAACTCTCCCAGGTCATCCCGGATTACCCGCTTGAATACCATTCCAGAGATATCACCCGACGAAATATCCATTGCAACACCTCCGGTGATCCTGTGATATGCCGCTCCGGCGGATTGCCCGCGCAAACAGGCTTGAGAGGGAACGGGCAGGCGCGCGTGGCAAGTCATAGGCCATGCGGATAATCCGCCCGGGTGACAAACGGAACCGGCCTGGCCGGTGGAAGACCTTAGAAGTACTTTCAAAACCCATGAGGTAATTGCAAAACTCCCGATAGGGACGTTTTTGTGGATGGAGACGCGCCCCTATCTTGCAGGCGCAGGTTCCACAATGGGCAAAAACGGTATCTCTGTTTTGCGATTGCCTCTCATAAAGACAACAAGTCCGATGTAGGCCGGGTTGCTCCGCCCGAAGGACATGTGTACCCGGCATTTGGATTCTATGTCCGGATTATCCGCGCTTTTTGCGCGGATAATGGCGCAGCCTTAAAAAAGGGCCGTTTGCAGCCAGCCCTAAAGCCTAAAGCCTTCTTTCCGGCTCCGCCGGTTTAGGAATCATTTTGGAAATGTTGGATACCCGGGCCTCGCGGCCCAGAGCCCCAAAACCTTCACAATATTTTGCGGTTACCTCTTTAAATCCCCAGAGGCTGCAGGGTCACAGGATTCTCCTCGCGGGTGCGCATGATGCCAAGCCCGGAGTCCGACGCGACCACATCGAAATAGTCCCACTCATTGGCCATCGCCTTGGGAGATTTCCCGCGGGTGACATAGACTTCCGTAATGCACTGATGGTCCCATACCCGCCACTCCTCAGGCTCCTTGAGCTGCGTAAACTTACGGCCCTCCAGGGCAAGAATAATCTCCTCATCCGAAAACACGTCCCCGGCCTTCTCCACCGCCGCCGCCCACTCACGCACCGCAACCCACGCCGAAGCGGCCCCAAGACCGGGCGGACGTTTGTATTTCGCCTGGAATTTGTCCACGAACTCCTTGGTCCCCGGAGCGCTCAAATTCCAAAGCCAGCATGTCGTGGAAATCACATCCGACGCCGCCTCCGCCCCCGCCCCCTGGGCAACCAGAATATCCATGAGCGGCGCGACAATACTTATATTCTCCTTGATGTCCATGTCCTGGGCCTGCTTGAGGGCCGCCACCAAATCATCCCCGAAAAGCGCCAGTACCAAAACATCCGGTTTGGCCTTTTGGGCGTTCTGAAGCTGCGCCGCGAAATTGGCGGTCCCCAGCGGCACCTTCTCCGCCCCCACCGTGTCGCAACCCTCGGTCTCCGTCACCCACCGCAGGGACTCCTCCATCGAGTCGCCCCATGTGTAATCCGACGTGATGTAAAAATAATCCGCCTGCTTCCCGAATTCCTTGAAAAGCCTCGACTGAAGGGTCTTCGCCGACATCCACGCGTTGAAAAACCAGCGGAACGTATGACGGTTGGCCTTTTGCTGGGTGAACCCGGCCTTGGTGATCAAATGCCCCGTAAGCGCGTTGGAATGGCTCGCCCCCGCCATGTACGGCACGCTCAGTTCCTGGCACACGTCGCTTGCCGCGATGGCGACCGCGCTTGACACGCCCCCGCTCACCATAACCGCGTTGTACTTTTGTATCATCTCCCGGGTGTTGTTCGCCGCAAGCACAGGATCAATCCCGCAGTCCTTCGCCACAGAAATGAGCTTGCCGCCCAGAAGCCCGCCTTTCTCATTGATGGCCTCGATCGCAAGATGGAACCCCTTCTCCTCGTCATCGCCTATCGCCTTGTAGGGCCCTGTCTTCGGTATATTCAGACCAATCACAATATCCGTGTCAAGGGCCGCCGCCGGCGGAGCCATGCCTGCCTGGCACGTCACAAGCCAAAGGAAGAACATGAAAACTGTGGCTGCGCGTTTCATCGGGTCACCTCCCTTTATTAAGCCCTTGCGTGAATATGCCAAAAGCGTCCGCTTGTGATTTCCTGGATGGCTTGCGGCGCGCGGAGGCAGTCTGCAAAACGCGCCTTAAAACGGCTCCCCTTCCCTGTGCGCGCCCCAAACGCGCTCCCTGGACACTCGAAAAACACGGCGAGGCGCACCCCTGGCCCCTCGGTTCAAACACTGCAAACCGCCAAGGAATGGGAATTCAGGAGCCTTAAAACCATCTTTACAGTTTTGTGGCGGAAAATCAAGTCAAAACATTAAGATAGAAAGAAAGGAACGCAAGAAGGGAAACACCGGCCAGAAGGCGGCCCGCTCCGCCAAGCTCCCCCCGCGGCCGGTCCAAGTCCAAGACCGCGCCCGCGGCTCTCTCAGCCTGCCGCGCGCGCTTAAGCCCCCCAATCGAAATACAAAAGAGGCAATTGCAAAACGCATGGAAACGACAAGGTTGAGGTAGGCCGGATGGTTCCGCCCGAAGGGCAGGTTCATCCAACAGATATGAATCATTTAGAAATGTTGGGTGAACCCGGGCCTTGCGGCCCGGAACCACCCAACCTACGCCTCATTTTGCAATTACCTCAAAATACAACCAGGAAACCGCCCCTCTATTCCGTCGGCTTCCCCCCGTCCTCCCCGCCTTTTCCCCCAAGCCGCCTCTCCGTGTACCAGTCTATCTGACGGCATATCCCCCGGATGATCTTCACCTCCCGCGCCGTCAGCGGATGACGGTTCAAAAACCACCTCAAATTGTCCATCCAGTGCTCCGGATTCTGCGGGTTGATAAAACCAATCCGCGCGAGAATCTCCTGGAACTGGACATACATATCGTCCAGCTCCCGGCGCGTGGCAAGCCTCGGCAAATGCCCCGCCGCAAGGGGACGGCTCGCCTTGTGCGTCTCATAGGCCATCACCATAACAGCCTGGGCAAGATTGAGCGAGGCAAAACCCGCGGTGGGAATCGTCACCAGCGCGTGGCAAAAACGCAGCTCGTCATTGGCAAGCCCTTTGTCCTCAGGACCGAACACAATGGCCGCGTCGTTCTCCCGCGTAACCGGAACCAGATGCTCCGCGACCTGGGCGGGATTGTGGACGCTCTTGCGGTGGCTCCCTGTGCGGGCCGTCGTCCCCACAACATACCCAAAGGGCGCCAGCGCCTTCGCAAGGCTCTCCTCGACCCGTATGTTCTCCACAACCTCAAGGGCCGCGCGGGTCGCCATCTTATGCACCCTGTCCATGTCCAGGTCTTCAGGACGCACCACGATCAGCCGGGAAATCCCCATGTTCTGGATGGCCCTGGCCGCCGCCCCGATGTTTTCCGGAAACCTGGGCCGGTGCAGCACCACGGCCACACGGCCCAGGTTGACACGCTCTTCCATCAGGCGTTGAGCTCGCAGGCGGTAAAGAAGTAGGCGGTTTCAACAGCGGCGGTTTCCGGCGAGTCCGAACCATGCACCGCGTTTTTCTCGACATCCGTCCCAAAATCCGCCCGGATCGTGCCCGGCGCGGCCTTCTTGGAATCGGTCGCCCCCATCAGGTCCCGGTTCTTTAAAATCATGTTCTCGCCCTCGAGAATCATGGCGACCACAGGCCCCGAGGTCATAAATGCCACAAGGTCGTTGAAAAAGGGCCGTGTCCGGTGGACCGCGTAAAAACCCTCGGCCTGGGATCTGCTCATTTTGAGCATGCGCATGGCGATGATTTTGACACCGTTTTTCTCGAAACGGGCGACAATGTCCCCGGTGTGGCCCGACGCCACGGCGTCGGGTTTGATGATGGAAAGCGTGCGTTCCAGAGCCATACAAGTTTCCTTTCGGGTTGTGAATTCCAGAGTTCGTATCGCAACGGCGCCCGGCGCCTGGAAAATCCCCCGCGCCCAACCCCCGGCCTTTTGGGTCCGCATACCAGACGCGCCCGTCCAAGTCAACTCGCGGCCCTGAAATGCGGCGCCGGGACCGTTTTCCCGGCCGGACCCCTTCCATGCGTGAGCAGCGCCTTCACTTCGTGGCCAACAACGCGAGATTCCTCATCCTGCCCGGCGCGCGCCGTCCCAACCTCGCCTCTCAAATCCTGGCGCTGAATCTCAAACGTCTCCGTCTGGACTGGCGGTTCTTTCACGGACATCCCATCCTGCTGGCCGAGACGTTTGTCGATCCCGCCCGTTTCCGCGGCGCCCGCGCCAGGAGGGGACGGTGATCGGCCAGCTTGCCGTCGGAGAAAAGACCAACGAAATTCCCAAACTGCCGGAACTGCCGGCTCCGCCGCCAATCGCGGGGGCCGTGGGGAATCACGTCCGCCGCTTGCGTTTTGTGGCGCGGTGCCGTATAATCCGTGAAATACCAGCCTGAAAGGGGACACTATGGGCGGCGTTTTGGGGATACTCTCCCGGTGCATGGCTTTTTCCGGTCTCGCGGCGGACGATCTCAAGACCGTTTTAAGCATCTCGGTTGAACGCGCATATCCCAAGGGCGCCCTGATATTTCAAGAGGGCGACCCCGGGGACGGGTTTTATCTTCTGCTGGAAGGCAAGGTAAAGGTGTACAAGGCGTCCCAGGAAGGCCGGGAGCAAATCCTCCACATCATCGGAAAAGGGGATCCCTTTGGCGAGGCGGCCATGTACGCGGGCATTCCTTTTCCCGCAAACGCCCAGGCCCTGCTTGACTCACGGTGTCTTTTTTTTCCGAGAGCCGCATTCACCGCCCTTATCGCGTCGCATCCCTCCCTTGCCATGAACATGCTGGCGGTGCTTTCCATGCGTCTTCGGGAGTTCGCCGCCCAAATCGAGGGGCTTGTGCTGAAAGACGTGCCCGGACGTCTGGCAGCGTATCTGCTTGCCCTTTCCGCCGAGCAGGGGACATCCTTTGGCGCGCGTCTTGCGATACCCAAGACCCAGTTGGCGAATCTTTTGGGGACTATTCCGGAGACGCTGTCCCGTGTTTTGGGGCGCATGCAGGACGAGGGCCTTTTGGCGGTTGAAAAACGGGACATCCGTTTTTTGGACCGCGAGGGGCTTGAGGAGCTTGCAGCGGGCGGTGGGCGGAAGAAGAGGGTTGGTTGTAGGGTTTAGATTCTATGTCTGGATTATCTGTGTTTTTTGCGCAGATAATGCTAAGTGCTTATCCCTAAATACTGCCGAGGAGGATTTTAGGGGCACTTTTTCATCGCGGGCGCACGCCGTGCGCCCCTACGGGTATGTGACGGCCGTTATCGCTTACCACTGGGCGCTCCGATGG
>JAGVGH010000090.1 GCA_020057225.1 Desulfobacterales bacterium | reverse complement strand
GTTGGGTGAACCTGCCCTTCGGGCAGAACCACCCAACCTACCTCAAATTTGTCGTTTCAATGTATTTTGCAATTACCTCTAGAGTTTTGCAATTACCTCCTAACTCCTAAATTCTTCGGCTTTTGCCGGATTAGGTTGCCAAATCAATTCCGGCGCCGTCGCCAGGTTCCCGCGCCTCTCCCACCACCGCCGCCTCAACCCCCTCTCCGCGCATCTCCTCCACGCACCGCGCGGCGTCCCTGGGCGTCAGCGAGGCCAAAAGCCCGCCAGAGGTCTGCGGGTCAAACGCCAAATCCACCAGGGCCAATTCCAGCCCCTCCGCCACGCGGACCCGGCGCCCGCAAAACCCCCGGGTCGCGTGGGTCCCCGCGGGCAAAAGCCCCATCCGCGCGAAATCCAGCGCCCCGGGTATCAACGGCACAGCCTCCATGTAAAGAATTATCCGGACACCGGATCCCCGGGCCATCTCCAGCGAATGCCCGCCCAGGCCAAATCCGGTCACGTCCGTGCATCCCGAAGGGTTGTGTTTGAGCAGAATCTCTCCGGCTCTCCGGTTGAGCGTGGAGGCCACGGCCACAAGCCGCGCTTCCCCGTCCGCGCCTCCCAGTCCCGCCTTGACCGCGGTGGCCAGAACGCCGGCGCCCAAAGGCTTGGTGAGCACCAGGGCGTCTCCGGGCCGCGCGCCCCGGTTGGTGAGCACCCGGTCCGGATGCACCAGTCCCGTGACCGAAAGCCCGTATTTAAACTCCTTGTCGTCCACGCTGTGGCCTCCCACAAGGACGGCGCCCGCCTCGCGGATTTTTTCAAGTCCTCCGGCCAGGGTCTCGCGCAGCGTCTCCAGGGGCAGGTCGCCTGCGGGAAAACACACGATGTTCATGGCGGTTTTCGGCGTCCCGCCCATGGCGTACACATCGGAGAGCGCGTTGGCCGCGGCGATGCGGCCGAAGTCAAAGGGGGAGTCCACAATGGGGGTCAAAAAGTCCAGGGTCTGAACCAGGGCGATCTCAGGGGTTAAACGGAACACTCCGGCGTCGTCGCCGGTCTCGGTCCCCACCAGGAGATCGGGATGGCGCTCCACAGGCAGGCCCGCCATGACTTCCTCAAGGTCTCCCGGACCCAGTTTGGCCGCTCAACCCGAAGCCCTGACTTTGGCTGTAAGGCGAATGGTTTCGCGTTTATCCTCGTCCCGCATCGCGTCCGCCGTCCGTTGAAAGAAAAGCCAAGCTCCGGGGATGTTCTGTCCGGTTTGGCCGTAAAAGTCAATGGAGTTTCTCCGCCCGCAGCGTCCCGGCGGTTCCAGGCCATGGGGTATTTTACCTCGTCCCGCGCGTTTTCTCCCGGCGCCGGTTTTACGCGCCCTTTCCTAACGCTCTTTCTTGAAGAAAGAATTGCGCAGAACGCTCCAGGCCATAAGGGAACCTCATTGAAGCAGGGATTCCGGCGCGTGCAAGCTGAAATAAAAGAAGCGCGCCGCGCTTTTTGGGGTGGGAACTCCGGCCCCCCTGTTTTTTAAACCTGGCATAATTTTTGTTAATGTTTTATGCGGAGGTACTTGCAACATGAGGCGCAGGTTGGGTGGTTCCGGGCCGCGAGGCCGGGTTCACCCAACAATTATACCATTATTCCAAGATATTGGGTGACCCCGCCCTTCGGGCGGAACCACCCGGCCCCGCTAAATTTGTCGTTTCTATGAGTTTTGCAATTACCTCTACAGAATAGAAACACCCAAATCATATCCGCACGTTCACGCACAATCATATCCGGCGCGCGCCGTTCCCCGCAACCAGCGGCGGCAAACGCGCGTCACCAACCAGGGAAGCAGGCGGCTATGCGGCGGGTGCCAGTAAAACATTTGGATAAAGCCCCGGAACCGGCTGCGGCCGGACACGCGGTGTTCTTCAGCAGCCTCGGGGCAAAACTGCCCGGAATGCTCACAGCCCTGCTTCTTCTGGCGCTCTGCCTGGTCTTTGCCGGCTGCGGGGAAGATGACGACAAAAAGAAAAACACGACGCAGGCCGTGGCCGCCACCCCATGGGCCCTGGGCGTGTTTGTGGACGCCCCTGTTGTCGGCCTTCGTTATGAATCCGGGCCCTGGAAAGGGACCACCAATTTCAACGGGGAATTCAAATATTATCCGGGCAGAGACATAACCTTCTGGCTCGGCTCCCTTTTTCTTGGCGCCGCGCGGGGCCGCTCCGCCATGGCGCCTTTCCATCTCATTTCCGGAGCGCAAGACGAGCGCGATCCGGCCGCGACCAATCTGTCGGCCTTCCTGCAGGCCCTGGACCTGGACGGCGACCCGGACAACGGCATCACCATCAACGCGGCCATCCGCGCCCACCTGGAAGGCCGGACCATCAACTTCGACCAGAGCGTGACGGATTTCTACAACGACCCGGATGTGGCGGCGCTGTTTGACACCCTGAACCAGGCCACTGTGTTCTCGGACGGCGCGGACCACACCCTGGCCACCCTGCACAACGCCCGGCAGCACGCCCGCATCCATTACCAGCTTGCCAACCCGGACTGCAACGCGAAGTTCCGCTACGAGCTGCGGGACTATACGAACGGCATCGGCGACCAGGCTCTGGACGACATGCGCCTGCGCTGCGTGACCGGTCCCGCGGACGCCAAGGTGAATGAATACACTCCCGGGCAGTTCACCGTCACCGGGGACTACCTCCTTGGCAGTCAAAACGACGCGGTTATCACTGTGCTCTGGGTGGGAGGCGTGGTGGCGCTGGCTGACACGGGCAACCAGTCCTACGCGGTCGCCCAGCCCGGGGAGGGATCATTCACGGTTACCGTCAACACCAAGGCCGGCTCCGCCACCAACCTGTGCGTCCGCATGTACCATGACGGCAGGAAGATGATGGACATCTACCCCAAATGGGACCAGGGCGCGGTGACTCCCGACGACCCTGCGGACTGTATCCTTACATGCTCGACAAACTGCGCCCAGGAGACAACCTGGGGACTTTCGTGCGAGCCGGGGGCATTTATTGATGAGGTGGCTTCCCAAACAAAGATTTTCCATCAGGACGGGATCAACCACAACGAAGAAACAACAGGCACTGTCACCTTCCTGAAATCCGGGAGGGTCTATTTGTACACAAAAATCTACAATACAGCCAACTGCAACCTGTATCTCAATGTGCAAGGGGTTGGCGCCTGTTACGGCAAGCCTCCACAAATCTAACGGCGCGGCCGCTCCAGGCTGCCGGGAGCGCTTTCAATCCTGTTCCCCGCTTACGGATGACATGGGAAAAACCATCCTCCTTGTCCATGGAAGGGGCATCAAGCCTCCGAAAAAGGAACTGTATTCCATCCTGCGCCAGGCTCTCGCCTTTGGCTTGGCGCGGGACTTTCCTCTGGACCCGGACCTCCTTGACTCCGCTTTTGTGGATTTCGCCTACTACGGAGACCTTTCCAACGCCCTCTTTCAAAAAAAGAACAGCCCTCCGCCCGCAGGAAGCTCGGAATCCCACGCGGTCACCTTGTCCCGTCTCCAGCGCTACAAGGCGGACGAGTTCACCGGCGAGCGTTACCGGCAGGTTCCTGGTTACACCAGATATTCCGAGGCACTCGCGTTCCGCATCGGCTCCATCGCCAAAGCCCTCCGCCTGGGCCGCCCTTATGTGGAATTGTACGCGCCCGACATGCGGCAGTACTGGAACCAGGACTCGGATTACGGGACAGAAGTGCGGGGCCGCCTTTTGGGACACGTGCTTGCCGCCCTGGACCGGGGAGACAGGCTCTGCGTCATCTCCCACAGCATGGGCACCATGACCGCATGGGATATTTTCTGGAAAATCAGCCGGTCCGGGGAATACAAAGAACGCTGTGGCCCCGGGAAAAAGATAGACCTCTGGATAACAGTGGGAAGCCCGCTGGGAGACACGGCCATACGGAAAAATCTGAAAGGATACCACGCTTCAGGACCGCGCCGGTATCCCGCCAATATCCGGCGCTGGCAAAACATCTGGGCCGAAGACGATTACATCTGCCATGACGGGGCGATTCAGGAAGACTACCGCGAAATGACCGAAGCGGGACTTACGGAATGCGTCGCCGACGCGGGAATCTACAATCTGGCCATGCGGGACGGGCGCTCTGACCCGCACAATTTAATAGAGGTAATTGCAAAATACATTGAAACGACAAATTTGAGGTAGGTTGGGTGGTTCTGCCCGAAGGGCAGGTTCACCCAACACAAAGGAATCATTTAG
>JAGVGH010000148.1 GCA_020057225.1 Desulfobacterales bacterium | reverse complement strand
GGCTCCGGTGGCATGCCCTGAAAGCGAGGCCATCGCCTACCTGGGAATACAAGGACCACAAGATGTGGCGGGGGCTTGAGCCAACTGCATACCCCAGTTAGAATTACTGGGAAAGCGCGATGAACAGGGCGCGCGGGTCCACCTTGCGGATCGTCACCTGAATGGCGGCTCCGGGAGTATAGGGGGGATCGCCGGTGATGGGCAGGTGGCATTCGAGCATGTAATCGGTCAGAAGAACCTGGCAGCGGTCCTTCCTGCGCTCGAGCACCAGGGCCTCTTCGCGGCAGCCTGTCCGTTTTTCAAGGTATTTGAGTATCCAGTAGCGGTTCCTGTTGGCCTGCACCCGGGAGACCTTGACAAGAGGCTCCTGGACCGTCTGGATGATCCTGCCGATTTCCTCCCGTGATAAAGGATTGTCGCAGCCAAGGGCGCCCCGTATCTGCCTCTGGGTCACAAGATCGAAATACTTGCGGATGGGGCTTGTGGCGGTGACATAGGCGTCCAGGCCAAGGCCGGAGTGGGGGGCGGCCTCGGCGCCGAGCTCGAAGCGCGCCAGATGGCGGCGCTGCATCCAGTTTTGAAACAGGGAGCCCTCGCCCTCGAAAAGGCGGGAGCGCGGCTCCGCCTGGGCGCGGAACACGCCGGGCGTGTTGGTTTTGGAAAGAAACCGGGCCATGAGCCAGTTGGCCAGAATCATGATTTCAGACACCATCATGCGGCTCGGGCTTTCCCGGTTGATGCGGTGCAGCACCACCTCCCGGTTCTCGTCCAGCCACACGTTGATTTCCGGAAGGGTAATCAACAGCGCGCCGCCCGCGGACCTGTGTTCTCTCAGTTTTTCCGCCAGGGAGCACAGGGCGATGATTTCCTTGTCCGCGTCCGCCATGAGGTTGACCTCGTGGTAGGTGAGCTGGCGGCGCACGCGGATGAGGCTTGTGCAGATGTCGTAGTCCAGAACATTGGCGTCTTTGTCCATGCGGGCCAACACGCTTACCGCGGGCCGGACCTCGTGGGCCTTGAGGGAGAAGAGGCCCTCCGCGAGATGGGGGGGCAGCATGGGAACCTTGCGGTCCGGCATGTAAATGGAGCTTCCACGGCACATGGCCTCGGCGTCCAGAAGCTCGCCGGTTTTGATGAAATGGGCCACGTCGGAGATGTGGATGCCCACCCGGTACTCGTCGCCGTAGGTTTCAAGGCTTATGGCGTCGTCGTAGTCCAGGGTGCTTTGCCCGTCTATGGTCATGATGGAAAGGCCGGTGAGGTCCCTGCGCTCCCGGGTGTCCGTGTGGACTCCGGGCATGGTGCAAAGATGGTTCGCCTTGTCCGTGACTTCCGGTGAAAACGCGGTGGGGATTTCAAGCTGGAGAAGCTCTGTGTTTTCATCCGGGCCATAGGCGCCCAGGTGAACCAGCAGGGGAAACACGCCGCGCTGGGGGTCAATGCCCGCGCGCTCGAGGATTTTTTTCGCGGTGTCATGGTTGTGGGCCTCTTTTTCAAAGAGATGAAACTCTTTGACGATGGCCACGACCTCTTCTTTGCCCGGGGGGATGGCGGGATTGTTTTCCTTTAGGGAGGCGCGCAGAAAGTCGCCGCCCTCTTCAATCATCCGCTGGCGGCGGGCGGCCTCCTCGGCCTGGGCAAGGATTTGCCGGACCTGCTCCTCGGAGTGGGGGAAGAAGCGCTCGATATCGAATTTGAAGTGGACGCGGTCTTCGAAGAAGGCGCGGACCACGGCGCTCACGTGGTCATGTCCGATGTCGCCTGAGAAGGCGAGTTCGGCCATGGTGCGGGCGTCCACCCATTCGTTTTCGGTGTGCAGGACTTCCCATAATTCAAGGATGTTGACTTGGTTTTTTAGGTTTTCCCTGCGTGTGGCGATCCGTTTGAGGGCCAGGACGATGGAGGCTCTGGGCAGGGATGTGTCGAGGCGTCCGTCGGGGTGAAAAACGCGTCCGCCGGACAGGCTCACTTCCTTGTCGTCCTCGGTGAGCAAGCGGACTTTTTCTTTTTTCGCCTGCACGACCACGCCGCAGACTATCTGTTTTTTGTCTATGTATTCAACGATGGTTCCCGTTTCCATAACCCGAAATTCTAACCATTTTGGTTTGGAAAGTCAACGCAAACCGGATTCCGGCCAGTGGATTTATTCTTTCTTGCCCGGCAGGTCCGGAGAGCTTGGCCTCCGAATCCAGGAACCGGGGCGGTGTGGCGACACCCAATGTTTTCACGGTTGTTGCGTCCGGGGCCATCGCTTCGTTTTTCGGGACAGTTGTCCCGCGCGGCGCCGGACCGTAAAGCCATGGCGGGCATTGAGCGGACAGGGGGCGCGCTTCGTCTGGCGGTGGATTGTCTGGACGAGCGCGTCCCGGAACCGGAACAACTGCCGGACAGGTACGGCACGGTGGCGGCCGGAAATCTTTCCCCGGAAAAATTCACCAAAGAGGCCGCCCTTGCCCTGGATATCCGCAACCGGTTTTTAATCGCCACAACCCGGTTTGAAATGCGGCGCAACGCCCAGGAAGGAGACCCTGAAATCCTGGGAGACGAGTCCGGGCAGGAGGAGGATTATCTCTCCATTCTCAAGCGGGATGAGAATACCGCGCGCCTTTTCCAATATATGGAGAAGGCGGTGCGCGGCGTGTGACGCGGTTCCTCCCGGCTCTGGGCTATGCATCCCCTCTCATCCCACGCTTTTCACCACGCGTTTGACACCGATTAGATTCTATGCCCGGATTATCCGCGTTTTTTGCGTGGATAACGGCGCGGCCCGCAACAACGGGCCGTTTACAGCCAGCCCTAAAGCCTAAAGCCTTCTCTCCGGCTCCGCCGGTTCAGGCACATGTTTTGCATATCAGTACGGTAAGGGCATGGCGGGTTGTTCTTTGGCGCCATGCCCCGTACAAGGCGCTCTTCGCACGCCCGCTCCTGTTCTCCGCGCTCTGTTTCGCGTTTTTTCATTCACGGCGCCAACGAATAACCAAGAAGTCATTAACGCGCATTCAAACAAAAGCTAGTGAGACCGAAACACGAGGAATTTAGGAAAAAATCCGGACGAGGAACGCGCGTTGGGAAAAAGGCCGTTCCATAAAAACCGCGAACAGAGCGCGCAACAAGGCCCGCTTTACCGGAGAACAGGAGCAAGGCATGTACAACGTGGTTGCGGACCCCGACAAAAACAGGCTGTACGTCGCCCTCCACGACCTCTGGGAGGAAGACATCCAAGCGGTGAAAACCGCTTTCCGGCTGGAGCTTCGCAAGCTCTACCCGGGGTTCACGGTGCTCACCGACCTGACCGCTTTTACTCCTCTGCCAAGAAAAATATCCGGGAAGATCGCCGGAATCCAGAAGCTGCTTGTCCAGTCCGGCATGGGCATGGCTGTCCGGGTGGCCCCTTCGGCCATCACCCGCATGCAGTTCGATCGGCACGCCCGGGGCGCCGGCTACCAGGCGGTTTCCGTGGAAACCTGGGCCGTGGGAGAGCGGATACTGGACGCATGGGAACGTAAAAAGCGCGACGCCCTCGCGTTGCCCGGCGTCTTCTTCGGAACCGGGGATACACCCGCTGTCTTGCGCCACAGCGCGAATTGAGTTAAGATACATCCGGGAGGCGGCACAGGATGAACGACGTTCGGGCGGACTTGAAAAAAAACCGGCTTTACCTGACAATCCGGGATGTCGCCGATGAGGAAGCGGAGGGTGTCCTCCGGGAAATCAGCCTTGCGGTCTCCAGGCTGGTGAAAGGCTTTACGGTTCTGACAGACCTGACCGGGTACAAACCCATGTCCCAGGAGACGGCGCGGGGAATACGAAGGGCCCAGCAGATTCTCATGCGGGGCGGCGCAGCCTGCGCGGTCCGCGTCACAAGGTCCGCGGTTATCGAGATGCAGTTCGCGAGGCGGGCGAAAAGCGTAGGGTACATGGCGAAAACCGTGGGCACCGTGGAGGAGGGGGAAAGAGTGCTGGACGCCTGGGTTGCGGAACGCGGCCGCGCGCTGCGGAAAAAAGCGAAACCCCGGCCGGAGCCGTTGCCCGCCATGATGGACCTTTTTGACTGGGACGAATAGGGGGTTGGGGTGTTAGATTCCAAGTCCGGATTATCCGCGTTTTTTGCGTGGATAATGTTTGTGCCATGGTCCTGGGGTTGAAACCCCAGGCTAGATCAAAAGCCTTGCCGCACCGCGGCTGCTATGAGGAATGAGGCCCATTTTTTTAGAAACCGGGCGCTTTCCCTGGTATTCGAACTCCTGTCTCCTGAATTCTCCGGCTTTGCCGGTTTAGGAAAAAGGCTCCTTTGGGAGCGTTTTTCGCAATTCCGTGCCGATTGAAGGACCGCCCGGCTCAGGCATCTTGCCGGAGAGAGGATTGTAAGGACTGCCAGCGCGCGGCGCGGGTGATGCCAACTGTTTCCCCAATCGAAACATATCTATAAGAGGCAATTCCTGGTAGGGGCAGGCCCTTGTGCCTGCCCTTCTATGCGCGGACAGAAATGCCGCTATGGATAGGATTTCGAATAATATCGAAAAAGGCTCTGTTTTATTGGGTTTTTATGTTATAAAACCTGCTGTTTTCCTTATTGCGGCCGTGTAGCGGCAAGGTTTTATCCCTGGCCTGGGGTTTCAACCCATAAGTGCTAACTTACCTTAATAGCATGCATATTGTTATATTTGGGTAGTCCCGCTTGAATAATGGGTGTTGGGTGAACCCGCGCG
>JAGVGH010000186.1 GCA_020057225.1 Desulfobacterales bacterium | reverse complement strand
CGCGCGGGTTCACCCAACACCCATTATTCAAGCGGGACTACCCAAATATAACAATATGCATGCTATTAAGGTAAGTTAGCACTTATGGGTTGAAACCCCGGGATGGGATAAAACATTGCCGCTACACGGCCGCAATGAGGAAAACAGCAGGTTTTATAACATAAAAACCCAATAAATCAGAGCCTTTTTCGATATTATTCGAATTCCTATACATAGCGGCATTTCTGTCCGCGCGTCGAAGGGCAGGCGCAAGGGCCTGCCCCGCCAGGAATTGCCTCCGTAGGGGCGGCCCCCTGTGGCCGCCCTTTCATCCAGGTTGCGCAATTATTTATGTCGCTATGTATAAGTCCTGACTTCACCGGGCATAATAAATGGCCGCCATTTCCGCGAAAAGGTCCGGAACGCCGGACGCGGAAAGAGCGGGATTAAACTCCCGGTACAGGGCATGGACCGTTATGACAACCCTCTCCGGGTCCGCAAGACCCATGGAGCAGGTGTTGGCCATGTCCCGGGCGGCCTCGGGGGCGGACATGCCCGCCTCGTGGCGTTTTTTGGCCTCTCCGTGCAGGGTTTCCAAAATTTCCCGGCACCTGCGGACCCCGTCCTGGCCCACCACGGGGCCGTGTCCGGGCACAACGGTTTCGGGGTCAAAGGAGAGGATGGTATCACACGCGGCGATCCAATTGGACATGGGTCCCGCCCACATGATGGGCATGCCGCCCACAAAGAGGATGTCGCCCGCGAACACCACGCCCGCGTCAGGGACATGGACTATCACGTCGCCGCCGGTGTGGGCCGGGGCGGAGAGGACTGAAACCACGCGGCGTCCGGCGATGTCAAGCGCAAGGGGATCCTCGACAAACACTGTGGGAGGCCTGAGGCGGATGCCCTGAAACTGGAATCTGCCGAACGCGGCTTGGAAGTAGCGGCCAAGGTCTCCGAGCCGGGGGGCCGCGGCGAGGAGGCTTGCCAGCATTTCGGGCGGGGTTTCGCGCATCTCCTCCGCGCATTTCCGGGAGCCGATGACGGCGGCGCCGGGTACAAGCTCGTTGCCAAAGGTATGGTCCCCGTTTCCATGGGTGCAGACAAGCGTGGTGAACCGGAGGTTTGGCCCGGCCGCCTCCTGGTATCCGGCGAGCATTTCCCTTGTGAGGGGAAGATCGAAGAGGGTGTCCACCAGAAGGCCCTCGCCCTGGGAGACTACGAGTCCCGCGTTGTTGAGGCCCCAGGAGCCGTCCGGCTGAAGCCAGGCGTACACGCCCCGTCCGATTTGGTGGGCGCCTTTGGTATAGGGACAAGCGTTCATGGCGTTTCCTTTACCCGTTGCAGGGCTGTCAGCGCTCGGGCCTTCCGGGGCCGCGCATCGCGGGTTTTTCCATCCGGCTTCCGCGCCGCTTTTCGCAGGCGCCGCCCCGGCCTCTGACTCTTCGCGCACAATTACCCAAGGAACGCTTCAAAGGTCAAGGGCTGAAACAGGGGCAGGAACCGGGGCACGGGCCTGCAACACTTCCCTCTGCTCTTTCAATGGGATTTCAACATGTCTCCGCAATCCGGGAGTATCCCGCGAAACAAGGCCGCGGAGGGGCGTCCGGCCCGGAGGAACACCCTCCAGGCCGGGCGCTGACAACCGGTTGCTTCTGCTCGCGGGAAATCCGCCGCCGCGCGGGGTTATTTCTTTTTGCTCTGCCAGTCCACCGAGAGTTTTTTCAGCTCCTCGATGCTTAAATCCTCGTTATAAATGGCGGAACCGACCTGGTATGGCCGCCCGGACACGGGAATGGCGAAGCCGATTTTGCGGAAGATTCTCTCCTTTTGTTTTTCCTCGCCCAGTTTGGGCCACCAGTACTCAAGCCAGAAGCCGTCGGGGCTCATATTTTTACAGGCGTCTTTCATGAATGTGACGCCGGTTTTGTAGCACTTGATGCCATCCGAGGTCAGCCCGCGGACCTTTGGGGAAGGATGCCCCACAACTTTGTCCTCTTTGCAGCTGATGACATAGACATAGGAGTCCTTATACATGAATTCGCCCTTGGGGTCGTTGAAGGCGGCAAGTCCGTCTTCCCCGAGCTTTTCCATCACGTAGGCGCCCTTGGTCACCATGTCAAAGAGTTCCTGAGGGGTTGCGGCGGAAACCGGGGCCGCGGTTTCCGTGACCGCTGCGGGCGCCGCCGGAGCGGCGGCCTCTTCGGCCATTGCCGCGAGGGGCGCCAGGACCATTGCCAAAATGAGCAAAACGCAAGCCTTATGTTTCCCTTGCATAGATTCCTCCTTTGTTGGGCGCGAACACCGCGGAATTGTTTCCTGTATTGAAAGAGCCGGTGGGCATTCCCCCGCCCCTGGAGGGAGAGGGCCTGGGTGAGGGTTACTTGTCTGATTGCAACTTGGTATCAGTGCTCTCCGTCCTTGTAGCGCTCCCGTATCGAGCGCATCACATCCACACGCTCGAAAAAAATATCAGTGATCTCCGGGTCAAACTGCGTGCCCGCTCCTTCCCGGAGCGTCTTCAGCACCTCGTCCTCCTCCCAGGCCTCCTTGTACACCCGCTTGGACGAAAGCGCGTCGTACACGTCCGCCAGGGCCGCGATACGGCCAAAAAGGGGAATCTCCTCCCCTTTCTTGCCCACGGCCCTGCCCTCGGGCGTTGTAAACCCGGGCAGCGGCAGGCCCGTCCGGATGTCCACATGTCCGGGATATCCCCGCCCGTCCCAGCGCTCATGGTGGTTGAGGGCCACAAGGCAGGCCGCGTCGTCAAAGGCGCTCTGGGGATTTTCGAAAAGATTGGCGCCCAGCCACGTGTGCCCCTTCATGATGTCAAACTCTTCAGGGGTGAACCGGGCGGGTTTTTTCAGTATCGTGTCGGAAATGGCCACCTTGCCCACGTCGTGCAGCATGGCCGCCATGCGCAGCATGTCCCGGGTCTTTTCCACCTCCTCGACGCTCACTCCGTGCCGTTCCGCCCATTTCTCGTAAATCTCAAGGGAATACGCGCCCACCCGGTTGACATGGGCGCCCGTCTCCTTGGGATCCCGCATTTCAGCCATGCCGATCATGCGCAACAACAGGGCGCGGGTCATCTGGGCGCGCTCCAGGGCCACCGCGGCCACAGAGGCGAACACCGGCATGAGGCGCTGGTCCACAAGGCTGAAGGCATGGACCTTGCCGTTTTCGTCCTTGGCGTTGATGATTTGAAGCACGCCCACCGCCTGGTCCCGGTTGTTTTTCAAGGGAAGCGTATAGACGGACTGGGTGTGGTAGCCGGAGGCCTGGTCGAATTTGCGGCCGAAGTGGTAGGGCACGTCCGGTGGCAGCTCATAGACGTTTTCGATATGGAGGGGCTGGCCGGTGGAGGCGACAAAACCGGCGATGGAGCCTGTGTCCACCGGCATGGAAAAGGTGGAGTAGATGAGCTTGGCTCCGGGCGCCAGCCGCTTTTGGAACGTGTCGTTCTGGGTGTAGGAGAAGTGCAGCGTGTTTCCTTTGCGGATATACACGCTCCCCGCGTCCGCGCCGGCGAACTCGCGGGCATGGGTGAGGATTTTTTCCATGAGGATGTCGAGATCCTGCACCCGGCTCAACTCAGTGGCCAGGGTGGCGAGGGTCTCGAGTTTTTCCTGCTCGGTGAGCATGGCGGCTCCATGGCGTTTTGTAAGGCGCCGCGCGCCGTTTGGCGCCGGGGCGGCGGCCTCACGGGAGGGGATGGCCGCCGCAGACAACAAGAACAGTGTTCACCAGTTCTTTTAATTCAGGGCACCGGTGGATTGCAACGGTCAAATCATTGTCGCGCAGCACGCGGCCCGCGTCCCGGGGTTTGACGTAGCTGTCCCGGCAGGTTCCCGCCTCGAACAGCGCCTTGACCCTGTGCGCCGGAGGATTGCCGTGGTTGACGCTTTCGGGGTCTCCGGGAGGCGCCGCGCTGTTGTGTTTCGCAAGTTTTATTAGAGTTGGCCAGTAGGGGAGAAGCCACGCCTCAAAATCGTGCTGGGCCGCGTGGGGATGGAATCTTGGCTCATGCCCCACCCAGTGCCGCATTTTGGCTTTGGCGTCTTGGGCGTCTTGAAATTCCGGCGGATGCGTTCCCGTATAAACGTCTGTAAGGGCAATGACACAGTCGGAGGGTTTCCTCCCCGAGTTGAGCAACGTCTTCACCACGCGCCGTAGTTTGTCCCCTGTGGGAATATGGCCGTCCTAGGGCAACGCGTCCAGGTTGGGCATCCTGCCTGCCAAATGTCTTTCCAGATATTTTCGAAGGATTGGTAAAAACGCCTGTTCTGTTTTTCCTTCCACAAGAAGAGTGATTTTCATGACCGCCCTCCCATGCGCCCGAGCCTCCAGACCTCGTCCAGGCTGTATTCCTCCAGCCAGGCATCCAGGTCCAGAGTGTCCGCCCATTGAGCGGTGGCATGACCCTCCTCATCTATATCCATGACCAGTACTTCCTCTGGTTTGAGGAAGCGCACAAGCCGGTCGGAATGCGTCGCCACGATGATTTGGGTCCGTTTGGACGCCTCACGGAACAGGTCGGCCAGGAGGCTTAAAAGCTCCGGATGCAGGCTCACCTCCGGCTCGTCCAGCATGGTGATGGTGGAAAACTTCCTGCTCTGCAGGAGGGATATGAGCCACAGAAAACGGAGGGTGCCCTCCGAAAGCTGGTGCATGTACAACGGACTGCTAAAATAGGTTTCCTTCCAGGTCATGGCCAGCATCCCGGCGGCCACTGGCGGGAAACCGAGGGTCTCGAACCCTGGAAACGCCGCTTTCAAGGTATCCAGGATGACTCCAAACCGGTCCGGGTCAGCTTCCCGCAGGTAGTACAAAAACGAGACCAAATCCTCCCCGTTTCGCCCAGGAAGGTCCGCAGGTTTCATCTGTTGGGGCAGTTTCACCGGAGCGCGATCTCCAACATCTAAAACATGGTATTGAGTCACGGAACCCAATGTACGCTTCAAATCTTCGGGTTGTTTGTATATTTTAGGGACCTGGGAAAGGGAGGATTCCAAGGGATTGTGCTCCCAGTCCGGGCGAAACAGTCCTCTTGAAACGGTATCGTAATATTTTACGTTTGAGTACGATGATGTTATATGCTTGAATGAATCGCTTGCGTCCAACCTTTCTTGAGAAAGGTCCTCTTCCGCGATGGCGTAACCCTGTCCTTTTGGCTCTAAACACAAACTGTATTTAAGCGGTTTGTATCCTTGGACTTCCATTTCTGCTTCAAATGTTAGAAATCCATTTGAATTTCTTGTTATAATGTCAGAAATACCTCCTAAAGTAATTAATTTTTTTATTCATGACTCCAATTGCTGAACATGATAAAAGAGATATTGCGTCAAGAAGCGATGTTTTCCCAACTCCGTTCGCACCAATTATAACCATTGGAGAGCGCATCTCCAATTCTATGTCGTACAGCCTTCGGAACCTCTCGAAGCACAATTTTTTGATGGGATGCATGGCGCTTTCCTCCAAAACTTTAGGGGGTTTCATCGCATGAGTTCCGTTGCTTGCTTGCGCATATCCAAACAACAGATTTCTACATCCCGCTCTGGCCTCAATTCGTCAAACTCTGTATCGGCGCCGGTATCCTCCCGCCCATCCGCGCAAAACGGTCCGAAAGGCCGTTGCCCCGCACAGGCATAATGGCCGCCCCGCCCAAAAGCCCCCCGAAAAACGCCTCCTCCCCGGCCTTCTTCCCCGGCACCGGAATCAGCCTGCACGCCGTGGTCTTCTTGTTCACCACCCCAATCACCATCTCGTCCGCGATAACCGCCGCAGGCGTCTCCGTAATAGTATATCCTGGGAGCGCCACCATGTCAAGCCCCGCCGAGCACACGCTGGTCATGGCCTCGAGCTTCTCCAGACACAAATGCCCCTCCGCCGCGGCCCGGGCGATGGCCAAATCCTCGGAAACCGGAATAAACGCCCCGGAAAGCCCGCCCACCTGGCTGCTGGCAAAGGCCCCGCCTTTTTTCACCGCGTCGTTCAAAAGCGCCAGCGCCGCGGTGCCGCCCGGAGCGCCGATTGCGGAAAGGCCCATGGTCTCGAAAATCTCGCCCACCGAGTCCCCCGGGACGGGCGTGGGCGCAAGCGACAAATCCACCACTCCAAAGGGCACACCCAGGCGCTCCGCCACTTCGCGGCCAATCAGCTCCCCCGCCCGGGTCACCTTGTAGGCTGTCTGCCTGATGATCTCCGACGGTGGTGGCCACAAACGGCTCCGGCGGCGTCTCGGGCGCGGGCCTGGAGCAGGGGCGGCCGTCGTTTAACGGAAAAACCCGGACATGGAGGTTTTTGGGCAACAGGGCGAGGTCCAGCCGCCGTGCCAGGTCTTCCACCGCCGCGCCTTCGGGAACCTGGGCAAGGAATGTGTCCGAGAACCAGGTCTGCAAAATAGTCTGGCTCACGTCCTCGATGTTGGCGCCTTCCTCGAAGAGCACCCGCGACACCAGGGCCACGATACCGGGCCTGTCTTCCCCATGCACGGATTGATGATTTTAGGCACAACCCCTCCCCGCGGCCACAGGGGTTCCTTGGTTCTATGTTTGGATTATCTATGTTTGTTGCGTAGATAAAGGGGTGCCCTCGCCCTGGGGTTAAAACCCCAGGCATATCAAAAACCTTGCCGCACCGCGGCCGCTATGAGGATAACAGCCCGCTTTATAAAAATAAAACGCAATAAAAAGAGGTTCTTATATTTTAACCTCTAACTCCTGACTCCTAATTTCTCCGGCTTTGCCGGTTTAGGAGCGGGAGCCTTTTTGTTCCCTCTCATTCTCCCCGCCGCTCCGCCGTAAGCGTCTCCCGCACAAGGGCCGCCACCGCGTCCGGCGCCGCGTCCGGGTCCATGCCTTTGCAGGCCGAGGCCATGACCCGCCAGTTTTCAGGAGCCGCGAGCAGCGCGGGAATAAACGGCCAGCGCCTGCACATGCGCGGCTTCACCGGATGAATCGAGCACTTCCCGTCAAAAAACACGCAATACCCGTCCGGCTTCTGCGCCAAAACAGTCCCCAGGCCAGAGCGCGCGCAATAGGCCGTCTCCATTTCCTCCGGGGAAATTCCCAGGTGGCGGGAGATGCGGGCAATGTCCTCTTTCCCCACAAGGGTGCCGCCAAAACCCTGGCAGCACTTCCCGCACATGGCGCAGTCAAACGGGCTTTTTCCCATGTCCCGGCGTCCCTTCACATTCCCCGGCGCCCGTCCAGCGCGCGCCTGAGCGTCAGCGCGTCGGTGTAGGCGAGGTCCGCCCCGATGGGCACGCCCGAGGCGATGCGTGTGACAATGACAGGAAACGGGGCCAGCACGCTTTGGATATAGCTGGCCGTGGCCTCGCCCTCGACCGTGCTGCCGGTGGCGATGATGACCTCCCGCACGCCCCCCGCCGCGACCCTGGCCGCCAGCTCCTTGACGCGGATGTCGTCCGGCCCGGTGCCGGACATGGGCGAGAGGGCCCCCTGGAGAACGTGGTAGCGTCCCTGGAAGGCGCCGGATTTTTCAATGGCCGCGAGGTCCTGGGGTTCCTCCACCACGCACAGAACCCCTGTGGCCCTGGCCGGGTCCTGGCACAGCGCGCACGCGCCCTTGTCGGAAAGGGCGAAGCACACGGGGCAGAAGCGGACCGTGGCCTTGACCTCGAGAATGGCCTCGGCCAAAGCGCGGGCCTCCTTTTCAGGGGCGCGCAGGATGTGCATGGCCAGGCGCTCGCCGCTTTTTTCCCCGATTCCGGGAAGTTTGGCGAGCTGCCGCGCCAGACGGGCAAGCGGAGGGGGCAAATGGGCCATGGGCGCAGTCCCGGGAGCTTACATGAGTCCGGGGATGTTGAACCCGCCGGTCAGCTTGCCCATTTCCTCGCCCACCATCTCCTGGCTTTTCGCCAGCCCGTCGTTCACCGCCGCGAGAATCATGTCCTGGAGCATTTCCACCTCCTCCGGGTCCACGACCTCTTTTTCAATGGAAATGGACACAAGCTGCTGTTTCCCGTTGACGACCACGCGCACCATGCCGCCGCCCGCCGCCGCCTCGACGGTTTTTTCCCCCAGCTTGGCCTGCGCCTCCTCCATCTGCTTCTGGAGCTTCTGCGCCTGTTTCATCAGATTGCCAAGACCCTTTGCCATGACAGCCTCCTTACAGGGGTTTAATGGTTAGAACCCGTCCTTTGAATATCTCAATGGCGTCCGCGACCAGCGGATGGTTCATCAGTTCCTGGGCCGGATCGCGCTTTGTCTGGCGGGGCTCCGGCGGGGGAGCCTCCGGCGCCGCCTCCGGTTTTTCCGAAACAAAACGCGCCTGGGCGTCCTCTCCCGCGCAGTCCCGCCATACCGCGACGATATTGGCCCGGTTCTCCTCGTTGATCAAGATGCTTGACTCCAGCCCGTCGTTTCCGTACCCGATGGACAGGACCGTGTTTTCCGCGGAAAGGGAGGAGCGTTCAAGAGCCAGGGCAAGATAGGGATGCCGGGAGCCCATGAGGCGCTTAAAGCATGTGACGGGGTTCTCCTGCCCGGCGGAAGCGGACGGCTCAGGCTCTGTCCGCGCGGGAGCGGGCCGGGAATACGGGGCGGCGGCTCTTTCCAGGGGAGCCGCTGTCCGGGCCGGGGGCGCGGCAGGGACCGGCGTCTGCCAGGAGGCTTTGGGGCCGGAGGCGCGCGCCTCAGGGGCAGGCGCCGCCGCGCGGGACATCACCGCCTCCTGGAGCCGGTCCAGCTTGCCGATAAGCTCGCCGATGTCCAGGGCGGGCGGCGTTCCGCAGATTTCCATGCACGCCACTTCAAGCGCCAGCCTGGGCATTCCTGAAAGGCGGACACCCACCTCTTCGCGGTGCAAGACGCCCAGCACCTGCCCGATGTGGGAGGCGCTTGCCTGGGAGGCGGCCTCCCGGAGCCGCGCGATGTGGCTTGCGGGCAAATCCAGAATGGCGCCGGGTTCCTCGACCCGCTTGACCACCAGCATGTCCCTGAAGTGGGCCACAAGGTCCGCGGTCAGCTTGCGCATGTCCTGTCCGGTCTGGTGGAGCGCGTCAATCACCTGGAGGCACCCGGCGGCGTCTCCGGCCAGAAGCGCGCCCGCCAGGGTGAAAAGCCGCTCTTTGCCCACCACTCCGAGGATGTCCAGCACCCGCCGCTCCCCGTCCGGTCCCGCGGCGTGGGCCGCCACTTGGTCCAGGAGGGAGAGCGCGTCCCGCATGCACCCGTCGCTTTCCCGCGCCACAATGTCCAGGACCTCTCTCTTGATGTCAATCCCCTCGGCCTGGCACACGTGTTCCATCCGTCCCACAAGGTCCGCCGGGGTGATGCGCCTAAAGTCAAAGCGCAGGCACCGGGAGCGGATGGTGACAGGGATTTTGTGGAACTCGGTGGTGGCCATGACAAAAAGAACGTGGGGCGGAGGTTCCTCGAGGGTCTTGAGCAGGGCGTTGAACGCCTGGGTGGTGAGCATGTGGACTTCGTCAATGATGTAAATCTTGTAGGCGCTCCGGGCCGGGGAATACTTGACGTTTTCCCGGAGTTCGCGGATTTGCTCGACACCGTTGTTGGAGGCGCCGTCAATCTCGAACACGTCCACGGAGTTGCCGCGGGTGATTTCCTTGCAGGAGGGGCAGACGTTGCAGGGCGTGGGGGTCGGCCCGTTTTTGCAGTTCATGGCCTTGGCAAAGACGCGGGCGACGGTGGTCTTGCCGGTGCCGCGGGGGCCGGAGAGGCACAGGGCGTGGTGGACCCTGCCGGTGGCCACGGCGTTTTTCAGGGTGGTGGTGACATGCTCCTGGGCCACCACGTCCTCGAATGTCTGAGGCCGGTATTTGCGGGCAAGGACGAGATACGACATGGGGCACCCCGGGGAGATTGTCAGGCTTTCGCGCCACCGGGGCGGGCAGGACGGGAAAAGGATGCATGGCGCGGGGCCGCCCCAAAAAAATGGCGGAGAGGGGGGGATTCGAACCCCCGGTACCGGATTAGGGTACACACGATTTCCAGTCGTGCACCTTCGGCCAGCTCGGTCACCTCTCCGCGACTGAAAAAACCGCGCCGGACGCGTTCGCCTCCGTTCCGCGCCTTTAGGCGGCGCGGCCGCATAAAGGCCAAAATTTATATTCTTGATGCGCTGTTGTCAATCTTTTTTAACAGAAGGAAGACTCCGAAATGCCAAACAGAAGAAACAAACGCCCATCCTGCTGTTTTACAAAGATTTTTTTAACGTGACAAATCAAACCCGCCGCCGCGGAATTCCCGCGCCCGTCATTTTTCTTCGGCGCCCACCAAAGGCAGCCGCCCTGCCACACGAAAGCGGACAAGCCAGCGGCGCCCCTCTTCCCCGGCGCGGGACTCCCTCCGGCGCAGGGAGCGGAGAAGCTCCGTGTCCGTCTCCTCTCCTGTTTTTTCAAGGGCAAGCCGCACGCCCTTGTATCCAGGCCCGTCCTCCCGGAAAAGGTAATGGGCGCACGGGTTCTCCCCCAGGTTCGCGTGTGTTTTCTTATCCGGCATGATGAAGGCAAGGGAGCCGTCCTGTAAAAAACGGGGCCTGCCGAACACCGCGGCGTTGACGCGGCCCTGCGCGTCCGCGGTGGAAAGAACCCCGAATCCCTTCACAGAGTCGAAATACACGCGCAAATCATCCATCTGGCGTCTCCCGATTGTTGCGGGGCGCATGCGCCCGCGCCCGTCCAGGCGCCAAGGCCAGCCTTGGCTTTCATACCAAAATGCGGTCCAATCCGTAACACCTGCTGAAAGCTCCCGCTCAACCTCCCTCTCCCTGCGGGAGAGGGCCGGGGTGAGGGCATACCTTGTCTGATTGCGCCTTGGTATCAGTCCTTTGTAAAGAATTCCCTGACAAGGGCCGCGGTTTCATCCGGCTTTTCCATGGGCACGAGGTGTCCCGCCTCCCGCACCATGGCGTACCCGCCTTTGGGGATGAGGGAGGCGGCCTTTTTCAAATCAATGTGCTCCCGGTTCGCGCTGGTTTCCCCCTCGATCACCAGGACCGGGCAGGAGACTTCCGGCAGCAAGGGCCATGGATCTCTTTGCACGCCGCCCATAAAGAGCGCGGCCTCCCGCTCCGGATGGCAGGCGAGCTCGATTCCCCCGCCCCCGTCCCGCATTCCGTGCTGCACGTAGAGATCCAGCGCCTCCTCGTCCCAGTTTTTAAAAAGGGGTTTCTCCCGGAGGTAGCGCCGCGCCTCCTCCCTGTCCTCCCAGAGGTTGCGCCTCTTAATGGACTTGCCCGCCAAAGGATGGTCCTCGACCTTGAGTTCCATGGTGTAGAGGAACCGGGGAAGGAAGATGGGTTCTATAAGGGCCATCTTTTCCATGGGCAGCCCCATGGAGGCGTGGGCCAGGGTGGCCACGGTGGCGCCCATGGAGTGGCCCGCGGCCAGGGGGCGGACAATGCCCCTGGCCGCGCAAAAGTCCACGGTGTCCCTGGCGAGAATGGCCCAGCTCAGGCCGCCCGCGCGGGGATCGGCCATGCGGTGGGAGCAGTGGTAGGGGGCCGTGATCGAGAAGGCGCGCCCCAGCCGGCGGACCACAGGGAGCCATATCCAAGGGAGGAATCCTGTGGCGTGGAGGAGGAGGAGATTCGGTCCGTCGCCAAGCCAGTGGAGGAACTGCATCTCGGCGTCTTCGAGGTCCACGGAGCCGATGACGGGCGCGGCGTCCTGGGTGTTTTTCATAGGTGTTTTTCGTTGGTTTGAGGAGGCCCGGGCCGATGGGCGGCGCGGGCGGATGTCCGTTCACTATGCCGCGCTGAAACCCCTTTTCAAGAGCTCGTCGGCAATCACAAGCCGCCTTATCTCGCTGGTCCCGGCCCCGATTTCCAGAAGTTTCGCGTCCCTGAAGAACCGGTTGACCGGGTATTCCAGGGTGTATCCGTATCCGCCGTGTATCTGCAAAGACTGATTGGCCGCCCTGTTGGCGGTTTCCGCGGCGAAGAGCACTGCCGCCGCGGCCAGTTTGTGAATCTCGGTGCCCTTACCCCCGCGCTCGGTTCGATCGGCAAGGCGGGCGGCCCGGAAGGAAAGTCCCCGCGCGGCCTCCACCTCGGTGTACATGTCCGCGAGCTTGGCCTTGACAAGCTGGAAGCTGGCGATGGGCTGTCCAAACTGGTGCCGCGCCTTGGCATAGGACAAGGCAAGCTCCAGGGCGGCCTCGGCCATGCCAAGCGCCATGGCCGAAATCGCCACCCGCTCGATGTCCAGTCCGGTCATCATGACATGGATGCCCTCGTTCTCCCGGCCCACGATGTTTTTCTCCGGCACCCGGCAGTCGTTGAACAGAAGCTCGCCCGTGGGGGAGCCGTGGTGCCCCATTTTTTCGATGCGGGGCGATACGGAAAAGCCGGGCGCGCCTTTTTCAACCACAAAGGCGGTGATGCCCCGGGCCCGTTTTTCCATGTCGGTCTTGGCGTACACCAGGGCGAGATCGGCGACGGGCGCGTTGGTGATGAACATCTTGCCGCCGTTCAGCACAAAGAAGTCCCCGTCCCTCTGGGCCGTTGTCTGGATTCCCACCGCGTCCGATCCCGCTCCGGGCTCTGTCAGGCCCAGGCAGCCCACGCGCTCCCCCGAGCACAGGCCCGGAAGCCAGGCCTGTTTTTGCGCGGGCGTGGCGTTCCGCTCCAGGTTGTGGGCGCACAGGTTCACATGGGCCACACAGGAAAGGGTAAGGGCCGGACACACCCGGGCCATCTGCTCGACCACCAGGGCAAAGGTGAAGTGGTCCATTCCCGAGCCGCCGTATTCCTCGGGGATTCCAAGGCCGAGGATGCCGAGCTCTCCCAGTTTTTGCCAGACGCCTTCCGGAAACCGGTCTTCCCGGTCAATTTCCCCGGTGACGGGCGCGATTTCCTTTTGAAGGAACTCGCGGACCTGCTTTTGAATCATCCGCTGTTCCCGCGTGAGATCAAACTCCATGGGAACCTCCATGATTCGCGGGCCGT
>JAGVGH010000160.1 GCA_020057225.1 Desulfobacterales bacterium | reverse complement strand
CATGGAAAGAGGCCCGTTTTTGACAATTCTATAACAGCTTTTTTTCTTATAAACCCTGGGGTTGAAACCCCAGGCTAGAGAAAAACCTTGCCGCACCGCCGCTGCTACATGGAAAGAGGCCCGTTTTATAAAAATAAAATTCCATAAAAACAGGGAATTTTCATCATTATTCCAACTCCTAACTCCTAACTCCTAACCCTTAACTCCTAAAAAGGAAAAACCAGCCTCATGATTCCGCGCTACACCCGTGAAAAAATGGGCCGTCTGTGGACGGACGAAACCAAATACCGGACTTGGCTCAAGGTCGAGGTTCTCGCCTCCGAGGCCATGGCGAAGATTGGCCGCGTGCCCGCCTCCGCCGCGAAAAACATCGCGGAAAAAGCGGATTTCACGGTAGCCCGGATCGGGGAGATCGAAGCGGAAACCCGACATGACGTGATCGCCTTTCTTACCGCCGTGGCCGAGCACGTTGGCCCGGACGCCCGCTACATGCATCTGGGCATGACCTCCTCGGATGTGCTCGACACAGCGTTCGCGGTTCTTCTTAAGGAAGCGGGCGGGATTCTTATCGAGGACATTGACCTCCTTATGGAGGCGGTCAAGGCCCGCGCCATGGAGCACAAGCACACGGTGATGATTGGCCGCTCCCACGGCATTCACGCGGAGCCGATTACCTTTGGGATCAAGCTGGCTGTTTGGTATGACGAGCTCAAGAGAAACCGCGCCCGGGTGGCCGAGGCTGTAAAAAGCGTTGCGGCGGGCAAGATTTCCGGCGCGGTGGGCACCTTTGCCAACACGCCTCCCGAGGTCGAGGCCTATGTGTGTGAAAAGCTGGGGCTTACGGCGGCTCCGGCCTCGACCCAGATTGTGCAGAGGGACCGGCACGCCGGGTTTTTCTGCGCCCTGGCCATTTTGGCCTCCACCATCGAGAAAATGGCGGTGGAGCTAAGGCATCTCCAGCGCACCGAGGTGCTTGAGGCCGAGGAGCATTTCGCCAAGGGTCAAAAGGGATCCTCGGCCATGCCCCACAAGAGGAACCCCATCGGCTCCGAGAATCTCTCGGGGCTTGCCCGTCTTGTGCGCGCCAACGCCATGGCCTCTTTGGAGAACGTGCCCCTGTGGCATGAGCGGGATATCAGCCATTCCAGCGTGGAACGGGTCATCGGTCCGGACAGCACCATCGCCATGGACTACATGCTGGGCCGCATGACAGGGCTTATCAAGAATCTCGTGGTGTATCCCGAGAGGATGATGAAGAATCTGAATCTGACCGGGGGACTGATTTTTTCCCAGCAGGTGCTCATCGCGCTGGCGGCGGGCGGAATAAGCCGGGAGGACGCGTACCGGATTGTCCAGGAAAACGCCATGCGGACCTGGGCCGGGGAGGGGACGTTCCAAGACCTCTTGCTGGCGGATTCCCGGGTGACAGAGCGCATGCGCCCGGAGGATTTGGAAAAAGTGTTTGACCTGGGTTATCACACCAAACATGTGGATACCATATTCAGGCGCGTGTTTGATTAGATTCCGTGTCTTGATTATAGAAGATGTCTGCTCTGGCCCTGGGGTTGAAACCCCAGGCTAGCTCAAAAACCTTGCCGCACCGCGGCTGCTGTGAGGATAAAGGCCCATTTTACAATAAGAAAACTCTATAAAAACAGGTTGTTTCTTTTATTCTAACTCCTAACTCCTAACTCCTAACTCCTAACTCCTAACTCCTAACTCCTAACTCCTAACTCCTATATTCTCCGGCTTTGCCGGCTTAAAAAAACCGGCAGCAGCCGGACAATCCCTTTCAACGAGAGGAAAACACTGTGCTTTCCACCGCGAATGCCCTTGTCGGACAGGCCGCAGTAGCCGTTCCCCAGGGAGGGGGATCTGGCTTTGCCAATCAAATGCTACTGCTTGCCATTATCTGCATTATTTTCTATTTCCTGCTCATCCGGCCTCAGCTTAAGCAAAACAAAGAGCGCCGTTTGATGCTCGAGGCCCTCAAAAAGGGCGATAAAGTCATGACCAGCGGGGGACTTTATGGCCGGATTATGGATATGGACGGAGACGTGGTGGATGTGGAAATCGCCGAACGGGTCAAGATAAAAATTAACCGCCAGCATGTGGCCGGGCTCGCGGACCCGGGGGAGAAAGCGCCCCAGGCCGGCGGGAAAAAGGGGAAAGACGGCAGCGGCAAAGACGATAAAAAAGGAAAGTAACCGGCCCGGAACAGAATCCGGGACAGGCGGTGTTGGATTGCCGGCATTCAGGACAGGGAAGGCGGCCGTTCCGGGTTCTCCAGCAGGCCCGGCGGCAAGGAAAGGAAACGCGCGTTGAGAAACTACAACTGGCGGGTCACCCTGGTGGTGGCGGTAATTGCCGCGGCTTTTGTCATTTTGTTGCCCACCCTCAAGTTTTATTTTTTCGAGGATCCGGGGACGCGGGACAAGGACAAGCTGATATGGCCCCACCGGCTTATCAACCTGGGCCTTGACCTTCAGGGCGGCATGCATCTCGTCCTGGAAGTGCGGCTCGAAGAGGCCGTTAAAAGCGCGCTTGCCCGGTATGAGAGCGACCTTCGGGAGAGCTTCCGCAGAAACGGATCCATCAAATTCGACGAGGTCGAGGTCCAGGACGACAATTCCCTCCGCGTCCGCCTGAGCGGCCAGGAATCCTACACGGCCTTCGAGGAGCTTCTTGCCGCGGATTTCCAGACCCTGGCCCTGGACTCGAGCCGGGTCGAGGGCGGGAACAAGGTGTTTATCCTGCGCCTTCCCAGGGACGAGGAAAAGCGCGTGATGGAGTCGGCGGTAAGCCAGGCTGTCGAGACCATCCGCAACCGTATTGACCAGTACGGGGTGAGCGAGCCGGAAATCCGCAGGCAGGGGGAGCGGCGCATCGTTATCCAGCTTCCCGGAGTGAAGGATCCGGAGCGGGTGAAGGCGCTTTTGAAAAAAACCGCCCAGCTCCAGTTCCGCCTGCTGGACGAGACCAGGAGCGCGGACTCGGTGACCGCGGGCCAGGAGCCGAGGGGCACGGAGATTCTCTATGAGGTTTCCAAAAACTCCAAGACGGGCAGACAAACCAAGACGCCCCTTTTGGTGAAAAAGAAGGTGCTTTTGACCGGCGACTATCTCAAGGACGCCCGGGTGGCCTACAGCGGAGATTTCAACCAGCCCGAAGTCTCCATCGCCTTTGACAAGGAGGGCGCGCGTCTTTTTGGACAGATCACCGGGGAAAACGTGGGCAAGCGCTTGGCAATCGTTTTGGACAACACCGTTTATTCAGCGCCCACCATCCAGGAGAAAATCGGCGGGGGGGCCGCGGTCATCACCGGCAGTTTCACTGTGGAATCCGCAAGCGACCTTGCCCTGGTGCTGCGCGCCGGCGCCTTGCCCGCCTCGGTGGAAGTGGCGGAGGAGCGCACCGTGGGCGCGTCCCTGGGCGCGGACTCCATCCGCAAGGGCGGGCTTTCCATGGCCGCGGGGCTTATTATCGTGGTCGTATTCATGGTGGTGTACTACAGGGCATCCGGGCTCAACGCGGATTTGGCCCTGGTGCTCAACATCGTGCTTTTGGGCGCGGGGCTTGCTTTGTTCAACGCCACCCTCACGCTTCCGGGCATCGCGGGCATCCTTCTCACAATGGCAACAGCGGTGGATTCCAATGTGCTCATCTACGAACGCACCCGGGAGGAGCTGCGGCTGGGAAAGACACCGGCCGCGGCGCTGGACGCGGGTTACGACCGGGCCACCGTGACCATCGTGGACGCCAATGTGACCAACATCGCGGCGGCCCTGGTGCTCTTGCAGTTCGGCACCGGTCCCATCAAGGGCTTTGCCATCACCTTAAGTCTTGGCATTGCCTCCAGCATGTTCACGGCCATTGTGGTGACCCGGGTCATCTTTGATTATTTCCTGTACTACCGCCGCGCGCGGTCGCTCAGCATCTAGCGAGGAGCCGCCCATGCAATTCATGGAATTCATCAAACAGGACGTGAACTTCAACTTTGTCGGCGTCCGGCGCTACGCCTACGCCTTTTCCATTGCGCTCATCGCAGCCGGCCTTCTTTCCATTATCGCGCACAAAGGCATCAATTACGGTGTTGACTTCAGAGGCGGGTCAGTCCTCATTGTGACGACTCCGTCCGGCACCGGCGCAGGGGCGGTGCGTGAAGTCCTTGCGGGAATTGAACTGGGAGACGCCACCGTCCAGGGCTATGGCGGGGCAACGGACAGTGATTTCCGGA
The DNA here is from genome assembly GCA_020057225.1 of Desulfobacterales bacterium. Lineage (GTDB taxonomy): Bacteria > Desulfobacterota > Desulfobacteria > Desulfobacterales > Desulfatibacillaceae > JAGVGH01. The sequence continues at coordinate 1,233 of JAGVGH010000160.1, read as the reverse complement.
TTAACCTGCCGCTTAAAACCGGGGGAAACACCGAGCAGGAGGAGTTGAAAAACAGGGTCGAGCAGGCGCTGGAGATGAAATTAGGCAAGGGAACGGATGTCGTGGGCAACGAGATGGTCGGCCCGGGCGTGGGGAAGGATCTCCGGGAAAAAGCCCTGCTTTCCATGTTTTTCGCGCTGCTCTTCATCACCGTGTATATTTCGGGACGGTTCGAGCTGATGTGGGCGCCCAGCCTTGTCATGGCCATCGCGGTCATTGGCACGGCGTGGGTGTTGCACATCCTGGGCATCCCCCTGGCAATCACCATGGCGGTCATCCTTGCTGTCACCGTGTTTGGCTTCATTTTTCTGCGCCTGCGTTTTGCCATGGGCGCCATTGTGGCCCTTATCCACGACGTTCTCATTACGATCGGGGTCTTTTCCATCATGGGAAAAGAATTCAACCTGCCCATCGTGGCGGCTGTTCTCACCATCATCGGGTATTCCTTGAACGACACCATCATCGTGTTTGACCGGATCCGGGAAAACACTAAGAAATACAACAAGCTGCCCCTGGGCGACGTAATCAACCGGAGCATCAACGAGACCTTGAGCCGGACCATTCTCACATCCGGCACAACGCTGGTTATCATCACGACCTTGTGGGTTCTGGGGGGCGCAGTTATCCACGACTTTGCCTTTGCCCTTTTGGTGGGCATCGGCATCGGGACGTATTCCTCGGTTTTCGTGGCAAGCCCGATTCTTCTGGCTTTCAAGGCGCGCGCCTGACCGCGGGCTGTGCCGGGGCTTTAAATGGAACACCTCGTGCCGTGGCTGCGCCTGAAAAGCGTGCCCGGTGTCGGGAACGTCCTGTTCCGGCGCCTTGTGGAGAGGTTTGGCGGGCCGGAGCCGGTGTTCCTGCAGGAGCCCGGGGCGCTCAGGGAAGTGGAGGGGGTAGGCGGGGCGCTGGCCGAAGCCATCGCCGCCCACAAAACCCCGGAGACTGTTTTCCAGGAGCTTGAGCGCGTCCGGGAAAAATGTCTGCGGATCGTGACCTGGGACTCCCCGGAGTATCCGGAGCTTTTGAAGCACATTCACGACCCGCCCCCGTTTTTGTACGCGCGCGGAGAGCTTTTTCCCGGGGCGCCCATGGTGGCTGTGGTGGGAGCCCGGGGAGCCACGGCCCACGGGCTTGCCACGGCGGCCCGCATCGCCAGGGGGCTTTCCGCGGCGGGGGTTGCCGTTGTGAGCGGCA
>JAGVGH010000297.1 GCA_020057225.1 Desulfobacterales bacterium | reverse complement strand
TCTCGCCATCACCGGCCTTGTCACCCGCCTGCTCCCCGTGTACCCCCGGCAGCCCGCCGGGCTCTGGCGCGCCCTCCTGCGTAAATTCGGCACCCCCTGCCTCACGGCCATGGGATCGGAATCCGGCGACTCTCCCGTGAAAAACTGGGGCGGCGCAGGCTACATGGACTTCCCGCTTCGGCGCGTCCGGAAAATCGGCGCCCAGGCGGTTGTGCGGTATGAAATCAAGAAATACGGATGCTACTCCTGCCCCATCCGCTGCGGGGGCATCGTGCAGGTGAAAGACGGGCCCTACCCGCTGGAGGAGAGCCACAAGCCCGAGTACGAAAGCATCTGCGCGTTCGGCGCCATGCTTTTAAACGACGATTTGCACTCGGTCTTCAAGCTCAACGACATGTGCAACCGCGCGGGCATTGACACCATCTCCTGCGGCGCCACCGTGGCCTTTGCCATGGAGTGTTTTGAAAACGGCGTTCTCACCCTGGAGGACACGGGCGGCATCGCCCTCAGATGGGGCGCCGCGGACGCCATTGTTGCGATAACGGAGAAAATTATCAAACGCGAAGGAATCGGCGATGTTTTGGCCGAGGGCGTCAAGAGGGCGGCGGAAAAAATCGGCAAGGGCGCGGAGAAATACGCGGTCCACGTGGGGGGTGTCGAGCCGCCCATGCATGATCCCAAGTTTGACCCCGGCTACGGAGTGGCCTACAAGTTTGACCCGGCTCCGGGCCGCCACACCGTGACCTCCTGCACGTACCTCGATCTTCAGTTTTTAGAAAAGAAATTCACCCGGGCCGTCAAACCCAAGCAGGTGTTCACCGACAAGGACAAATACCGCTATGACGACAAGGCGGAGGGCCTTGCGGTGGGCACCTTCTACAAGATGATTGTGGACGGCGCGGGGATATGTCTTTTCGGAACCCAGGCGGGCGGCAACATGCCGGTGTGCGAATGGCTCAACCTCGCCACCGGCTGGTATTTCACACCGGACGAATACCTTGCCGCCGGGGAGAGGGTGGAGCACCTCCGGCAGTGCTTCAATATCCGCGAGGGAATCCACTCCCGCAGGGACAATTACATGCACCCCAGGATCCAGGGAGTGCCGCCCCTGAAAAAAGGCCCGCTCAAGGGGGTTACCCTTGACATGGAAACATTGGGCCGTACCTTCCATGAGTCCATGCAGTGGGACTGGGAGACCGGCGCGCCCAAGCGCCAGCGCCTGGAAACACTGGGAATGGGCGACGTGGCCGACGCCCTTGAAAAACGCTCCTGGGAATCGGATGTCGCGGTAATGGAGGAAGCTGCCGCTCCGGACGCGGTCTCCACGACCGCGGCGGTAAAGGCAACGACGGCCGCGGCGGAAAAAAAAGCCAAGGCGCCCGCCAGGGCGAAACCGGCGGCGGCGAAAAAAGCGGCTCCCAAGCCCAAGGACAAGGGCGGGAAAAAGACGGAATAACGGGAACGGACAACAAAGGACGGACAACATGGCGACCTATCTTTTGGCCCTTGGGGTCTTTGTGGCGGTCTGGTATGTGATGCAGGCGGTTCTGCTGCCCAAGATGGGTGTTCCGACCTGACTGCGGCCTTCCTGCCAGGAGGCGGACAGGACACGGACAGAGGCGAAGGACACCTTGAATAAATTATAGGTTCCCGGACGGAGCGGATCTCCGTTTTTCGTTTGAACCACAACGTCATTTCAGGCGGCCGGGCAGGCTGTGTGGCTCCGTGCGCGGAGCCGCCCGGCCTGCTGTCTCCAGACGCCAAGTGGTTTTCGGCTCCGGGCAAGAGCGTTTTGCTTGACAGGCAAGGAGATATCCGCCTATGCAACGTATATTGTCCGCCGAAGGCCATGGGGAGCGGCAGAGATGGGCTTTTTTCATATTTTTTCCAATAATGCATCTTAAGATTACTGAAAAATCTTTGTTTATGTGAGCCTTTGGAAACCGGTACAGTCATATATTGCCAAAGGCTCTTTATTAATGCCATGCAATTTCACTTGCATGGAATACCCATATTTTCAATGGAGGGAAAAAATGGTCCAACAAAAATACAACATTAAATTTCCAGTTACGGAGCTTCACCAGCTTGCACAGGATGAAGCATTTTTTACTCTCACAGAAAATGGAAAGGATACTATAATCCGTTTTCATGACTACAGCGAACTGTATAAACGTCCAGGACTATATGAACAGCTTTTTTATCAAAGACTAAAATGCAATTCTCCAAGCAAAGTATGCGATATTTTGAGAAGGGTTCTAAAAAAAAATAAGGTCGAAATGACGGAACTTCGCGTTCTTGATCTTGGGGCAGGCAACGGATTGTTCGGAGAGCAGCTTCACTCAGGAGGAGTTGCGCGCGTAATTGGTGTTGATATAAGCAAAGAGGCATACAATGCATGCGAGCGTGATAGACCTGGAATCTATGATGCTTATTTTGTTTATGATTTATGCAACATGGACGAAAAAATGAGAGAAGAGCTATTGTCATGGCGTATTGATTGCCTCTCATGCGTTGCGGCTTTAGGTTTTGGAGATATACCTGAAAAAGCCTTTGCGAATGCGTTTAACTTAGTTTCAGATTCAGGCTGGATTGCTTTTAACATTAAAGAATCATTCCTTCTAGATAGTGATACATCTGGTTTTTCCATTTTGATAAAGTCTTTGCTTTTCAGTGATGCTATGGAAATTCATCATTTGGAAAGATACAGACACCGAATCTCTATAGATGGCCGCCCCTTGTTTTATTATGCGGTTGTCGGAAAAAAGATGTTTAGCATCCCCGCTCACATCATGGATAAATTAGACAAGCCATGATGCGGCAAGCTGTTTGTAACTTGACCGCTGACGGACAGCGTGGCAAGAAAGAACAGGGGACCGGAATCACGCAACTGCGAAAAGCCCGTGGGCCGTCGCGCCCACGGGCTTTTTTACGGATAATAGAGCGGAAAGGACGGGAAGGCATGAAACAGAGCGGCGCGGCCATCACCTGGGACAACTGGGAAAGGCCGCTCACGGTGCCTGTGCCGGGAATCCCCCCGGCCCTGGCCCTTCTGCCCGGCGCCAAATGCACCCGGTGCAAGGCCCAGGCTGTTGTACGGCTCGTTAGCCACAACTCACGATTCTGCCCCGCGTGCTTCGACCGCTTCTTTCTCTCCTCTGTGTCCATGGCCCTTCGAATCATCCCCCTTCCCAAAGACGAAACCATCGCTGTGGCGGTTTCCGGGGGCAAGGACTCCCTCACGGTATGGGACGCCCTGCGCCGCCTGGAATACCCCACCCTGGGCATCCATCTGGACCTTGGCATTGACATGTTTTCACAGTACTCCCGGGAGGCCGCCGCCGCGTTCGCCGAAGAGCGCGGCCTGGAGCTTCGGGTTATCCGGCTCAAGGACGTTTTTGGAGCGGGCCTTCCCGGAATATTACGGAAAAACCGCAAAGACCCGTGCTCGGTGTGCGGCACGGTGAAGCGCCACTATTTGAATCTCCTGTGCGTGGAGGCCGGAACCGCAACCGTGGTCACAGGCCACAACCTGGACGACGAGGCCGGCCGCCTTTTGGGAAACCTGGTCCGGCACAGGGAACGCTATATCGAAAAGTTCCATCCGTTTCTCCCATCGGCCATGCCGGGCCAGGCCGCCCGGGCCAAGCCCCTGTACCGCGTGGATGAGGGGGAAATCCGGACCTATGCCGCGCTTCATAACATCCGGCCCGCCGCGGTCAACGTTTGCCCCTTTGCCAAAGGGGCCACAAGCACGTATTTCAAGGAGGCTCTGGAACTCCTGGAGCAGCGCATGCCAGGGACCAAGCGGGACCTTGTGTACGGCCGCCTTAAAGGAAAAAAACCGCCGGAGGGAGAGGCGTTCCTCCCCTGCTCCCGCTGCGGCCAGCCCACCTTTGCCGGGGTCTGCGCGGTGTGCCAGTTGAAAGACCGCGTGTTTTCCACGGACTGACCCAGGAGACCCGCATGCCCCAAGCCATTCCGGACATTTTCATCATTCAGGACAGGGAGCGCTACCGGAAAGTGGTCAACACGGCCAACCCGCATCTTGCGGGTCTGCCCACAGGCCACATCCACACGGACGAGCTTAAAAAAATCGGCTCCGGCGGCTCCTTTGTGCAAAAGGACCGGGAATATACCGTGCTCGCCTGCGACATCCACGACTACGTGATGCACGCGGTGAACCGGCAGACCCAGATTCTGTATCCCAAGGACGCGGCCTACATTCTGTACCGGATGGACATCACGCCGGGGATGCAGGCGGGCGAGGCGGGAACCGGCTCCGCGGCGCTCACCGTGGCCATGTCGCGGGCCGTGGGTTCCGCGGGCAGGATTTACACGTACGAGGAGGACCCCAGGCTGGACAAGCTCATCAAGAAAAACCTGAAGCCCCTGGATTATCTCGGGAATGTGGTGCGCCACGAGCAAAGCCTGGAGCACGGGATTATCGAGCGGAACCTCGACGCCTTTTTTCTGGACGTGCGGGAACCCCAGGACGTGCTGGGGAGGGTGTGGCAGGCGCTGAAACCCGGCGGACATTTGGGGATTCTTCTGCCAACCGCCAACCAGGTCTCGGACGCGCTCCGGGCGCTTCAGACGGTTCCGTTCTTTCTGCTGGATGTGATGGAAATTTTCCACCGGAGCTATAAGCCCAACGCGGAGCGCCTGCGCCCCAGGGACCGCATGGTGGCCCACACCGCGTATCTCATTTTTGCCCGGGCGCTGGCCCCGCTTCGGGCGGACAGCGTTCAAGAGACAGCGTGAGGGAGCAGGACAACGAGAACCAGAGGCGTCCTAAAGACATCCCCATCGAAGAGCGCGTGATGTTCGCCCTGGACGTGGAAACGCCGGAAGAGGCGCGCCAGTGGATGGACCTTTTGGGCGGACACATCCGTTTTTTCAAGGCGGGCCTGGAGCTGTTTCTGGCGGGCGGGCCCGGAATTGTGGACACCATCACGGAACGCGGGTTCACCCGGCAATTCTATCATCTGCAATCGGAAAAGAATTACGCCAACCCCTATCCCAGCCAACGCTCCCGCCACATCTCCCACATCATAAGATTCCACAAGCGGTAGTGATGGTTCGCCTTTCCCGAAAGATGCTCCCCGACCATGCGCGCCACAATTACCGGGTCAAAACGTCCCTCGGCCTTTAATCGCTCCGGAGCAAGACAGTCCAGCAGCAGCCCTTTCAATTCCCCCTTGAGCCACTGATGCACAGGCGCCCCAAAGCCCATCTTGGGCCTTATGAAAAGCTCCCTGGGCACATACCGGGCAAGAAGCCTTTTTAAAAGCACCTTGCCCTCGCCGCCGGCGTATTTCAGGGAAAGGGGCAGGCCCGCCGCGAATTCCAAAAGCCGGTGGTCCAAAAGCGGCGCCCGGACCTCCAGGGCAACGGCCATGCTTGCCCGGTCCACCTTGGTGAGCATGCAGTCCGGAAGATAAGTCCTCTGGTCCACGCGCATGAGACGGGAAAGGGCGGGCCAGCCCTCGGTTTTTTGAAAGGTCTCCTCGTACATTCCAGGCCCTGGCCTGCGTCCGGTGAGGGCGAAAATCTCCTCCTGGGTAAAATGCCGGACCGTCATCCGGTAGAGTTCCGCCAACTCTCTTTCGCCCGCCAGCGCGGTCAGTTTTTCCCATTTGTCCTCGAAATTGGCCACCTGGAAACGCTGGGGAAGCCGCGCGCGGACCTGTCTGTAGGCGGCGTGGACAAGGGACGGGGGAACCGCGCGAAGGACGCGGCGGAGCGCGCCGCCCAGGGGCGCGGGCACGCG
>JAGVGH010000091.1 GCA_020057225.1 Desulfobacterales bacterium | reverse complement strand
CAAAAACCTTGCCGCACCGCGGCTGCCATAAGGATAAAGGCCCATTTATAACAAAAAAATACAATACAAAATGATTTTTTATTCTAACTCCTGACTCCTGACTCCTAAATTCTCCGGGATACACACCCGACCTCTATCCTTTTGGGAAGGCCCTGTCAACTTTGACGCATCTCTGACAGCGGGCCGGTCTGGCCTTGCCGGGTTCCGCGCGTTTTGCTATGCTTCTTTCCGGGTCTTGCCTGAAACCATCAGGGTGCCCGGCCCTGGCGCTTCCGCCATTCCTTTTTAGATTCTATATCCGGATTATCCGCGCTTTTTGCGCAGATAATGGCGCAGCCTTAAAAAAGGGCCGTTTGCAGCCAGTCTAAAGCCTTCTTTCCGGCTCCGCCGGTTTAGGAGAGGCGGGCGGTGTCTCTGCCGGGCAACAGGCCGGGCTTCCCCTCTGGGCAAGGAGCGCGGAAATCCATGGCTGACAAGCACCCGGAATGCCCCTTGTACAATCCCATGAACTGCAAGGAGTTTTTCAATCCCAAGGTGTGCGCCGTGGCGCGGAAAGACAAGGTGTGCATGAAACGCAAAAAGGCCAAGGAATCCACCCCTGGCCGGGAGGAGGGCGCCCGGGCATGACACGGGAAAAAACACCGTCCATCAACAGGCCGTTTGAGAATCTCTCCGTACTGGTGGCCGCGCGCGCGAGCCTTAAAAGCACGGTGAAAGAGGAATCCAAAACGCGGCGGGAGGCCAAGCCCCTGAAACCGGCGGCGCGCACAACCGCGCCGGTGAAATCGGACCCGGACCAGGACGCGCTCTTGTTCGCCTCCTGGATGGCCGGGGTGAAGCCGGTTTTCAAGGGAGAGCACGATCCCGCCGAGGAGGACGGGGAATCCGAGGACGGCCCGGACGAGGACCTGAAGAGGCGAAGACCCCGGGAAGCGGGGGAGGACGAGGCGCGGGCCTGCCTGGAGGAGCTGGTGGCGGGAGGCAGGGGCTTTGTGATCGCCCACACTTCCGAGTACGTGGAGGGGACAGGCTACGGGGTTCCCCCGGCGGTTGCCCGGCGCCTCCACGAGGGCGGGTTTTCCATGCAGGACCATCTTGACCTGCATGGTTTCACGGGCGCCGGGGCCGAGGACGCTTTTAACCTTTTCGTGAAAAACGCCCTGGCCCTGGGCCGAAGGGCGGTGCTTGTCATCCACGGCCGGGGCCTGGCCTCGCCGGGGGAGCCGGTCTTGAAGGGCAAGGTCATCTCCTGGCTCACCCGGGGCCCCTGGCGCAAATGGGTCATCGCCTTTGCCAGCGCGCGGCTCTGCGACGGCGGCGCGGGCGCGGCCTATGTGCTGTTCCGGAACCGGCCTGTCCGGGGCGGAAGGAAGAAACGCTGGGCCGGAAACCAGGTCCTGGGAATGGAAGGGCCTGGGAATCCCTGGAGCGTCTGTCCCGCCGCGCAAGGGGTGCCCCGGACGCCGGGAAGGACACAGAAGGCAAGGGCGCCGTGGTAAAAGCCGACATCCGTAAAGCGATGACCATTGCGGGCTCCGACTCCGGAGGCGGGGCCGGAATCCAGGCGGACCTGAAGACCTTCGCGGCCCTGGGGGTTTACGGAACCTCGGCCATCACCTCCCTTACCGCGCAAAACACGTTGGGTGTCCAGGGGGTGCATACGGCGCCACCGGACTTTGTAGCCCTGCAGATCGCCTCCATTGCGGCGGACATCGGCGCGGACGCGGTGAAAACCGGAATGCTGGCCAGCGCGGAGATCATCCTTGCGGTGGCCGGGGCGCTTCAAAAGCACGGGTTTTCCAACATTGTGGTGGACCCGGTGATGGTTGCGAAAAGCGGGGACCCGCTTTTGGCGGACGCGGCGGTGGAAACCCTTGTTCGCTGTCTTTTTCCACTGGCGTCCGTGGTCACCCCCAACCTTCACGAGGCGGCCCGGCTTACCGGAAAGCGCGTGGAAACCCGGGAGGACATGCGGGAGGCGGCCCGGGCTGTCCACGGGCAAGGGCCGGCCTGGGTGGTGGTGAAGGGCGGACATTTGAAGGACACACCCTGCGATCTTCTGTTTGACGGCAAAGACTTTATGGAATTCCCGGGACCCCGGTTTGACACCCCGAACACCCACGGCACAGGCTGCACGTTTTCCTCCGCGGTGGCCGCGTTTCTGGCCAAAGGGCACCCGGTTCCCCGGGCTGTGGAGCTGGCCAAGGGCTTTGTGGCCCGGGCCATCGAGGGGGGGCTTGCGGTGGGCGCGGGCCATGGGCCGACCCATCACCTGACGGAGCTTTACAGGGCCGCGGGGATGGATTTCAGCGGCCAGAGGCGGCCCGGGCCGTGAGGGCGGCCGGGGTTCTTTAGCCCGCCCCGCGGCCGCTGCCGGGGGAGCATCCCATGCGTCCGCCTCCGGCTTTGCCCGATAAGAAAGCCCTATCAAAACAGAGGGTTTTTATTCTTCTATAGCGTTTTATAAATCCGTTCCGATGATTTTTACCAGTTGATTACATGTAGATCGGGTGGTTCCGCAGGTGCCAAGGTGATGTGTTATAGCAAAAGGGGCGTTCGCGCGCGGGTGTACCCGACAGTTCTATCTCATGCAATCGGAAAAGAATTCTGACACCCGCTATAACTCCCGACTCCTGACTCCTGACTCCTCAAGCGAAAGGTTGTATCCATTTGCGGTACTATCCTGTCAGTCTGGACGTGCAAGGCAGGCCCTGCCTTGTGGTGGGCGGCGGCGGCGTGGGCGCCCGCAAGGCCGAGACCCTTCTTTCTTGCGGCGCGCGGGTCACCGTGGTAAGTTTAGAATTTGCGCCGGAGCTTGCGCCTCTCGCGGAAAAAGGGGCCTTGACCCTCCGCGAGGGAAGGTACAGGGCGGAGGATCTGGACGGCGTGTTTCTCGTCATCGCCACCACCGACGACGAGAACCTGAACCATCAGGTGAGCAGGGACGCCCAGGCCCGGGGAATACTGGTCAACGTGGCTGACAGGCCCGCGGCCTGCACCTTCATCCTCCCCTCGCTCGTCCGGCGCGGCGACTTGGTTTTGGCCATCTCCACCAGCGGAAAAAGCCCGGCCATGGCAAAACGCATGGGAAAAGAGCTTTCCCGACAGTTCGGCCCGGAGTACGGCGCGCTTTTAACCCTTATGGGGGCTGTCCGCGCCCGGCTTCTTGCCAGGAAGCACGCGCCTGAAGAGCATAAACCCCTTTTTGAGGAGCTGCTTGACGGAGGGCTGTTGGACATGGTGCGCCAAGGGGACGAGGAAGCGGCAGACGCCCTTTTGGCGCGCGTTTTGGGCGACGGGTTCCGCGTGCGGGATCTCGCGCCTGACTTGGGAAAAAAGGACACAATCCGTGAATAAACCGCTACCGCTATCCGCCATGGTTCTCCTTTTGGCGTGGATTCTGACGCACAGCCTGTGCGCGGGGCCAGCCTTTGCGTCCCCTTACACCGAGGCCAAGGATCTGTACGGGAAAGACGCCTCCAAGGCCCAGGAGGTTAAGAGCCTCCTGGAAAAGGAGATCAAGGCCAACCCTGGCAACGCCGGGGCGCGCGCCCTTTTGGGGAAAATGTATTGCGGCGCGGGCGAGCTTGAAAAGGCCGTGGGCCAGTTCAACGCCATCAATCCGGCGGCCCTTTTTGACGAGGGCGAGAGCGCGGGGCTGGACACGCTCCTCCTCTGGGCGGACGCCCTGAAACGGCTTGGCAGGAACCAGGAGGCCGCGGACCTGCTTCTTTTGTACGAGGACAGGTTCCAAGGCGCTGAAGAATACCGCGCGCGGTTTTTAAAGACCCGGGAGGAAATCCAGGCGGCCATGGGCCGGTCATCTCCCCCGGCCGCCGGGGCCGCCCCGGGCCCGGCGCTTTCCGCTCCCGGGGCTGTGCCGGAATCCCCCGGCCAGGCCGTGGCCTCCGGCGCAAAAACCAAGGTGCCGCCCGCGGAAGAGCTTGCCCGGCGGGAGGAACGCAAAGCGGCGGCCACAACCGCGATCAGCTATCTAAAAAACACGGAGGGGCTTGAAGGGAAAAATCTTCTTGCCATAGTCGTGGACCATGTGAATCTGTTCAAGGCGAAAACGGACGACGACCTGGCGTTTTACCTCCTTCCGGTTCCGGACGCGAACCAGCCTATGGCGGTCCACGTGGTTGTGGACGAGAGCGCCGTTGACAGTTGGACGTGTGTGTATCTGGAAAACGGCCAGCCGGTCGGTCTTGTCAAGAGGCCCAAACAGCGCCTGCTTCCGGGCCAGTCCATGCTTTTCGGAAGGGGAGGGACAGATCCCGTCTCTCTTATAAAAGGTGTTTTGGGAAAAAACGGTCTTGCCCCTGAGAAGTTTAAGCTGGCTCTCTTTCCGCGCTCCATTGCTTTCGAGGCGGTGGAGGGTGTCATGCCCATGGCTCCGCCCCTGGCCTCGGCTCTGGGCTGGGCCACCGCAATGCTGGTTCCCGGAGACGGGGGGGCGCCCCTGGCGGTTTTCCTGGACATGTCCAACCGGCAGGCCGCGGGATGGCTCATCCCGGGCGCTTCGGGCGTCAAGGCCGGCCTTTCGTTTGAAACCGACCTCATAACCACCAGCTCCGGGGAAGCCATCGAGGTGTTCAAAGTCACCGTGACCGGGAAGTAGGCTTGGCGGAGCGGGGAGTCTGGCATGGAAAGCGCCCTTTTTTACATTGCCCTCGCAGGGTACGCGGCGGCCAGCGCCGGCGCCCTGGGCTTTCTTTCCGCCCGCTCCGCTGTTTGGCACAAGGCCGGGCACGGGTTCTTCCTGGGGGCGTTGGCCGCCCAAACGCTCCATATCGCCCTGGCTTTTATCCGTCTGGGGCATTTTCCGGCCTCGGGGCTCCGCTCGGTCCTGTGTGTCGCCATTTTCACCACCGCCCTGGTCCACGCGCTTTTTTACTGGCGCTACCGGGTCAAGGTCCTGGGAGGGTTCATCTACCCTGTCCTTTTCCTGGGCATGTCCCTGGCCGCCTTTGCGTCCGACGCGCCTCCGGAGACTCCCGGGCTTCTGTCCAGTCCCTGGCTTATTGTCCATGTCCTCACGGTTTTTCTGGGGGACGGGGCCTTTCTGCTCGCGGCTTTTACGGGAGCGGCCTATCTTTGGCAGGAACACGCCATTAAAACCAAACACCACGGGTATTTTTTCAAGCGTCTTCCGTCCCTGGACATTTTGGACCGCATGGGATACGCGCTGGTGGCCTTTGGCTTTCCCATGCTCACCATTGGCCTTGCCACCGGTTGCGTTTATGCCCAGATGCGCTGGGGCCTGTTTTGGCAATGGCACCCCAAGGAGGTTTGGAGCCTCGTGACCTGGCTCGTGTACGCGGCCCTTCTGCATGAGCGGCTCGCCGCAGGCTGGCGCGGACGTAAAACGGCCATTATGGCAATCGCCGGGCTTCTGGCGCTGCTTTTCACGTTTTTCGGGGTGAATCTTTTATACTCAGGCCACCACGCGCCTTTTACGCGGCTGTGACATGGAAATCGCCGTTGTCGGCTTAAACCACACCACCGCTCCCGTAACCGTCCGGGAGTGTCTGGCCTATTCCTCGGAACAGGCCCGGGAATCCCTGCGCAAACTTTGCCAGGTCCCGGACGTGGAGGAGGCGCTCCTTCTCTCCACCTGCAACCGCACCGAGGTTCTCGCCTCGGTCCGATGTCTTCCCGCCCCTGTCGGGGGCGTCAAGGAGTTCCTCGCGGAGGACCGCGGCGTTCCGCTAAAAAGATTTGAGCCGCACCTGTACATCCACACCGGGGAAGACGCTGTGCGCCACGTGTTCCGCGTGGCTTCAAGCCTCGACTCCATGGTCCTTGGCGAGCCCCAGATACTGGGCCAGATCAAAGAGTCCTACCGGCTTGCGGCGGAATGCGGAACCACAGGCTGTGTTCTCAACCGGCTCATGCATAAGAGCTTTTCCGTGGCCAAGCGGGTGCGGCGGGAAACCGGAATCGGCGGCCACGCGGTCTCTGTGAGCTACGCCGCGGTGGAGCTGGCCAAAAAAATCTTCGACACACTGGAGGGACGAAAAGTCCTGCTGGTGGGCGCCGGGGAAATGGCCGAGCTGGCGGTCGAGCACCTCATCCGCAACCACGCGCGGGATATCCGCGTGGCCAACCGGACTTTTGAGCGCGCCGTGCTTTTGGCGCGGCGTTTTTCAGGGGCCGCGCTCAAGATTGAAGAGATACCGGACTGCCTCAAGGCTGTGGATATCATCATCAGTTCCACCGGCGCCCCGGGATATGTCATCACACGGGACCAGGTCAAAGCGGCGCTCAAGGCGCGGAAAAACCGGCCCCTGTTTTTCATAGACATAGCCCTCCCCAGGGACATTGACCCGGATATCAACAGGCTTCCCAACACCTATGTGTATGATTTGGACGATCTCGCCGGGGTGGTGGACCAAAACGTCGCCGAGCGCAAAAAAGAGTCCGTCCGGGCAGAGGCCATTGTGGACGAGGGAGTCATCGCCTTTGCCCGCTGGTTCCGGGAGCTGGATGTTGTTCCCGCCATTGTGGGCCTGCGTTCCAAGGCGGACGCCCTGTGCGGGGCGGAGCTGGCGAAAACCCTGGCCCAGCTTCGCCACCTTTCCCCCGAAGACAAGGCCGCGGTGGAGCGGCTGGCCTCCTCCCTTGTCAACAAACTGCTGCACGACCCCATCTGTTTTTTGAAAAACGGCATGGGGACCGGGCAAAGAAAACGGGAAAACGTCGCGGTGTTCAGCCGGGTCTTTGGCCTGGGAGAGACAGAGGGGGAGGAATGAGCCCGAAAACCCTGGGCGTGTCCAAGGAGGTCCGTGGCAAGGTTGTGGAAATCCTCGCGGATAGCGTGCCAAAAGAGGCGTTTCAACAGATACTCCGGACCGTGGAAGCCCCGGCGAGCGTTTTGGAGGCGCCATGAGCGGCAAAACAGCCTTTCTTTTTCCCGGCCAGGGTTCCCAGGCCGTGGGGATGGGCAAGGATCTTTTAGGCGAAAGCCCCCGGGTCCGGGAAATTTTTGAAATGGCGGACGAGCTTGCCAAGGCGCATATTGCGCGCCTGTGTTTTGAAGGACCCATGGAGGAGCTTACCCGCACGGACAATCTCCAGCCCGCCCTTGCCGCTGTCAGCCTCGCGTGTCTTGCGCTTTTGGAGAAGGAGGGGATTCAACCCTCGCTCACAGCGGGCCACAGCCTGGGCGAATACCCCGCGCTGGCGTCCGCGGGGGCGCTCCGCGCGGAGACCTGTCTCGAACTCGTTATTGCCCGGGGCCGCCTCATGCACCGGGAATCCCAGAAGAAACCTGGAACCATGGCGGCCATCGTGGGTCTTTCCATCGAGGCTGTCCGGAGGATTGTGGAGGATGCGTCCCGCCGGGGAGTGGTGGCCGTGGCCAACCACAACACGGCGGAGCAGGTGGTGGTGACGGGAGACCGGGCCACGGTGCAGGCGGCCTGCGCCCTTGCCAAGGAGCAGGGCGGACGGAGCGTTGTGCTGAACGTGGCCGGGGCGTGGCACAGCGCGCTCATGGAGGAGGCGGGCAGAGAGTTTTCCCTGCACGTGGCCGCCGCCGCGTTTTTAGACCCTGCCGCGCCTGTGGTGCTCAATGTTACCGGAGAGCCGTCCAGGGCGGGGGCGGAAATCAGGGAAATCATGGCGCGCCAGCTCACAAGCCCGGTGTTGTGGCACGCCTCTGTGGAGGCCATGCTCCGGGAGGGTGTCACCACCTTTGTGGAGGTTGGCCCTAAAAACGTGCTGTCAGGCATGCTCAAAAAAGCCCTGCCCAAGGATTCCCCTGTCCGCGTGTTTCAGGCGGGGGACGCGCGGAGCATCGAAAAATACCTTGCGGAAGGACGGTGACAGGCATGGAAAACGCGCCGCCACGTCTTGCCGCCCCGGCGCTGTGCGCCGTTTTGGCGCTTCTTCTTCCCGCGGCAGCCTTGGCGGGCACCGTGTCCATCCGCTCGGACATGCGCCTGGTCTCCGGACCCTGGGGGCTTGACGTGGCGCTTCTTGTCACCAATGACGGCGACGAGACCGCGCGCACGGTCTCTTCCACCCTTCTTGCCCATGGCAAAACCTTTCAAGGCCCTGAATGGGACGCTGTGGCCTCGGGGGAGACTGTGCGCGCCGCGTTCAACATTCCCCATCCCAAGGCCGCCCGGGGCCGGTATCCCCTTGTTTTGACCACACGTTATTCCGACGCCGCCGGGCGTTCGTTTTCCGCGGTCCATGTCACGCCCTACCGGATCCGGGAGGACAAAGAGCCGGGCATCCAGGCGTTTATGGATATTTTTGTCCTCCGGGACCAGGATCCCCTTCGCGTCCACATTCAAAACCCTACGGAAAAGCCCAAGGATATCGCCCTGAAGCTCGTCACGCCCTGGTCTTTTGGCTGCGGGGAACCCGAACGCAGGGTCCGCCTCAAACCCGGGGAACTCACGGTTCCCATCTTTGACATGCTCAACCGCCATGCCTCCCCAGGAGACGTGCTGCCTTTTTTTTTAGTGGCGGAGTTTCAGGAGGACGGACTCAACCATACTCTTGTCCTCGAGGACATGGCCACGGTGGACGAGCCGGAACGCTTTTTCACAACAACACGGAAAATCTGGACCGCCGCTGCGTGTACGGCGTTTTTCGCGTTTCTGGTCCTCGCCCTGGCGGCGCGGCGGAGGAGAACCCATGGTCAAGACTGACGGACGGGCGGACCAGGAGCCGGAACGGTTTCAGGTGGTGTTCAACGCCGATGATTTCGGCCTGGACGAGGGAATCAACGCGGGGATTGTCCAAAGCTACAAAAACGGCGTGGTCCGGAGCGCGAGCCTCACGGCCTGCGGCGCGGCCTTTGAGGACGCCGTGGCCCGGGCGCGGAACTGCAGGAATCTCGGACTTGGCGCGCATCTCACCCTTACGGAGGAGATTCCCTTGGCCGGGCGCTCTGTCATCGAGGGCAGAGACCTTGAACACGGACGGTTCACGGCGCTTGGACCGCTCGCCCGGGCCGCTTTTCGCGGCAGGCTGGACATGGCCGCGGTTGAAAGGGAATGGCGCGCGCAGATTGAGAGGGTGATCGCCGCGGGCGCGCGGCCCACCCATCTGGACGGACACCAGTGGACCCACCTTCTCCCCGGCCTTTTTCCCCTGTGTCTGTTGCTGGCCCGGGAATACAACATCCCGCGTTTGAGGACGTTGCCCGACGACCATTTTGGACGGGGCGACAACCCCCGCCGGTTTTTGGAGCTCCGGATTCTCGCCTGGAACTCCCGCCGCCATGTCCTGCCACACCTTCCCCCAGGCATGCGGCCCTATCCCACCCTTGGCTTTTTGCGCGCGGGCGGGAAGCTGACGGCGGAATATCTGGGCAGACGCCTGTCGGACTTGAAAGACCAGCCCCTGGTGGAGGTGATGCTCCACCCCGGAAGGCCGGACACGGACACGCGGACGCGCTACGGGCACTGGGGATACGACTGGGAGAACGACGCGCGCCTTGCCCAGGACATGGTTCTTGCGCGTTTGCTTTTAACGCTCAGGGCGCGCATTGTCTCTTTTGGGGAATGTGAGCCATGAGGGGAAGAAAGCGGGTTCTTTTAATCAATCCGGCCTGGAGCGGAATCCGCCGCCAGGCCCAGTGGCAGTTCAAGCGCCTCTGGCCTCCCCTGTGTCTGGCCAACGCGGCGGCGCTTCTGGAGCGGGAAGGGGTTCGCGCCAGTATTTTGGACCTGAATGTCCAGGACATTCCGCCCGCGGCGGTGGCGCGGGCCGCCCGGGAACACTCCATGGTGTTTCTCACGTCCACGCCCCATGACCGGTGGCAATGCCCTTCCCTGGACATTCGGTTTTTTCTCGAATGCGCGGAAATTCTGCCCAAGGACCGGCTCTATATTATGGGTTCCCATGTGACCGAGCGGCCCGCGGCGCTTCTGGCGGCCACAGGGGCCGCCGCGGCCGTGCTGGGCGAGCCGGAGGCGGGGATTCTGGAGCTGGTTCAAAGGGGAGGTTCCGCCCCGGACATTCCGGGAACCGCCGCCCTTTCCACAAAGGGACTCGATACCGCCCCGGCGCGAAAGCCCATGGAGCATCTGGAAGACCTGCCGTTTCCCGCCTTTCACCTGCTGCCTATGTCCCGCTACGGTTACTCTCCCATGGGCGGACGCTTCACCACTCTGGAAGGCTCCAGGGGATGCCCTGTGGGTTGCTCGTTTTGCTATCTTGGCATGCATGGGAGAAAACACCGGAAAAAGCCGCCGGAAAGGCTTGTGGCGGAAACCGAGTGGGCGGCAAAGAATTTTGGGATCCGGAACGTGTACTACATGGACCTGGAGTTCGCCCTTTCCCGGGACTGGACCCTTGCGGTCTGCGGGGGCCTTGCCGGCGCCGGGGCGCCTGTTTCCTGGTGCTGCCAGACCCGGGTGCCGGACGTGGACGCGGGGCTTTTAGGGGAAATGAAAAAGGCGGGGTGCCGCCTCATTCATTTTGGAGTGGAGGCGGGAAGCCCCCGGGTGCTGGCGGAAACCGGGAAGGGGATAACGGCGGAGCAGGCGGAGCGGGCGGTCCGCCTGTGCCGGGAGGCGGGAATCCAAAGCGCGGTGTTTCTGAATTTCGGGTTTCCCGGCGAGACTCCGTCTGAGATGGAGGAGACTGTCCGGCTGGCCCTGCGTCTGAATCCCGACTACGCCTCGTTCCATCTCATCGTGCCCTTTCCCGGAACCCGTCTTTTCCGGGAATCCGGCATAGACCTCGACGCCCTGCCGCCCCATCTGTACCCCCAGTACAACCCGGAGCACAATTTAAAGGAAATGAAAAGAGTTCTGCGCGGGGCGTGGCTGAGGTTTTACGCGCGCCCCCGAACCGCGCTGAGAGTGTTGGCGTCCGTTCTTGGCGTTTAAAGAACCCCAGATTGCCGTTGGCCGGAAGGCCCGTCTGTGATAGCATAGGGATTCCCGGTCACGAGGGAGGGGTATTGGTCCGCCCGCCCCCTGACGGGGGAGCATTTATCCGCCGGCGCGCCGCCCGGGTCCCTCCGGGTTTCAAGGACGCGGACGGCGATGGAACCGTGAGAGGGCAAGACTATGGGCGACACCAAGGTTAAAAAAACTTATGCGGAAATCAACGCGAAAATCAAGGCGGGCGAAGTGGTTGTGGTCACCGCCGAGGAAATGGTGGAAATCGTTCAAAAGCACGGCCCGGTGGAGGCCGCCCGCAAAGTGGATGTGGTGACCACCGGAACCTTCGCGCCCATGTGCTCCTCCGGAGCGTTCATCAATTTCGGCCACACCAGGCCCGGCATCAAGGCGTCCCGCGTCTGGCTCAACAATGTCCCGGCCTACGCGGGGCTTGCGGCGGTGGACTGCTACATAGGAGCCACCGAGTGCGGCGAGGACGACCCCCTGAACCGGGTTTTCCCCGGGGAGTTCAACTACGGGGGCGGGCACGTCATTCAGGACCTGGTCGCGGGCAAAAGCGTGCATCTCAAGGCAACGGCCTACGGCACCCAGTGCTACCCCTCCAATCAGGCCGAAAAAATGGTGACGCTGCAGGATATTCCCTGGGCTGTCCTGTGCAATCCGCGTAACGGGTATCAGAATTACAACTGCGCGGTGAATTTCGGCAAGAAGATGATTTACACATACATGGGCGCGCTTAAACCCAACGCGGGAAACGCGAATTACTGCTCCGCGGGACAGTTGAGCCCGCTCATGAACGATCCGCTCTACAGAACCATCGGCCTGGGCACCCGGATATTCCTCGGGGGGGGTATCGGGTATGTTGTCTGGCAGGGGAGCCAGCATAACCCCAGCGTGGAGCGGACCGAGGGAGGCGTGCCCATGCGTCCGGCAGGCACCCTCATGGTGCTGGGCGACCTTAAGCAGA
This sequence comes from Desulfobacterales bacterium, assembly GCA_020057225.1. Classification (GTDB taxonomy): domain Bacteria; phylum Desulfobacterota; class Desulfobacteria; order Desulfobacterales; family Desulfatibacillaceae; genus JAGVGH01. The sequence continues at coordinate 11,701 of JAGVGH010000091.1, read as the reverse complement.
TGACACCCCGGTGGCTGGTGGGCGTGAGCATTCAGGGATACGGCACCTCCCTTTCCGTGGGTCTGGGGGTTCCTGTTCCCATCCTTGACGAGCAGATGGCGGCCTACACGGGAGTGAGCGACCAGGAGATCGTGACCCAAATCATTGACTACGGGGAGGACTATCCCAAGGGCAAAGCCCGAAGCCTGGGCCAGGTGACCTACGCCGAGCTTCGGAGCGGGGAGATAACCCTTGCAGGGTCAGGGATTCCTGAAAAATTCCGTGGGCAAAAGATCCACACGGTGCCGTTGTCGAGCATGGTCCGGGCCAGGGAGATCGCGGAGACGCTCAAGCAGTGGATCAGGCACAAGCGGTTCGTCCTGGGAGAACCCCAGACGACGCTGCCCTCGGTATAATTTTCATGCCCCGCGCCGCGGTCAAAGCGCCCCGGAACCGCGGCGCGGGGAAAACCTTTGTGAAACCGGGCCGGAAATAAAGGTAACCAGCGCGACCACCATGAACACCATGGAAACGACAACAGCGACGGCGGACGCCCCTGACACGGGCGCCACCCCGGCGGGGACGGAATGCGGCGGGAAAAAAAAGAAAAGCGCCGCGCGGGAAAACGTTGAGGCGATTTTCATCGCGGTGCTGATCGCCCTGTTTGTCCGGGCGTTCATTGTGCAGGCTTTCAAGATTCCCTCGGCTTCCATGGTTCCCACGCTTCTCATCGGCGACCAGATTCTCGTCAACAAGTTCATCTACGGCGTGCGTCTTCCCTTCACCAACACCCTGCTTATTCCCGTGTCCAAGCCCAAGCGCTGGGACATCGTGGTGTTCCGGTATCCCGAAAACCGGAAAATTGATTATATCAAACGGGTTGTGGCCACCGGGGGAGAAACCCTGGAGATCCGCCAAAAGGAGATTTTCATCAACGGAAAAAAGGTGGAAGACCCTTACGGCGTGTGGGACGGAATCAGCCCGCCCGACGGGGCGAATTTCGGTCCTGTGACCGTTCCGCCGGGCCATTATTTTGTTATGGGGGACAACCGCAACCACAGCCACGACAGCAGGTACTGGAGGACATGTAGCTTTGTCGGGACCGAGGATTTGAGAGGCAAGGCGTTTGTGGTGTATTTTTCCAAGGAAGACAGCCTGATAGATGTCCGCTGGAACCGGCTTGGACATGTTTTGAGGTAAAGGGCGGAAAAGCCCTTGTTCGGGCAGGCAACCCCGCGCCGGAAAACCGGCTGCCGCCTTCGGGGGCGGGGACATACACAGAGGATATTAACGTAGGAAGGACACTATGTACGACGAGACCATTGAGATGCTTGCCTTCAATCTCAAGCTAATGGGAAAGAAGAGCAGGAAGACAGTTCTTATCAGCGCGGGAAAGATGGAAGACAAACTGAGGATGCTTCCTTCTATCCGCAAACTGTCAGAACTGAACATCTCTGTTTACTCTACAATAGGCACCCATAGATTCTTAAACGATAACGGTGTCGAAAATCAGCTTATTCATAAGATAACAGAGAAACTCGAACCTAACATCAAGTCTTTTTTGGAAAAAGACAGGTTTGATCTCATCATCAACGTTCTTACAGGAAATTTCGACTACGACGAGTCCTCGGACAACAATCTCATCCGGACCCTTTCCATAGAAAACGGGATTCCCCTGTTCACAGACGTGGACGTGGCGATTCTCACCATGGAGCAAATGGTGAAAAAAAGCCAGGAAAGCGTCACCCCCTATAAAATAGCGGACGGAACCCAGCCCTGGAACATGCGTGCCGAGTTTCTGCAGCTTGTCAACCAGCTTGGGGGGTTTGCCTGTTACCACGCCCATTTTGACAAGGCGTATCTCATCAACCTGGAGAATTTGAAGCTCTCCCAGGTGGACATGCGTAAAAAGTGGGACCTCTACAGGTATCTCAAGGAAAACTACACCCACGAGGACTTGGTGGAGCGCATTTCCAGATGCGCCGAAACCATGATCAAGCAGGGTGTCACCCAGTGCAGGACCTTTGTGGACGCCGACAGCACGGCGGGGCTTCTGCCCATCCAGGCGGCTCTGGAGGTCAAGGAGCGCTTTAAAGGCAGGCTCGACATGGAGCTTGGCGTGCAGCCCCTGGAAGGGGTGCTCTCCAAGGAGGCCCTTGCCCAGTTTGAGCGGGCCTGTGAGCTTGCCGACGTGGTGGGGGGGCTGCCTTCCAAGGACCGTCCCCTGCCTGAAAAACATCTGGACATTGTGTTGGGAATCGCCAAGGCGCTCGGAAAAAAGGTGGATGTTCACATTGACCAGGAAAACAACCCTTATGAGCATGAGACCGAGCTTCTGGCGCGTAAAACCATCGAGCACGGCCTGGAAGGACGGGTTTGCGGCATCCACGCCATTTCCCTTGCCGCGCGCCCCGAGGTGGAGCAGGACCGGGTGATTCAAATTGTCAAGGACGCGGGAATGGGAATCATCATCTGCCCTTCCGCGGCCATCAGCATGCGCCAGCTCGACATGCCCTCCCCCCTCCACAACTCCATCGCGCCGTTTCCAAATCTTCATCAAAAGGGAGTGCCCGTGTTTATGGGCACCGACAACATCTGCGATCTTTTCATGCCCCTCTCGGACGGAGACATGTGGTTTGAATGCCGCCTGCTCATGGAGGCGTGCCGTTTCTACGACATCGAGACCGTGGCGCGGGTCGCCTGCGACAAATCCGGTTTTGGGGCCGGAAGGGAGCGGAGCGCCGCGTGACCTGCGGGTGATGGAAAAACACCCCAAGGCCCCAGGCAATCCTGCGGCGGACGGCGGCATGGTGGAGCGCATGGAACACGGAAACAGGCACAAGCTGCTGGTCATTGACGACGAGCCCGGCATGCGGGAGCTGCTCGATATCCTGCTTTCGCGGGAGGGGTACGCCGTTGACACCGCCGGAAGCGGCCAGGAAGCCCTTGCGATGCTTGGGAAAGGGTCTTGGGATCTTCTTCTGTGCGACATCGTGCTGGGCGACATTTCCGGGCTTGAAGTGCTGCGAATGGCGAAACGCGCCGTCCCGGAGCCTGTGGTCATCATGATTTCCGCCTACGCCAGCACCGAGACCGCTGTCATGGCCATGAACGAGGGGGCCTTTGACTACATTCCCAAGCCTTTTGACAACGACGAGCTGCGGCAGGCCATTCACAACGCCCTTTCCCGCCGGACCCTTGAGAGGGAAAAGGAAATCCTGCGGGAACAGCTTGAAGAGACCTATCATTTCGGACGCATCGTGGGCGGCGGCCCTTCCATGCTCAAGCTCTTCTCCACCATCCGCCAGGCCGCGCCAACCAAAACGAGCATTTTAATCACAGGAGAGAGCGGAACCGGAAAAGAGCTCATCGCGCGGGCCATCCATGAGCAGAGCCCCCGGGTGAAAGCGCCTTTTGTGCCCATCCACTGCGGCGGCATTCCAGAGTCCCTCATGGAAAGCGAACTGTTTGGCCACCTCAAAGGCTCGTTCACCGGCGCGACCCATGACAAAAAGGGCCTGTTCGAGGTGGCCGCCGGCGGAACCGTTTTTCTGGACGAGGTGGGAGAGCTTACCCACGCCATCCAGATCAAGCTGTTACGCGCCCTGCAGGAGAGGGTCATCAAGCCTGTGGGCGGGACCCATGATATTCCTGTGGACATCCGCATCGTGTCCGCCACCAACAAGAACCTGGAGGACGAGATCATCAAGGGGAATTTCCGGGAGGATCTCTACTACCGGCTGTGCGTGATTGAAATCAAGGTGCCGCCATTAAGGGAAAGAAAAGAGGACCTCCGGCCCCTTGCCCAGCATTTTCTGGACAAGTACGCGAAAGAAATGGGGAAAAAGATTGACAAGCTCTCGTCCTACGCGCTGGACCTTTTATCCCGGTATGATTTTCCGGGGAATGTGCGGGAGCTGGAGAACATCATCGAGCGAAGCGTGGCGTTATCCACGACCAAAATCATTCTTCCGGACAGCCTGACGCTATCGAGCTATAAGCGGTCGCGACTGGCCCAGGACGAGAGCGGGGTTATCAGGGGGGTGAAGATTCCGTCCTCGGGAGTCAAGCTGGACGAGGTGCTGGCGGAGGTGGAGAAGCTGTGCCTGGACCAGGCCCTGGAGATGAGCGGGGGGGTGAAGCACAAGGCGGCGAAACTGCTTGGGGTGAGTATTGATTCCTTTCGGTACAGGTACGACAAGTACCACTCGGAGCCGTTGCCTTGACAGGGGTAACGGCTGCCGGAATTTTTCAAACCGTCCTTGGCATAAACCCGTTCCGAAATCCGTTCCGATTCAACGCGCCCACAGCACCCCTAAAACCCGTGCGCAACCTGGCGTCACCCCGGCCCCAGGCTTTCACCATGGCAACGGCAGGCCGCTGGCCAGGCAGGGCAGTCAATCCAACCCGCGGCGTATTCTGACAAGAGCCGCGGACGCCGGGCGGATGATGGCCTGGCTGCTATAAAACGCGGTCCGCGGTGTTGCCGCGGCGCCGGCATTCCAAGGAGACCCGTCGTGCCCGATATCCTTCCCGCCCTTCTCATCGGCCTTTTATCCCTGTGCGCCGCGCTTCTGGTGCTCCTGTTGTGGAAGGTCTCGAAGATAGACATGGCCCCTCTGGCCGCGCGGGTTGAGAGCGCGGGCGGCGCCCTGGAGCGCCAGGAGCGCTTTATCCGCGAGGAGGCGGCCCGCGTCCGGGAGGAGACCGGCAAAGAGGCGCGGGAGCAGCGAAAAGAAATACTGGAGGCTTTTAAGTCCCTCAGTGATTCTGTGGCGCGGGAGCTTCAGGTTTTCGCCAAACAGCAAAAAGAGCAGGCCGACACCTTTTCCTTGGCGCAAAAGGACCTGCTTCAATCCATTCTAAATCAAATCCAGTACGCGGGAAAGGTTCAAAAGGAACAGGCGGAAGGGTTTTCCGCAACGCAGAAAGCCCAGCTTGAATCCATGCTGCGGCAGATTCAGGTGGCCGCCGGCATGCAAAAGGAGCAAACCGAGGCTTTTTCCGCGGCGCAGAAAGCCCAGCTTGAATCCATGTCGGGAACCCTTCAAAAGCTTTCCGAGACGAACGAGAAGAAATCCGAGGCGCTTAGGGTGACTGTCGAGGCCCGGCTCTCGGCCATTCAGAGCGACAACGCGGCCCAGCTTGAAAAAATGCGGATGACAGTGGACGAAAAGCTGCAAGGGACCCTTGAAAAGCGCCTGGGGGATTCCTTTAAACAGGTGAGCGAGCGCCTGGAGATGGTCCACAAGGGACTGGGGGAGATGCAGACCCTGGCCACAGGCGTGGGCGACCTTAAAAAGGTGCTCACCAATGTCAAGACGCGCGGCACATGGGGCGAGGTCCAGCTTGGCGCCCTGCTTGACCAGGTGCTTTCGCCCGATCAGTTCGCGGCCAACGTGGCGGTCAAGGGCGGCGGCGAGCGGGTCGAGTACGCCATCCGGCTGCCAGGACAGGGGCCGGAAAAGGACGGGGCCGTGTGGCTTCCGGTGGACGCCAAATTTCCGGTCGAGGATTACATCCGCCTTGTGGAAGCCTATGACTCGGGCGAGGCGGACAAGGTGGAGGCGGCCGGCAGGCAGTTGGAGGCCCGTGTCAAGTTGTGCGCCGCGGACATCAGCAAGAAATATATCAGCCCGCCGGACACAACGGATTTCGCGGTTTTGTTTTTACCGGTGGAAGGGCTTTTCGCGGAGGTTCTCCGGAGGACAGGTCTGGCGGAAGCGGTCCAGAGGGAGCACCGGGTGGTGATCGCCGGGCCGACCACGCTGTGGTCCATTTTGAACAGCCTTCAGATGGGATTCCGGACGCTGGCGATCCAGAAGCGCTCCAGCGAGGTGTGGAACCTGCTTGGGGCGGTGAAGACCGAGTGGTCGCGTTATGGCGACGTGTTGGAGGCTGCGCAAAAAAAGCTGCATCAGGCCGTGGAAACCATTGAGAAGGCCAAGGCGCGGTCGAGGGCGGTGGGGAGGAAGCTCCGGGATGTGCAGGAGCTTCCCGAGGAAGAGGCCCGCGCCCTGTTGCCGCCAGTCACTGCCGGGGAGGGCCTGGAGGACGGGGAAGAGGGGTGAGAGGGAGGGAGGCTTGGCGCGGGCAGCGTTTTAGATTCTATGTCCGGGATTATCCGCGTTTTTTGCGGAGACAATGCCTGTATCCTGGTCCTGGGGTTGAAACCCATCTCTGGTATTAGATGCTAATTGAAGCCCTCGCCTTTAGGCGGGGGAGTGTTCCCTTGATGAATCTTGCCCAGGCAGAACTGAAAAACAGGCTGTCTTTCCTTCCTTTTTAAATCCTTACCCTGTCAAGCACCTCCCGGAGCTTGTTCGCGATACGCTCCTGCGTAAACGGCTTCTCCAAAAAATTCACTCCCTCGTTCAGCACCCCGTGCTGCACAATCACGTTCTCCGTGTACCCTGACATGTAAAGACATTTCGCTCCGGGCTTTATAACCCGGAAACGCTCCCACAGATCTTTACCGCTCATCCCCGGCATCACCACATCTGTTATCAACAGATGGATTTCCCCTGTGTGCGCCTTGGCGATCCCAAGGGCCTCCCCGGGGGCGCCGGCCGCGAGAACCGTATAGCCGAGACGCTCCAGAGTCATCTTGCCAAGCTTGAGGAGCGCCGGTTCATCCTCCACCAGCAGCACTGTTTCAACCCCTCCGGGCAGTTGCCGCAAGGACGCCGTCACGGCCGGAGCCGCGGGCGCCGGTCCATGCGCCGGTAAATAAATCCTGAAGACAGTGCCGCGCCCAGGCTCGCTGTACACGCTGACGGACCCGTTGTTCTGCTTGACGATGCCATACACCGTGGCGCATCCCAGGCCCGTGCCTTTGCCGGTTTCCTTAGTTGTATAAAACGGCTCGAAAATATGCGCCGCTGTTTCTTTATCCATGCCGCACCCGTTGTCGCTCACCGCAAGCATCACATACTGCCCGGGGGAGGCATCGGGATGGTTTTCGCAATACCCGGCGTCCAGCGTGGCGTTGCCGGTCTCGATGGTGACTTTTCCAGGCCCGGAAATGGCGTCCCGGGCGTTGACTATGAGGTTGGCGAGAAGCTGATGCACCTGGGCAGGGTCTATCTTTATCCGTCCTATGGCATGGGAAGGCTGCCAGAGCAGCTCGATGTTTTCTCCAATGAGGCGCCCCAACATGCCAAGTATTTCTTCAATCGCGTCATTCAGGTCAATGACCTTGGGCGCGATGATCTGTCTGCGGGCAAAGGCTAAAAGCTGCCGCGTGAGGTCTGCCGATCGGCTGGCGGCCTTTTGAATATCAATGAGGGCATGCCACAAGGGAGCCTTGGGTGACATGTCCAGGAGGGCCATTTCCGCATGGCCGGTGATGACGTTCAGCATGTTGTTGAAGTCGTGGGCAATGCCTCCGGCCAGACGCCCCACAGCCTCCATTTTCTGGGCCTGCCGCAGCTGGGCCTCGTTTTCCTTAAGGGCTTCCTTGATTTGCCGGTCTCTGAGAAAAATCCCATACATTTCACCCAGGCGCCTTACCACTTCCAGGTCATCGTCCGTGTAATCCCTGGGCGCGTTGGCCACGCATATCTGCCCCAGAAGCGTTTCCTCGACAATAACCGGAATGGACAGAAAACGGGTGATTGGCACATGCCCGTCCGGAAGTCCCTTGGAGGAAGGGTGCTCCTTGGGCGCGTTGGTGTAAAACGCCTGGCGGGTGTTGAGCGCGTGGCCCCAAAGAGCGGGATACAGCCCGTCCGGACCTTTGGAAAACGTGAGCCGCATGTCCCCTTTTTTGACCTGGCGGTCTTTGCCAAGCATCTCCGTGAGGGAAAGGGCCAGCATGTTTCCGGTTTTAGAATCTACAGTCGCCGTGTATCCGTGGGCGCTTTGGGTAAGACGCTTGGCATGCTCCATGAGGATAGGGGCGATATCCGTGACATGGGCGCCGGGCTTTAAAAGCTCCGCCGACAAAGCGGCCAGGGCCGCGTCCGTGTCCGCGCGCCTGCGGAGCGCCTCCTCGGCGGACTTCCTCTCCGTCACGTCCACCACCACGCCCTGATAGTGTAAAATCCGCCCGTCCCGCCTGCGGACCACCGTGGTCCGATCCTCAACCCAGCGCGTCTCCCTGTCGGCCTGGAGCACGCGGTAGATTTGCACATACTCGTTTGCCCCGGCCGCGGTGTATTTTCCCACCTCCTCCTCCACCCTCGCCATATCCTCGGGATGCACAATCTGGTCATACACGAGCGTCCTGGATAAAAAGGCGTCCGGATCGTACCCCCAGCGGCGCACGTTTTCAGAAACGTAATCCACCGGCCAGCCAGGCTCCGGCAGCCAGCGGAAGGCCACCACCGGGCTTTCCGCAACAAGCCGCGCCAGGGCGCTGATTTTTTCCTCGGCCCGCTTTTTCTCCGTGATATCATCCACAAATCCCAAATACGCGGTCTCGCTCAGCTTCACCGCCTTCACCGTCCACAGGCGTCTCTCCCCGTCTTTGGTTATAGAGGGGATGTCCATGGTCGCCTGGCCTGTTTCCGCGGTTTGCCGGAAATGCCTTCTTGCCAGGTCCCGGGATTCTTCGGGCACCAGGCGCATGAGCGGTATGCCAATCAGCTCCTCCCTGGAATACCCTGTGAGAGCGCATCCCGCCGCGTTGACATCCACATAAACGCCGTCGCCGTCCGCCACAAAAATGCCGTCCGGAGCCTGCTCCACGTAGCTTCGGAATTTCCGTTCGCTCTCCTTGAGCGCCTCCTCTATTCTTTTGCGCTCTGTGATGTCCCGGGTGATGTTGATGATGTGGGGTTCTCCATTCAGCTCGATCAAGACTGCGGACATAAGCCCAAAAATCTTCCCGGACTTTGTGTAAAACCGCGACTCGAAATTGTGGATTTTCCCTGAGCGCGTGACTTCCTCCACCACCTTGAGCCGGTCCTCGTAATTGACCCAGATATTCATTTCCTTGGAGGTTTTTCCAAGAACCTCCTCCTCCGTGTATCCGGTGATTGTGCGGAATCCCGTGTTGACGGAAACAAACATGCCGTCCCGCGCCCGGTTGATGCTTACGGAGTCCGGGCATGTCTGGAACGCCAGCCGGAATTTCTCCTCGCTCGCCCGAAGGGCGTCTTCAGCCGCCTTGCGCCCGCTGATGTCCCGGCCTACGCCGACAAAGCCGGAGGGCTTCCCCTCCGCGTCCCGGACCAGGGTCATGGTGATTTCAGACCAAAAGATGGAACCATCTTTGCGGTAAAACTCAAGCTCCAGGGTCCGCTCAATCCACTCATTCTTGTCGGCGAGACGCTCCGGCGCCAGCTCCTCCTCCATGGCCCGGGTGAGGATGTCCAGGGAGGCGGGTGTCACATGCTGGTCCAGAGTCATTCCCTGGAGTTCCTCAAGGGTGTATCCCCGCGTGCGGGTGACCGAGGGGCTTATGTAGAGGGTCGCAAGGTCCATATCCATGAGCCAGACAGTGTCCCGCATGTTTTCCGTGATGATGCGGAACTGCTCCTGGTTTTTCCGCAGGCTTTCGTGAAGAATGTCCTCCTGGGCGCGCGCCCGCGCCAGCCGGATGTTGGCGTGGCTCAGGCCCGCGAGGGTGTTGGCGAACCGGGCGTAAAAGGCCATGAGCCTTTCCGCGGTCTCCCGGGGCATTTTAGGCACCCTGTCCAGAGCGTCCATGTATGCCTTCTCGTCAAAACCGTGGCGCCGGGCCGCCCGCAGGAATTCCTCCCGGTCCAGGGGCTCATCCTCGAAAAAGAACTGACCAAAGTACATATTGCCAAGGTGGATGTCCCCCACGACAATGGGGGTCGCCATGTCCCACAGGCCGTTTTTACACCGGTACATGGTGTAGGTTCCCGGCTCCGCGCCACCAGCCAGCAGTGTGTCGCTTTCGACGCAATTTTGACGGGTCTCGGGGTGCTTTCTGTGGAACCGGGTGCAGATGTCCTGCCAGCCGTGGGCCGCGAGGACGTTTCCATCCCGGTCCAAAAGGGCGGTGAGAAAACCGGTGGCGCGGTGAAACGCCGAAAGGAGACTGTTTAGACTGTCCAGGTCAAAAAGGTCTTCAAGGCGCAACGTGGCGGTGTCCGCGCCGGGTTCGAGCAGGGCCGCGAGTTTGCGGCGGACCGACGCCTCGCTGTCCCGGAGCGCCTTTTCCGCGGCGCGCTCCGCGGTCTGGTCCCTAAAGACCAAGACCACTCCGGCTGTCTTGCTCTCCTCGTCTTTTATGGGCGCGCCGCTGTCCGCGATAGGCCGCTCGGTTCCGTCTTTGGCCACAAGAAGGGTGTGGTTGGCGAGGGCCACCACCAAGCCCTCTCTTAGCACCCGCGCCACCGGGTTTTCCGCTTTTTGCCGGGTGTATTCGTTGATGATGTGGAAAACCTCTTCCACAGGCCGCCCCTTGGCCTCCTCTTCGCTCCAGCCTGTAAGGGCCGCCGCCGCGGGATTGAGCACTGACACAAGCCCTCCTGCGTCTGTGGCGATCACCGCGTCGCCCACTCCCATGAGGGTCGCCCGGTAGCGTTCCTCGCTTTCCAACAGGGCGCCCCGGGCGCGGGCCAGTTCCTTGTAATGGACTTTCCGGCCTTGCTGCCATAGGAGACCCGCAAGGGCGGCGATGGCGAGCACCAGGGCAATGGTTGTCGAGAGAATGAAAAAGGCAAGAAAGTTCCATTCCGAGAAAATTTCTTCCGTGTCCACCTTGGACACCATGTGCCAGTTGGAGCCGGGAACAGGTCCTATATAGGCAAGGACATCAACGCCCCGGTAGTCCTTTCCCTGGACAAGCCCTTTCTTGCCGGACACGGCCATGACAGCCGGGATTTCAACCCTCGAGATGGGTATCCGCAGTTTGAGGGCTGTGTTTTTTTGATGGCGCAACTCGTTTAAGAAAAGAACATCCTTGTCCTCTTTTCGCAGGATCAATGTTTCCGCGCTTTGGCTGGGGATGGGCCAGGACTGGACAAGAGGGTAGAGAAACTGGCCGGCGTCCGCCAAAAGTATGACTGCGCCAAGAGGCTTTGGGTTGCCACCGCCTGCGGGAATCACGGGAAAAACCACGCCCAGATGCGGGGAGCCGCCGGAATGGGCGGTGTGAAGGTCTGTCAAAACCGCGCGCCGATTGCCAAGGGCCAGGGAAAGGGCCTTCTGCGCATCAGGATGCAGGGCGAGGGTGGTCTGTCCGTGACGAAGCAGAATGGCGCCTGACGGGTCCACAAGCAGGGCGTCATGGTATTTGTAGTGGGTACACAGGGCCTTGAACCGGGTGAGAACGGGAACCGAGTCCTCCCGGTTGGCGGAAATAAGAAACGCGGCGGCGGCGCCTATAAAAAGGGGACTTTCCATGAGAACCCCGGCGTGCGCGAGCCTTTCCGCGCGCCAGTTGGCGATTTCATTCATCTTGAGCCGGGCGATGGCGGCAAGCTGCGCTTCGGCGCCATGGCGGAGATGGTCGTTATGCGCGCGGTAAAACCAGACGCCGCCGACAAGAACCAGGCAAACCGCCAGAAGGGAGAGGACCGCCAGCAAGCGGGGAAAGTTGGGTTCCCGCATCACAGGTCTCCTTGGAGGGGTTGGGAGCAAATCGTTAGATTCTATGTTTGGATTATCTGTGTTTTTTGCGTAGATAATGTCTGTGCAATGGTCCTGGGGTTGAAACCCCAGGCTAGATCAAAAATCTTGCCGCTACGCGGCTGCTATAAGGAAAGAGGCTCATTTAAATTGTATCTCCGGATTATCTGCGCTT
>JAGVGH010000287.1 GCA_020057225.1 Desulfobacterales bacterium | reverse complement strand
CTTTATCCTTATGGCAGCCGCGGTGCGGCAAGGTTTTTGATTTAGCCTGGGGTTTCAACCCCAGGACCAGGATACACGCATTATCTAAGCAAAAAACGCGGGCAACCCTCCCTGCCGCCTCTTCCCCAACCATTAACCCCTGAACAAGGAGCGCCAGGGCCGCATGAAACTCTCCGTCAGACTCATTTTGGGGGCGGCCATGCTCGCCGCCTTTTGCTTTGGCTTTCTCCACCACCTGGAAGCCATGGGGGATAAAGATTTCCAGCGCCTGCATGTCTTTCTCTTCAACCTCGTGTCCGGTGGCGCGCTCCTCATGATTCACACCCTCGGGGAACGCGCTTTCTCCGCCAAAAGCTCCCTGTACCTGGTGCTGGCCGCGGCCTTCGGCGCCGCCGCGTTTTTTGAAATCTACCCCGCCGCCATCCTGCTCGCCTTTGGCCTGGGATATCTGGTGGAAAAAATCCGGCGCTCGCGCTTTCCCCTCTTCCCGTTTGATTTCTTTTCCCCGGGCGTGCCTGTCTCCGAAAAATTCCACCACGCCGCGGTTCTTTGCCTCTCCATCGGCCTTTTCTTCTCCGGCGCGGCCATGATGAACGCCAAGTGGTTTCAGTTCTTCCCCTACCCCAAGCTCACCCTGGACCTTTTCTTTCTTGGTTTCTCCTTTCCCCTTTCCCTGCTGGGATTCTCCCTCATGTTCGCCAATCTGCGGCCCGCGCCTGAAACAATGGGCCTCCCCATGTTTCCGGCTCTCCAAAACCTTGCCTTTTGGACCCTCAATCTGGGAGTCATCACCTTTTTCTGCTTTATCCTTCTGGGAGCCGTCTGGGCGGAGTTCGCCGTATCCACCGTGCTCTACAGCGCCATTCTCCTCGTCTTTTACCTTCACACGCGCCTGGCAGTCCGGGGCCAGCAGATGGCGCTCTTTACCTCGGGCCTTTGTTTTTTGCTCTTGACCGCCCTTACCGGCCTCCTCTACATTTTTCTTGTCTTTTTCGGCCTGCACGCCAAATGGCAGGGAACCGGACGGTTTTTGATGCTTCTGCACACCTTCCTTTCCCTGTACGGGTGGAACCTCTCCGGACTCGCGGTCCTGTTCCGGCGCACCGACTTTCCCCTGGCCGCGCCCGCCCGCCATCTCATCGCGCTTCAGTGGATTGCCATGGCCGCCCTCGCGCCCCTTGGCCACTACATTGGCTTCTTTGCCGTCCTGGCCGCGGCCGCGTATGCCGTTTTTCTGGCGGCTGTTTTGTTCGCCCCCGGAACCCTGCCGGAGGCTGTTGACGCATCAGGCGGCGAATCCGCGCGCCCCCTGGAGGAAACCCCCGTGGGAGAAGGCCCGGTGACACAATGAACACGGATTGGAACACAAACAGCATAAGCTCGGGCATTCCCCGGCTGGACCAGATACTGGGCGGCCTGCTCATCGGCGACAACGTCTTGTGGTATGACGATTCCGGAAACCTGGCCGCGGCCTACTACCACCGGTTCATCCAGGAATCCCTTGCGGAAAAAAAGCCCGTTATCTTTGTGAGCTTTGACCGTTCCCTGAAAAACCTCTTCGACCGCCTGGGCGCCATGGCCCGGGATGAAAATCTCATTGTTCTGGACTGCTTTTCCCACGGCAAGGGCAAGGGCATCGCGACCTTTATGAAGTTCCTCAAGGATCTGCCCAGGCCGGCCCGGGACAAAGTGGTGTGCGTGGAAGACCCCAACAACCCGGACCGCTTCTCGGAAGCCCTGTACACCCTGCACGGCGGGCTCGCCGGAGACGTGCGGCTGGTGTTTGAAAGTCTCACGGGCATGCAGGACGTGTGGGGCGGGGAGGACGCGGTCTTGAGCTTTTACACCCGCTCTTGCCCGCACCTCTATGAACTCAACACCGTGGCTTACTGGGTGCTGGAAAAAGCCGCCCACTCCCAGCGCCTGCGCGCCCATATCAACCAAATCGCCCAGGTGGCCCTGGAGCTTGCCGTCAAACGCGGCACCACCACCCTCAAGGTCATCAAGGCCGAAGGCAGGGAGCCTATCCGGGTTCAACAGCCCCACCGCTACCAGACCAGGGGGGAAACGATTCTGTTCGAGGGCGACAGGGCCGAAGGGACCCCGGAGGCGTTGGGCGCGCGGATCAAGCAGCTTCGGATCAAGCGGGGCATGTCCCAGGCGGAATTGGCCAAGCAGGTGGGGGTTACTCCCAGCACCATCTCCCAGGTGGAATCCAACGCCATTTTCCCGAGTATTCCCGGACTTCTCAAAATGGCCGAAGTGCTCTCGGTGGAGGCGGGCTATTTTTTCGGGGGAGACCAGGCACGGCAGGGGCAGGTGGTTTTTCCGGAAACCCAGGCCGCTTCTGTGCGGCTTGAAAACCTTGCCGCGCACGGAGCTTCGGCAAAACTCCTCACGCCCATGGACCACGACGGCAAGGCGCGGCCCCACCTTATCGAAATACCTCCCCAGGCCGTGATTCCCGGGCACTTTCTGGCCCACAAGGGAAACGAGCTGGGATATGTGCTGGAGGGGCGGCTCCGGATCGGTTTTGACGAGACAGCCCACGGGGCGGGACGCGGAGATTTGATTTATCTGGGAAACCACGCGCCCAGGGAATGGGCGAACCTGGAGGACAAGACCGCGCGGCTTTTATGGATTGTGGTGGAGTAGGGGCGGGGCGCGCGCGGAGGGGCGGGTTTTGGGATTTTACAGAAGGGAGGGTTTGCTATGGCGGTTTATGGACGTGTTGAAATCAATGCCTCTGTCATGGGAGGAAAGCCTGTTATCCGGGGAACGCGGATTTCCGTGGAAATGATTTTGCGCAAATTGAGCGAACGGGCGACCGAGGCGGAGCTTTTGGAAAGCCATCCTGGACTTGCGCCGGAGGACATCCAGGCGGCGATGCGTTTTGCGGCGGATACCCTGGCCCATGAGGAGACCATCCTTTTGGGAGAGGCGGGCGCCTGAGAAGGGGGCCGGGATGTTGTTTCTTGCGGATGAATGTCTGGACATCGCCCTGGCGCGCGCGCTTCGCGCGGAGGGGCATAATGTCGCCATGGTCGCCGAGGTGTGCCGGGGAGCGGAGGACGCCCGGGTCGCGGAATTCGCGCTTATTGAAAAACGCATTTTGCTTACGGAAGATAAAGATTTTGGGCAGCTTGTATATGCTTACGGTCAAGGAATGCTTGGGGTTGTTTTTCTTCGTTATCCCTTCGAGACCCGTTTTCGCGTGGCCGCCGAACTTGTGGAACTCATCCGCCGGACTGGCAGGGATATCGAGGGTTGTTTCGTGACTGTGCAGCCTGGAAGATGCCGGATGGGGCTAATGCCGAAAGAGTGACTCCGAGGCGGGACGCGGAGATTTGATTTCTCTGGCAAACCACGCGCCCAGGGAATGGGCGAACCTGGAGGACAAGACCGCGCGGCTTTTATGGATTGTGGCGGAGTGAAAGGGAAGCTGAAGGTCTCCGGGTGCTGCTTTAAGCAAACCCAGAACGTCTAGGGGTAATTGCAAAATGAGGCGTAGGTTGGGTGGTTCCGGGCCGCAAGGCCCAGGTGTACCCAACAATTAT
>JAGVGH010000006.1 GCA_020057225.1 Desulfobacterales bacterium | reverse complement strand
TAAGGGGGAGTGAAGAGAATGGATATTTCGACCCCTAAAGGGCGCTTTCTAAAAATTGTGTATCCTCTTTGTCTTTTTATGCTGGTCCTGACAGGATTCGGTCAAATGCCCGTGTACGCGCGCTATGGAATAGCGTCGCTTCCGGGCTTGGCCTGGAGCGCGGATTTTTACTTCACCCACGCCCTGCACCAGGGCTTTGCGGCCTTTTTTCTCGCTCTTCTGGTGTTCAGGGCGGCCACATGGTTTGCCCTGGAAAGGCGCGGGCGGCGTCTTACCGGGGCAGGGGCGGCGCGGGCGGCTCTTTTCGCGGGTTTAGCGGCCACAGGGACGGTAAAGGTTTTGAAAAACATGTCCGGCGCGGCGTTTTCCCCGGACCTCGTTTTGGCGGCTGATTTGGGCCACGTGGGGTTCACAATGGCCCTCCTGGCCACCCTGGGAATACTGGCCGCCCTGAAAAAGCCGTGGCTGCGGAAAGTGTGAGGCCAAAGCCGTCTGTTCAGTAAAACACCGTCAGAACCCGGTGGTAGGGCTTTTTCCTGTAGGCGTCGTCCTGGCCGAGATTCCAGACCAGCCAGTCTATCTCCGGGTCCGGGCGCCGTATCCCAAGCTCCAAAAGGGCCTCCCGGACGCGCCGTATTGCCTGGACGGCGCATGCGCGGATTTCCACCTCCCACGCGCTTCCCGGGCTCAGAAACTCTCCCTGGTCCACAGCGTTTGCAAGGGCCGGGGAGTATTCAAGGACGCCCGCCTGGCGGAGCACCTGGGGCAGCTTGTAATCGGCGAAACAGGTGAGGGCGTGGAGGTCGTGAAACGCGCCCGGGCCTTTGCCGCCAAAAGCGCCCGCAAGGTCCGCGGCAAAGAGCTGGGCCCGTTTGTAAAAAACCACGGGAAAACCCTCAAGGGCGGCGGTGTCGTTGAAGGAGGGAATTTCCCGGGCAAGAAGCCGGGCAAGTTCCACCGCGGATCCCTGGGCGGCTGCAATCAAGCCAAGAACCTCGCCCCTGTGGCGCGCAAGAAGGGCTTTCCCGGTCTGGCGCAGGCTTTCCGCCCGCTCGTCCATGAGGGGAAGCCCGCCTTCCCCTCCGAGCGCCCGGGCCAGCTCCCGGGTTGTAATCCGGGCAAGGAACTCCGGGTCAAGCAGGGGAACACCCCGGAGCACGGCGTCCTTCAAGGCGATGGCCACGCCGTGGTAGCCGGAAAGGGGCTTGCCCGACACCCGGGTCTCCCAGCGGGGCCGGCCTGGAAGCGCGAAAAAGCAGAAGTTCACGGCGTCCAGAACCAGATGGTACATGGCGGTGTCCCTGGCTCCGCCGGTGTAATGGTGCTCCACATCCCAGGGCGGAACTTCGGCGCCGTCCCGGGCCAGGAGGAGGGCGAAGTTTGAAACGCCCTCCGCGCTCACGCGCGTGTCGCGGGCCATTGCCGCGGCGCGGGCGCAGGTGAGGGGCGCTTCCCATGCCGGGGCCGGTTGGGCGTCCTGGAGCGGTTTCGGTGAGGCCATGGCTTGCCGCCTGTTTCCGGGTTATCTTTTCTGGCCGGAATCCTGTTTCCCGGGGTTTTCCATCCTATCCGTTGTAGTGTCCAGCGTTTTTTTGAGAAGCTCCGCCGCCTGGGTGTAGCCAGGGTCCAGGGACAGGGCTTTTTCCAGATGGGCCACCGCCTCTTCCCGCTTTTTTAAGGCCAGCAGGGAAAAGGCCATGTTGTAATGCCCGCGGGGATTCTCATCTCCTTTGTCCAGGGCTTTCTGGAACAGGTCCACCGCCTGCGCGTGTTTCCCCTGAAGGGCAAGAATCAAAGCCAGATTATAAAAGGCCGCTGTTGGCGCCAGGGGGGCCTCTGTGGCTGTCCGGAACTCCGCCTCCGCCTCTTCGATGCGCCCTTGCCGGATTAGGGCGACCCCCAGGTTGAGGCGCGCCTCCGCGTATTCCGGCGTGCGTTCGGGCACAAGCCGCGCCTCTCTTTCCGCTTCGGCGCTCCTGCCAAGCCTTCCGAGAACCCTTCCCAGCTCGCCATGCAGGGTAAACAGGCCGGGAGCCAGCCGGATGGCTTCCCGGTATTGCTCCACCGCCTCCTCTATCCGGCCTGTTGTTTCCAGCATCCGTGCAAGGTCACGGTGCGCCTGGGCCGGGTTTTTAAACATCTGAATGGCCTGCCTGTACAAGACCTCGGCTTCCGGATACCGGCCCTCTTTAACAAACAGGCCCGCGAATTCGGGCAGTTTCGCCGCGCACCTGGGGTCTTTGGATGCGGCAAGAAACTCGCGGCCAGCATCTGTGTATCTCTTCTGCCGCAGAAGCATCCGCGCCAGCCCCTCCCTGGCGTCGGAATAGTAAGGTTTAAGCGCCAGAGCCGAACGGTAATACGCCTCGGCTTCCTTGGTCCGCCCTTGTTCCTCCAAAAAAAGCGCCATCGTGTAACGGCCCGGAAAAAACTCCGGGTTGAGGCGGAGTGTTTCAAGATAATGGCGCATTGCGCCCTGCCTGTCGCCTCTAAGCTCCAGGGCGCGCGCGAGGCCGTGATGGCCATAGGTGAAGCTTGGCGCGGTGACAACCGACCGGCGGAGCCAGAGCACGGCCTCGTCCAGGCGGCCCCTGTCCATGTACTCCATCCCGAGAATGTAGTAGGCCGTCATGTTGGCGTCCGTGACCTCGACAGTCCGCGAAAGGAGCGTTACGCCGTCTTTCCAATAGCCGAGCTGGTTCCATGTGGCGCCCGCCTGCGCGAACACCGCGGCGCTGGCGGCTATTGCGACCGGCGCGCGAAGCCTTGGCCATGTTTGAACAAGCGCCGCTCCCTGCCAGGCCAGGGCCGTGAAAAGGCCCAGATAGGGCAAATACGTGTAGCGGTCCGCCATGGACTTCCATCCCACCTGGAGGATTCCCGATACAGGGGCGAGCATCACAAGAAACCACAAATAGCCCATGAGAAGCCAGGGCGCGTTTTTCCGGAAGCGGATCCCCCAACCGATAAGGGAGGCGTGGATAATGATGGACCAGGGAACCATCCATCCCGGATTCACCATGGGCATGGGATAATACACGGCGAGACTGTGGGGCCAGAGCAGCATGCCAAGATACCGGACATAGGATACGAGGGCGTTGGAAAGACGGCTGCCCAAAGGCAGGTCTTCCAGCGCGATGACATTTCCAAGCGAGCCTTGAGCGCCCATGGCGACGACACCCGCGGCAAGGGAGAGGATGAAAAAGGGCGCCTTTTCAGTTAAAAGCCTTGGCCACGGGACCGGCGGCGGGCCTTCAGGGCCTTTTGTCCAAAACCATGGGACCCGCCCCAGGGGCCATGCGTCCAAAAGAAGGAGAACAACAGGCAAGGTCACCACCATGGATTTGGACATGAGGCCCAGGGCGTGAAAGACAAGGGCGGCTGCGTAGGGAAGCCGGCGGGCGCGCGGATTTGCGGCGGCGGCGTATTTTGTGTACTGAAAAACCGCTAACAGAAAAAACAAGGAGGCTGATAATTCTTTGCGCTCCGCGACCCAGGCCGCGGTTTCCACATGCATGGGATGGGCGGCGTGGCACAGGGCGGCGAAGAGAGAGGGCCAGAATCCGCCGGTGAGCCGCATAAGGACGAGGAACACCAGAACGGTGTTTATGGCGTGGAACAGATTGTTTGTAAGGTGGTGGCCCCCGGGGTTAAGTCCGTAGAGTTCGGAGTCCAGCATGTGGGACAGCCAGGCGAGGGGATTCCAGTTGGCGTACTCGGTGCTGACAAAAGCCCACCTGAGACCGGCGTTGGTAAGGCCGTTATAAACATAGGCGTTTTCGACAATATACGATTTGTCGTCATAGGCGAGGAAGCTGTGGTTGATTGTCCGGGCATAGAGGAAAAACGCGGCGGCCAAGAGAAACACCACGGCGGCGGTATTCCGGCGGCGCCGGATTCCCGCGTTTTCAGAATCGGTTTTAGCGGGGGTTTTGGCGCCTGCGTCCACGGTTTCGTTTCTCCCTCAGGCGTTCCGGATGTCATGCGGGCCATGGCGATTTCGGATTGTACAGGAGGAAGGGGCGGGGGGCAAGGGCGCCGGGCGGTTTTAATGTTGGGAAAAGGCTCTTGACAAAAGGGCGCGCCGGGCATAGTTTTGAGCATAAGCTCATAACTCCGCGCGGGCGCTTCGGGAGCGCGGATACCCGGGCGCCGTTTGTTCAACCTCCGCAACGAAAGGAAATTATTATGCCAGGATTTGACAGAACAGGCCCCCGGGGAGCCGGGGCAATGACAGGCAGGGGCATGGGGCGGTGCGCCGGAACCGGCACGGGAACACCGGGAGGCGGCGTCTTTGGAGGGCGCGGCC
>JAGVGH010000055.1 GCA_020057225.1 Desulfobacterales bacterium | reverse complement strand
TTCTAAAATAATTTCTATGTGTTGGATGAACCTGCCCTACGGGCGGAACCATTTACCCTACGTTAAATTTGTCGTTTCTTTGAGTTTTGCAATTGCCTCATAAAAAAAACGCTCCAATTCCTCCGCTAAAATCTCACCAATTTTTTGCCGCGTCCAAACATTTCCGAACTAAAGCCCTCTACACACTCTTGGGGCAACGGGTCGCGCGGAAGAGCCGTGTTTCGTCCCGGCCCCGGAACCGCTCCATCGCAGGAGGTGTTCATGAGACCGCGATCCCTTGCTGGCAAACAGACTGTTCTCCTGGCTGTGTTCTGTCTGGCCCTGGTTCTCGCTGGACCGGCTTTCGCCAAGGAAAACGCGAAAAACGTGATCCTTCTCATTCCGGACGGCTGCTCCTTCGAGCAGTACACATTCGCCCGGTGGTTCAAAGACGCGCCCCTTGCCCTGGACGCCATCCTCACAGGCGCTGTCAGAACCCACATCGCCGACTCCGTGGTCGCCGACTCCGCCCCTGCGGGGACCGCATACTCCACAGGCGTCCGGACCGTTGATAAAGCCATAGGGGTCGGGCCTAAAAAAGAGGGCCTTCTCCCCGGCGTCAGCTCTCCGGACGAGGATTACAAGCCTGTTGCCACAGTCCTTGAGGCCGCCAAACTCTCCGGCCGCTCAACAGGCATCGTCTCCACCTCACGCATTACCCATGCCACTCCCGCCGGTTTTGTCGCCCATGTGACCCACAGGAAGCTCGAGGACGATATCATGGAGCAGGCTGTTTACCAGGACCTGGACCTGGCCTTTGGAGGCGGCGGACGCCATCTTGTCCCGGAGGCGGCGGGCGAAAACATCTATGGCGAAACGCGCTCCTCCGATCCTCACGAGAAGGCTTATGAAGGAAAGGGCAAACGGCCGGACAAGGAAAACCTCATGGCCGTTCTCAAGGGCAGGGGCTGTCAGATAGCGGCCACAAAGGAGGAAATGCTGGCCCTTAAAAGCGGCAAAGTCTTTGGCATGTTTGCCGGCAGTCACATGGCCCCGGAGATTGACCGCCCCGGAACCAACCCGGAACAGCCCGCCCTTGCGGAAATGAGCAGAAAAGCCATCGAGATACTTTCCAAAAACCCCAAGGGATTCTTTCTCATGATCGAGGGCAGCCAGGTGGACTGGGCCTGCCACGCCAACGACCCCGCCCATCTGATGAGTGATTTTCTCGCCTATGACGCGGCGGTGGCCGAGGCGCTCGCGTTTGCAAAGACCAACCCGGACACGCTGGTCATTTCCGTTCCGGACCATAACACCGGCGGTTTTTCAATCGGGAATTTCTCCACCAGCGCCAATTACTCCCAGATGAAACCCGACGCGCTCCTTGCGCCTGTCAAAGCCATGAAAGCCTCATCGGAGCGCCTGGTGAAGATTGTGGGCGATACCAAGACTCCTGAGAACGTCATCAAGGTGGTCAAAGAATACTGGGCGCTTGACATCACCTCCGGGGAGGCCGCCAAGATCCTCGAACTTATGGACGTTTACAAGGAAGACCCCAACTATGCCTTTGGGGAGGTTATTTGCCCTAAACACACTCTCCTTGGATGGAGCACCCATGGCCACGCGGGCGGGGACGTGCCCCTTTCGGCCTATGGTCCTGGCAAGCCTGTGGGACTCCTGGACGCGCCGGAAATCGGACAGTGCATCGCCAAGGCCATGGGTGTGGATTTGGCGAAAACGACCAAGCGGCTTTTTGTGGATCTGGCCGCTGCGCTTCCCAAGGCCAAGGTGTCTGTGGACACAACCGACGCGGCCAATCCGGTCGCCGTTGTCGAGTTGAAAGGGAAAACCGCCCGGATTCCCGCCAACAAGGACATCCTCAAGACAGAGGACAAAACGGTCCAGTTGGAAGGAATCTCCGTGTATATTGCGGAGACCGGCAAGTTTTATGTGTGTCAGGAAGCGGTTGATATGCTGATGAAGTAAGCCCCTTTGCCACGCCGCGGTCGCGCCGCGCGGTCTTGCCAAGGCCGCGCGGCGTTTTATCAGGGTGCCGGCTGGCCGCAGGCCCCGCAGGCCCGGCACCCGCCGAACCGGCAAGGGGGCGTTGTTTTTCCGGCAATCGCCCTTTGCCACTCTTCCCACAGGTAGCTCTTCGTCACCCCCTGGTCCAAAAAGTCCCAGGGAAACACCTCCTCCGCGCCTCTTACACGCCGCGTAAAAAAATCCGCGTTGACCGGACTCTCTTTGAGCGCCCGGGACCAGTTTCCCTCAAAACGGTCCACCAACAGCAGAATATCCGCAACCCGCCTGTCACCCCGCGCCAGGAGGGCCTGGACAACGGCCCACCGGGGAACGTCGGTTTTCACCTCCACGTTGGCTGTGCCCGCAAGCTCCCGTTTCACCAGCGCAAGCTTGGCCCGGAGTTCCTCCAGGCTGTCCATGGCGGCCCATTGAAAGGGCGTCCAGGCCTTGGGCGCAAAGCATGAAAGCGCCACGCTGATTTTGCCCATGTTGCCCCGGGTCCTGCTGGAGGCAAGAAACTGGTGCTTGATGCGCTTGACCAGCCGGGGTAGGGCCGCGGTATCCTCCGGGGTTTCCCCGGGCAGTCCGGCCATGAAATAGAGTTTCATGTTTGGCACGCCCGCGGCCACAAGGCGCTCCGCGGCGTCCATGATTTGCTCTTCCGAGACCCCCTTGTTGATGATGTCCCGCATGCGCTGGCTGCCCGCCTCCGGAGCCAGGGTCGCTGTTTTGACACCCAGGTCCGCGAGCATTCGGGCAAAAGGCACTGTGACGGCGTCCACCCGGAACGAGGAAAAGGACAGGGCAAGGCCAAGCCGGGCCGCCTTGCTTGCAAGGGCGGGAAGGCAGGGAAGGTCCGAGACCGCGGCGCCCACGAGGCCCGCCTTGTCCGCAAAGGCGCGGGAATCTTCCAGGCTGCTTTCCAGGGCCGCTGGCTCGCGGAAGCGCGCGGGACGGTACACAAAGCCCGCGCCGCAAAACCGGCACCCGTGGGGGCATCCCCGGCCCACCTCAATGAGACGGGTGTTGGAAAACGTGGTGTCCGGGGTGAGAAGCGAAGAGGCGGCGGGCTGCCCGGAGAGGTTTTTGAGACGCGCCACCGTCACTTTCCCGGGCGCGCCGCCGTTTGGATGAAAACCGGCAAGGGTCCCGCCGGTGTTGTATTCGGGTGTGTACAGACTTGGCGCGTAGCAGCCCGGAAGTTCCCTGGCCAAAATCCGGAGGGTCTCTTCTCTGGGCCGCTCTGTTTCAAAAAGGGAGAAAAATCCGGGAAGCAGAACCTCGGCCTCGCCGAGCAAAAAGGCGTCCACAAAGGGCGCGAGGGGTTCGGGATTGAGGAAGGCGGCGACGCCGCCCGCGAGGATGAAAGGATGGGAGGCGTCCCGCTCCCGGGATAACAGCGGAACGCCTCCCTGGCGCAAGAGCGCAAGAAGGCCGGGGTAGTCGTTCTCGAACGCCAGCGAGAACGCGAGAATGTCAAAATCACTGACGGGCCTGCCTGATTCGACGGAGCGCGGGACATCCGTCCAGCGGTCCGTAAAAATCCGCTCGCAGGCCACGTCCTCGTTACTGTTGGCGAGCCTAAAGACTTCCTGGAAGCCCAGGCTGCTCATGCCCACGTGGTAGGTGTTGGGATAGGCGAGCGCCATAAAGACGCGGGCGCGCGTTTTGGGCGCCGGAGCCCCGGCCGCCTGCTCGCAAAGGCCCGCGTCCCGTCCGCCTGTTCCCACGGAAGGCCTAGTCGGCCTTGCGGCGCATGAAGGTGGGCACGTCCAGGTCGTCGCTGTCCAGAATCATGCCCCGCCGCACATCCTCCTCGGCGCAGCCTTCCGGATTCTGCCTGCGGAGAAACGCCGGAACATCGAGGTTGACGGTGCGCCGCGCGTCCTCGGGGCGCACGTCCCGGAGCCTTCCCGCGGGCACGGCCTGCATTCCGGGCCGGTTGCGGCGCATGCTGACCGGCACGCCGCCGATTCCGGTGGCGATGACGGTGATGTGGAGCTCGTCCTCGGGCAGGCTCTCGTTTCGGGCCATGCCCCAGATGAGTTCCACCTCGTCCCCGGCCTCCTTCTGGATGAAGCCCACGGCCTCGAGGATTTCCGCGTACAGGGCGTCGGTCCGCGCTGTGAAGTTGATGAGCACGCCTGCTGCCCCGGCAATGGAGATGTCCTCGAGCAGGGGATGGTTAAGCGCCTTTTCCGCCGCCTCCCGGGCCCGGTTTTCGCCCTTTGCGGAGCCGTTGCCCATGAGGGCCATGCCGGCCTTGGACATGGTGGTCCGTAGATCCTCATAGTCCACATTGGGATGGCCGGGCTTCATAATAAGGTCGGTAATGCCCTTGACCGAGTGGAGAAGCACCTCGTCGGCCTTCCGGAACATGTCCAGCATGGTGGCGTTTTTCGGCGCAAGGGGGCTCAGCCTGTCGTTGGGGATGGAGATGACCGAGTCCGCGATTTCGTTGAGGGCGGCCAGCCCTTCCTCGGCCTGGCGCATCCGCTTTTTGGCCTCAAAGCCAAAAGGCTTGGTCACAACGCCCACTGTCAGCGCGCCCAGGTCTTTGGCGGCCTTGGCGATGACGGGCGCGGCGCCGGTGCCTGTGCCGCCGCCCAGTCCCGCGGTGACAAAGACCATGTCGCTGCCTTCGAGCACGCGCTGGATTTCCTCCATGCTCTCCTCGGCGGCTTTTTTCCCCATTTCCGGATTGTTTCCGGCGCCAAGGCCCCGTGTGAGCTGGGCGCCAAGCTGGATTTTGACAGGCGCCCTGTTAAGGACCAAAACCTGTTTGTCGGTGTTTGCGGAGACATACGTCACGTCCCCCAGACCCGACTCGATCATGTTGTTGACAGCGTTGCCGCCCGCCCCGCCCACGCCGACGACCTTGATGACGTGAATCCGGCAGGGGTCTTCCTGTCCGGCTTCCTCATCCCGCACCAGCGAAAAATTGAGATGCTCTTCCATACCCCACCTCCATGTAAAGTTGCCGGCGCGCGGCGTTTTCCCAGGACCGGCGCGCGCCGTGGAACATCCGTCATATCATCCGCCCGCATCCCGCAGGCAATGGACACCGCGCAAAGAACCGGACAAGGCCGGAAGCGCCGACAGCCATGAGGCAGACGCCGGGGAAGTCTCCGAAGAGAAGCCCCTTTCCGTCGTCCGTCCAGCGCGCCCGGGCCGCCATCCGCCTGCGTCCGAAAGGGCCCGCCCCTGGCTCGCTTTCCGCTTCCCAGTCCCAGTCAAGGTCCATCCGTTCCCACATTGGGTCTTCTCCTTTGCCTAAACAACATCCTTGAACCACTTGCGGACATGCCCGGCCATGCGGCCAAACATGTTTTTGTCCCCCTTGCCCTGCACGGGCCGCGTCTGTTTCCGCGCCCCGTACAGCACCAGCCCCACCGCTGTCGCGTACATGGGGTTTGACACAACGTCCACCAGCCCGCTGATGCCCGTGGGCTTGCCCAGAGAGCAGGGCACCCCGAAAATGGACTCCGCCACGTCGCACATGCCGTCCAAAAGGCACGCCCCGCCGCACAGGACAACACCGCCGCGCAGATGCCTTTCCATTTCCGCGGCCTGTATCTCCTTGCGCAGGAGCGTAAAAATCTCCTCGACACGGGGCTCCAGAATTTCCGATAAAATCTGTCTGGGCAGTTGCCGGGGTTTCCTTCCCCCCACTCCGGGAATTTCAATAATCTCGTCTTTCCCGACTTTGCCCGCCGCGCAGTTGCCGAACCTGCGCTTGATTTTCTCCGCCTCGGCAAGGGGCGTCTTGAGGCCGACAGATATGTCGTTGGTGAGGTTGTGGCCGCCCAGGGCCAGCACAAACGTGTGCTTGATGTTCTTTTGGTTGAAAAGCACCAGGGAGGTGGTGCCGCCGCCGATGTCAATGAGCGCGGTGCCCTGCTCCTTTTCCTCGGGACTGAGGGTGGCCTCGGCGGAGGCCAGAGGGTCCAGCACGATTTCCGCGGCCTCGAGGCCCGCCTTGTTGCAGCACTTGATAATGTTGTGGGTGCTGGAAACCGAGCCGGTCACAATATGGATGCGCGCCTCGAGCCGCACCCCGGCCATGCCCACCGGATCCTGAATGCCGCCCTGCCCGTCCACCACGTATTCCTGGGGCAGCACATGGATGACCTCGCGGTCCATGGGAATCGCCACGGCGCGGGCCGCCTCGAGCACCCGCTCCACGTCCTTCCCGATGATTTCCTGGCCCTTGATGGCGATTATCCCGTGGCTGTTGTCCCCCTTGACATGGCCGTCCGCGATCCCCGCGAAAACCATGGTGATGTTGCAGCCTGCCATGAGTTCGGCTTCTTCGACCGCCTTCTTGATGGACTCCACAGTGGACTCGATGTTGACCACGACGCCCTTGCGCAGGCCAATGGAGGGATGGCTGCCGATGCCGATGATGTTCACCCCTTCCTTGGTGGTCTCACCGACAACCGCGCATGTCTTGGTGGTGCCAATGTCCAGGCCGACGACCAGCTCTCCCTGATCCCGCATTCCCTAAACCTCCTTGTGGGACTTGTCCGCCGGAGTCCCGTCCCCTGTTCCGCCGCTAGGTTTGACAACCACCCGGTCCACGTCGCTCAAATCTATCACCGAGGCTTGAATGCCCTCCTTGCGGTTCAGGTTGTAGAGCACGTATTGCAATCTTTTAAGTTTCCCGGTGAATCCGTCAACGCCTATGCGCACCGCGACAGGAGGGTCGCTGGCATACAAGGTGAGTCCAAGCTCACGGTCCACCTGGACGTAAGTGACACTGTTGGAGGCGGCAAGCTCCCTGTTGTCCCGGCATTCCCTTAAAAAGCTGTACACGGTTTTATAGGGACCCTTTAACGGCTCTCCCTCGATTTGAACATCGGTCATTTGCAGCCCTAAAACAACCGGAAGCTCCTTGGGGTCTCCAGGCTCCCAGGCTTTGAAAACCACTCCGTTTTCATCCATGATATAGCGCCGCTCCATGTCAAGTATCGCAAGGGGCACGCGCTCGGTAACGTGGATATAAATCTCTCCGGGAGGAATCCGCCGGACGCTTGCGGAAACAATCCAGGGATGCCTGGCAAGCCGCGCCTGGAAGGTGAGCATGCTCGCCAAGTAGATGTTCATCCCCTCCTCGACCCCGGCGGTCTTCAGGATGTCTTCGCGGGCGAGCAGGCGGTTGCCTTCCACCGTGACCGTCCTGGCCGAGTAATAACCGGTTTGTGTCACGAAGTCATAGCAGAAAATGAACACGCAGCCAAGAAAGACCGTTATCACCGCGGCGCCGCATCCCAGGGCAAGCCAGCGCAGCCAGCGCATCACGGCCTCCCGGCGCCCGTCCCCGCTCTTTCTAAAAGTGTTCTTCTTACGGCGCGCCAACGGTTTTCACCTCCGCCTCCAGCTCCACGCCAAAACGCCCGCGCACCGCGGCGCGGATTTCCTCTGCCAGGGCTAACACATCCCGCGCCGTGGCCCCGCCCGCGTTGACGAGAAAGTTGGCGTGTTTTTGCGAGACCATGGCCCCGCCCAGCCGTCTCCCCCGAAATCCGGCCTTGTCAATCAGCGCGCCCGCGGAGGTTCCGTCCGGAAGGTTTTTAAAAAAACATCCGGCGCTCTTGCCTCCCCTTGGCTGGCGAAGGCGGCGCAGGGCCAACAGTCGTTCGGTTTCCCGGGCGATCTCTCCGGCGTTGCCGGGTGTTAAAGAAAACCGGGCAGAGAGGATAACCGTGTACCGGCCCTCTGAGCCTGCAAACCTGGCGGGCGTCTCCATTCGGCGGTAGCTCCAACGGGCCTCGCTGGCCGGTATTTCCTCTTTGCGTCCGTCCGGACCGAGCAGCGCCATGGATTCCACAACATCCGACATGGAGCCTCCAAGGGCGCCCGCGTTCATCATCAAAGCCCCGCCCGCGGATCCCGGAATTCCCGCGGCAAACGCAAGCCCTCCCAGGCCCTCCTTCGCCGCAAGTCTGCACAGCCGCATGAGGGAGACCCCGGCGCCGGCCTCCACAAGAATCCGTCCGTTTTGCTCTCCCAGGACCGCGCATTGGGAAAATCCCCGGGCAAGGCTCACCACGATTCCCGGAAAGCCGCTGTCCCGGACCAAAAGGTTGGAACCCTTGCCCAGAACAAGAAGCGGGAGGGCGTTGTCCCTGGCAAAAATGACAAGGGCGGCCAGGTCTTCCGTTCCAAGGGGATGGACCAGGGCCGCGGCGGGCCCTCCGATTCCCAGGGTCGTGTAACGGGACAGCGGCGCGCCGAACCGGACTCCGCGCCCAAAACGGGCGGAGATCCACTCCCTGTGCTTCCTGTCCAGTTCCCGCATGCCTTTACCCCTTTGGAGGGCGTTGCCTTAGCCGCGCGCCAAGAGCAGTTCGCCCACCTGATACACGTTTCCCGCGCCAAGGGTAAGCACGATGTCTCCGGGGGCCGCGAGGCGCATCAGGGCGTCCACGGCCTCCTCATGGCCCCCCGCGGCCTCCGCCGCCTTGTGTCCGTGGGCGCGCGCGGCGGCGCACAGACGGGCCGAATCCACTCCTTCCACCGGGGGTTCTCCCGCGGAATACACCGGAAGCATGATAAGGGTATCGGCCTGATAGAAGGCGCGGGAAAACTCGTCCCAAAGGGCTTTGGTCCGTGTGTACCGGTGGGGCTGGAACACCACGAGAAGACGCCTTTTGGGCCACGCGTCCCGGACGGTGTCCAGGGTGCAGCGGATTTCCGTGGGATGGTGGCCGTAATCGTCCATCACCAACACTCCCCTGGCCTCCCCCTTTACCTCCAGCCTTCGGTCAACGCCGGTCAGGCCCTCCAGGGCTTCCCGGATTTTGTCAAAACCAATGCCCAGTTCAAGCCCCACAGCCACGCCGGCCAGCGCGTTCACGGCGTTGTGCCGCCCTGGAAGGCCCAGGGAAACGTCCCCTAACACGCCGTTCCGGGAGGCCACGGTGAACCGGGTGCGCCATCCGTCATGCCGAAGGTCCAGAGCGTGGAGGTCTGCCTGGGTGGACAGGCCGTAAGTGATATACCTTTTATTAAGCCTGGGCAAGAGTTCCTGCACCGGCTCGCTGTCCAGACACACCACCGAGAGCCCGTAAAAAGGCACGCGGTCCACGAAGGCGGTGAAAGCGGCCTTGATGGCGTCCATATCCTTGTAAAAATCCAGATGTTCCCTATCAATGTTTGTGACAACAGCGATGCTGGGGCTCATGCGTAAAAAAGAGCCGTCGGACTCGTCGGCCTCGGCGACGATAAACTCGCCCTTGCCCAGAAGCGCGTTGGTGCCAAACCCCCGGAGTTTGCCGCCCACCACAACGGTGGGATCCAGTCCGCCCGCTGCCAGCACAGCCGCCACGATGGATGTGGTGGTCGTTTTGCCGTGGGCGCCCGCAACGGCCACGCTGTATTTGAGGCGCATAAGCTCCGCCAGCATCTCGGCCCTGGGGATGACAGGAATACCCGCTTCGCGGGCCGCCGCCACCTCGGGATTGTCTTTGGAAACCGCCGAGGAAACAACCACCACGTCCGCGCCCCGGCAGGCGGAGGCGTCATGTCCTTCGCGGATGTGTCCGCCCAGGGACTCCAGGCGGCGGGTGATGGGGGTTGTCCGCAGGTCGGTTCCGGAGACCTTGTAGCCGAGGTTGAGCAACAGCTCGGCGATGCCGCTCATGCCGATGCCGGCGATGCCCACGAAATGAATATGGTACGCTTTTTGGTACACCGCGCGCGTCCTTGGGGGGTTGAATTCAATGTTTGGGTTATCTACGTTTTCAGGGCGGATAATGGGGCTCCCCAGGGTTGAAACCCAAGGCGCTAACTTATCTTAATGACATTTATATTGTTATATTTGACTAGTTCAAATCGGGTAACATGTGTTGGGTGAACCCGGGCGCGAAAGACGCCTTTGACACAACACAACTCCTTGGCGCGCGCGGAACCACCCAACCTACATGTAATCCACTCGTAAAATCATGGTGTAGGTCGGGTGGTTCCGCGCGAAGCGCAGGTTCACCCGGCTACATCACCACATATCTTTAAACAAGAATGCTCCTATAAGTTGGCGCCCTAGGGTTGAAACCCAAGGCGGAATCAAAAACCTTGCCGCCACGCGGCCTCTGTACAAATAAAAGCCTATTTTTATAACGAGAAAACACAATAAAAAAATGATGTTTTATTCTAACTCCTAACTCCTAACTTCTTCCTCCTGTCTTCTCCCCCCTCAAAACCCACGCCAGCGCGTTGTCGGCAATGAGCCGCGCGGCGTCGGGCCTGCCCAAAACCCTCGCCCTTTCCCGCATGTCCTTGAGCGCCCGGGGATTGCCCTCAAAATACTTGATCCTCCCTGCCAGGACCTCTCCGGACAAGTCCTTTTCAAGAATCATCTCGCCCGCGCCTTCCCTGGCCATGGCCCGCGCGTTTTTTTCCTGGTGGTTGTCCGCGGCAAAGGGAAACGGCACAAGAATGGAGGCTTTTCCAAGGGCGCACAGCTCCGCAAGGGTCGTGGCTCCGGCCCGGCAGACAACGAGGTCCGCCTCCTTGTAGCGCCTGTCCATGTCCATGAAAAAAGGCAACACCTGGCCGTTTCCCCCCCATTTGGCGTGGACCGCGGAAACATCCTCGAAATCGCTCGCTCCGCTCTGATGGGTGACGGAGAATTTTTCAGGAGGCAGCCTGGAAAGGGCCTTGCATATAGCCTGATTGATTCCCCGGGCGCCCTGGCTTCCGCCGATGACAAGAATGTGAAACCGGGCCTCCGCCCCGCTTATTTCCGGATTTTCCCGCGCCGCGTCCAACAGGGCCTTGCGCACCGGATTTCCCGTGACCATGGCCTTTCCATGTGGAAAATAGCCAAGACTCTCCTCGTAGGTCGCGTACACCCTGCCGCACATTCTGGCCATGAGCCGGTTGGCCCTGCCGGGCAGGGCGTTTTGCTCGGCGAGGGCGGCGGGGATGAAAAGAAGCCGCGCCGCGGCCACGCACGGCACCGAGGCGTATCCTCCGACTCCGATTACAAGGCGGGGTCTGTTCAGCAGAAAAAGCGCCATGGCCCGGAGAACAGCCCACAGAAGTTTCATGCCGGCGGCAAGCTGGTTTTTTACACCCCTGCCTAAAAAACCTTCCACCGGAATCCCAAGATTCCGGTAGCCCGCCTGTCCGCAGGCGGTCCTCTCAAACTCTTTGCCGGTGTGGACAAACAAAACATCCGCGTCCGGGACACGCTCCTTTAGGGCGTCCGCGATGGCCAGGCCGGGGAAAAGATGTCCGCCGGTCCCGCCTCCGGTCACGACGATTTTCAGGCGTTCCCCGGACATTGCTCTTTCCTCGTGACTTTAACGTTTCTACGCGGCGCAAGGGCCTGGGCGTTGGTCGCCGCGATGTTGCACAGAACCCCCGCGCTCATGAGGTTCATCACCAGGGACGTGCCCCCGTAGCTGATGAACGGCAGGCTGAGCCCCTTGGTGGGTAAAAGCCGCATGGTGACCCCTATGTTGGTAACCGCCGGAATGATGATGCATAACACAAGTCCGGCGGCAAGATAGGCCCCGAAGGCGTCCGGGACCCCCCGGGCCACAGCGAAACCCCGCCACGCCAGAAGGGAATACAGCAGGACAACGGTAAGCACTCCGGCAAGCCCGGTTTCCTCGCCCAACACAGAGAAAATGAAATCCGTATGAGGTTCCGGAAGGTAAAAGAGCTTTTGGATGCCCGCGCCAAGACCGGAACCCCACAGTCCGCCGGACCCGAAGGCGAACAGGGAGTGTTTTATCTGGTAGGCGCTTCCGCTGGGATACCGGTCCGGCCACAGGAAGGCGTACACCCGGACCATTCGGTATTCCTCGCTGAAGAGATAAATCAGGACCAGCGCAACACCTATCAGTCCCAGCAAAATAAGATACCGGACGCGCACCCCGCCCATGAAAAGCATCAGCCCGGAAATGCCGCACAAAAGAACCGCAGAGCCGTAATCAGGCTGCACCATGAACATGAACGCCATGGCCCCCGCCATGAAAACATGGGGGAGCACGCCTATCCAGAACACGGCCATGCTTTTTCCCTTTTTGGCCATGCTGTAGGCAAGATAGATGATGAGGCAAAATTTTCCCAGCTCCGAGGGTTGAAAGGAAAACGGCCCCAGGTTGAGCCAGCGCGTGGCGCCGCCCGCCTCGCGCCCGATGCCCGGAACCATGACCAGGCCAAGAAAGATGAATGCCACAAGAAGCATCGGATACGCCAGCTTTTCATAATAGCGGTACGGGAAATACCGCGCGGCAAGAAAGGCGAACACCCCCAGCAAAGCGGACAACGCCTGGCGCTCGAGAAAATACGTTTCA
Organism: Desulfobacterales bacterium; assembly: GCA_020057225.1. Lineage (GTDB taxonomy): Bacteria > Desulfobacterota > Desulfobacteria > Desulfobacterales > Desulfatibacillaceae > JAGVGH01. The sequence continues at coordinate 3,145 of JAGVGH010000055.1, read as the reverse complement.
GGCAGAGGGTGCCTCTTGGCCGGGCCAATGGCCGAGCTTGCGTTATAGACCATGGCAAGGCCGATGGTCACGAGAAAGAGCGTCGCGATGACAATCACGCGGTCATGTCCTGCCGCTCTTTGTCCGATGCTCCGGATGCTCATGCCGTTCGCCTTTCCGCTGTCCCTTGGAGCGTCCCGCCTGCTTTACATCTCCCGAACCGCCTGTGCGAAAACCCTGCCCCTGTGCGCGTAGTCCTGAAAAGCGTCAAAGCTCGTGCAGGCCGGTGAAAAAAGAACCGAGCAGCCGGGTACGGCGGCTTCCCGGGCCGCCCTGGCCGCGGAGGCCAGGTCCACGGTCTCCCGGGTCTCCACAACGCCCCCCAGGGCCTGTTTGATTTTTCCCCGCGCCTCGCCGCACACCACCAGGCGCCGGACTTTCTCACGCAAAAGGCTTTGAAGCACGGTAAAGTCCGCGCCTTTGTCGCGCCCGCCCATGATGAGCACCACAGGCGCGGGAAAATCCTCCAACGCGCGGACAACCGCGTCCACGTTGGTGGCTTTCGAATCATTGTAATATTTGACCCCGTCAAGCTCCCTGACAAACTCCAGCCTGTGGGGAAGTCCTTTGAATCTGTCAATGGCGCTTTGCACAGCCTCCAGGGGCACACCCATGGCAAGGGCGGCAAGGGCTGCCGCTGCCGCGTTTTCACGGTTGAACACGCCCCGGGGTTTCCAGTTGGAAAGGTCAACGGTTTTTCCAAGGGCGCCGGGGATGTGAAGGACCAGATCCTTTTCCCGGATGTCCGCCCCGGGTTCTCCCTCTTTGCGTCCGCAAAAGAACCAGCGCTCCGCGCGGATGTCTTTGGCCATGCTCCGGCACGCGGGGTCGTTTCCCGAGAGAACAGCCACATCTCCCGGCTCCTGGTTGCGGAAAAGAAGAGCCTTGCTGGCGGCGTAGGCCGCCATGTCCGGGTAGCGGTCCAGGTGGTCCTCGGTCACGTTGAGCATAACCGCGACTTTGGGCCGGAAGGTCTCGGTGGTGTCGAGCTGGAAGCTTGAAATTTCGGCCACAACGGCCTCGAAATCCGCGCCGGGCGCCAGGCAGTTGACAAGGGGATTGCCGATGTTGCCGCCCACAAAGACTTTCTTTCCGGAGGCGGCCACCATGTCGCCCAAAAGCGTCGTGGTGGTTGTCTTTCCATTGGTGCCGCTGACCCCTGTGACAGGGATCGTGAGATGGCGGAACGCCAGTTCCACTTCGCCCAGCACAGGAACCCCCGCCGCCTTGGCCCTGGCGATGGGGGCGATGGTTTCCGGGACTCCCGGGCTGGGGATGATGAGGGCGGCGTCCAAAAAGTCCTCCATCCGGTGGGGGCCGGTAATCACCGGCACGCCAAGGGCAAGGGCCTCTTTGTAGTTGTCGCCCAGTTCCCCCGGGCTTTTTCTGTCCGCCACCGCGGGCCTGGCGCCAAGCCGCAGCAAAAAACGGGCAAGGGCCAGCCCGGTCCGGGCAAGCCCCACGATGAGCACTTTTTTTCCGGCAAGTTCCATGGCGCTACCTTAATTTGAGCGTGCTGGCGGAAAGAAGCGCCAGTATGATGGCGATTATCCAAAAACGGACGATAATCTTGGGCTCGGGCCAGCCCTGCATCTCGAAGTGGTGATGCAGGGGCGCCATGCGGAAGATGCGTTTGCCCTTGGTCAGACGGAAGTATCCCACCTGAATGATGACCGAGAGCGTCTCCATGACGAAGATCCCGCCTACAATGGCCAGAAGAAACTCCTGCTTGGTCGCCACGGCCACGGCGCCCAAAACGGCGCCCAGGGGAAGGGAGCCGGTGTCGCCCATGAATATCTGCGCGGGATAGGTGTTGTACCAAAGAAACCCCATGCCAGCGCCCACCATGGCTCCGCACAAAACCGAAAGCTCGCCCGCGCCCGCAACGTACCCCACCTGGAGGTAGTTTGCGATTTTCACGTTGCCCGCGATGTAGGCGAAGACCATATAAGTCCCGGCGGCGATGGAGACCGGGCCAATGGCAAGACCGTCCAGTCCGTCCGTAAGATTCACCGCGTTGGAGGTGCCCACGATGACGAAGACGCCGAACAGCACGTACCAGATGCCCAGGTCCGGCTTAACATTTTTGAAAAACGGAATGGCAAGCTCCGTATTAAAGGATGGATTTTTCAAGAGAAAAGAGCACGCCACCGTGGCCACAAGAACCTGGATCCAGAATTTCCGGCGGGCGGAAAGGCCCTTGCTCCGCTTTTTAATCTGCATGAGGTAATCATCCGCAAAGCCGATAAGGCCAAATCCCACGCAGACAAGGACCACGACCCACACATAGGAATTGGTGAGGTCGGCCCACAGCAGGGTGCCCGCGAGGATGCCCGCGAGAATCATCATCCCCCCCATGGTGGGGGTGCCAGCCTTGCTGAAGTGGGTTTGGGGCCCTTCCTCGCGGATGTACTGGCCTATTTGTTTGGCGCGCAGCCAGCGGATGACGACAGGGCCAAGGAAAAAGGTGATGACAAGCCCGAACAGCACGGCGTAGATGGTGCGGAACGTGATATAGCGGAACACGTTGAAGCCCGCGAAATGGGTGTGGAGAGGATAGAGCAAATGGTACAGCATGTGGCGCCCCCGGGCGTGTTCGGTTTCCAAGGGGCGCGTTGGCCCGGCACCCCGGATTTTTTTGTTGCGCTCATCAAGTTGCCAGGCTGCGCGCGCTTCCCAGGCGCTTGCAAATCAGGACGCTTGAGAGCATTTTTCAGAATAACTTTCCGATGGACTTGATTGTTCTCTTGGCCGGCGGCCTGCCGCCGGTTAAGCAGGGCGGTCAAGTCCATCGGACAGCCCTGGCCCTGGGGTTGAAACCCCGGGCTAAGGGAAAACCTTGCCGCGCCGCGGCTGCCATGAGGATAACGGCTCTTTGTAGAGGTAATTGCAAAACTCTTGGAAACGACAAATTTGATGTAGGCTGGGTGGTTCCGCCTGAAGGGCAGGTTCACCCAACATCTTGGAATAATGGTTTAATTGTTGGGTGAACACGGGCCTTGCGGCCCGGAACCACCCAACCTGCGCTTTATTTTGCAATTGCCTCAAATATCTGAGGATATTGTCGGGTGAACCTGCGCTTCGCGCAGAACCACCCGACCTACAT
>JAGVGH010000133.1 GCA_020057225.1 Desulfobacterales bacterium | reverse complement strand
CCGCTAGAATAATAGGTGTTGGGTGAACCCGCGCGCGAAAGACGCCTTTGACATAACATACCTCCTTGGCGCGCGCGGAACCACCCAACCTACGTGTAATCCTCTCGTAAAATTATGATGTAGGTCGGGTGGTTCTGCGCGGAGCGCAGGTTCACCCGACAATATCCTCATAGTTCTTTAAGCAAGAATGCTCATATAAGTTAGCGCCTATGGGGCAACCCCCTGTGGTTGCCCGATTTTCCAAGGTGTATCCTGTGAGGGCGGGCATGGCGGCCTGCCCCTGCAATTGCGCGGCATCCGAAATTCTAAATGCCATGCCGTAGTAGAACCAGGAATTGGAATATGAAACTCGTAACCGTCATCGGCGCCCGGCCCCAGTTCATCAAGGCCGCGGCCGTCTCCCGCGCCATCCGGAAAGCAACGGGAATCCGGGAAATCATTGTCCACACCGGCCAGCATTACGACCGGAACATGTCGGACGTGTTTTTCGAGGAAATGGAAATCCCCCGTCCGGATTACTTTCTGGACATCCACGGCATGAACCACGGGGCCATGACCGGGCAGATGCTCGAAAAGACCGAGGAGGTTCTCCTAAAGGAATCTCCGGACGCGGTGCTGGTGTACGGGGACACCAACACCACCCTGGCCGGCGCCCTGGCCGCGGTCAAACTGCATGTTCCCGTGGCCCACGTGGAGGCGGGCCTGCGCTCCTTCAACCGCCGCATGCCCGAGGAAATCAACCGGGTCATGGCCGACCACCTCTCCACGCTGCTCTTTTGCCCCACGGACGCCGCAACAGCCAACCTTTCCTCCGAGGGAATCCAACACGGCAAGGGCGGGGTCACGGTGGCGCGCACCGGGGACGTGATGCTGGACGCGGCGCTCCACTACGGGGAAACAAGCCGGGAAAAAGCCAAAACCCTGGCGCCCGGCGGAGAGCTTGCCCAAAAGATACAAAACACCAGGGACGGCTTTCTGCTCTGCACTGTCCACCGGGCGGAAAACACCGACGACCCCAAGCGCCTTGCGGGCATCTTCAACGCCCTGGCGCGGCTCTCGGAAAAAACCCCGGTCGCCCTGCCCCTTCACCCCCGAACCCAGAAACTCCTGGACACCCACGGAATGCGGGAGTCCGCCGCGGCTCCCGGGCTTTGGATCATCGAGCCTGTGGGCTACTTCGATATGCTCGAACTCCTGAAAGCCTGCCGGCTGGTTCTGACCGACAGCGGCGGCCTGCAAAAAGAGGCGTTTTTTTTCAAAAAACCCTGTGTGACCCTGCGCGACGAGACCGAATGGGTGGAACTGGTCGCCCATGGCGTGAACACGCTCACAGGCGCCGACCCTGACAGGATTGCTGAAAGCGCCCTTGCCATGCTCGAAAAGGCCCTGGATTTCAGCGCGCCGCTGTACGGACATGGAGACGCCTCCGGGGACATTGTAAGGGTGCTTCGTGAAACATTTCAAGGACTAACGGAAAGGCGGCCATGACCGCGAACGCGCGCGACGGCAATCAGTCCGGGGCCGCTCCCCGCTTTGGAATGCGGGCGGCTCTTCTGCTTGCGGTGTTTTCCCTGCTGGCGTCCCTTGTTGCGGGCGAGGCGGGCTTACAGGTTGTGCATCGCGTGAAGCGCGGTTACTGGTGTTTCCCGGGGAACGCTTTCAAGGTCAACTACACCATGCCTGTGGATGACAGGCGGGAATACACGGCGCGGCCCGGCTACGCCGAGGGCGGTGTGACCCTGGATTCCAGGGGCTTCCGTCTTCCAGAGGTTGCGCCAGGCGCGCGGCCTTTGGTGGTCTGCCTGGGAGACTCGGTGCCTTTCGGGGCGGGCGTGGGAAACAGCGACACGTACCCGGCTCGGCTGGGGAAGATTTTCGCGGAATCCGGCTCCAAGGCAAAGGTGCTGTGCGCGGGCCTGAGCTCCTACAACTACCGCCAGTCCGCGGACCGGCTCAGGCTGGAGGTGCTGCCGGTGTACGGCGCGCCCTCTGTGGTGACCCTCCAGGCGGCCAACGACGTTTCCCTGCTCACCCACTACAGGGGGCGCTATACTCCTGACAGGACCTGGGCAACCGTCCGCTGGAAAAAAGGATGGACCAAACCCTGGTATCACAAACTTGCCCTGGTCGCCTACGCCGGGCGCATCGCCAGCGCGCTCCGCGCCTCCAGGGAAAAGGCCGAGGCGGACGGCGCGGCAAACGCCCTGCCGGAAGAGGCCATGCTCAGGGCGGTGGAGGCGGCCTGGGATGAAACCGCCGGACTTTGCCGCGCCCAGGGCGCCGCGCTCATCCTTTTGCCCATTGACCCCTGTTACTACCAGACCGCCAACAAGGAGCGCTCCGCGGAAGTCCCGGCCTTCAACCAGCAGAAAAAAACCTACGAATTGTGGGACGCCCATATCACGAAGGTAAACGCCCGGATGGAACAATTTGCCAAAACCCGTCCCGGCGTGTATTTTCTGGACACCCGGCCCATGTTCGACAAACTGGACCGCAAAGCCATGTATGTGGATTTCATCCACTACACCCCGGAGGGAAACCAGACCGTGGCCGCCGCCCTCCATGCTTTCATCGTGCAACACGGACTGCTCCGCGGCTGACAGTCGCGGGCGCGCGGGAGACAGACAGGATGGACCAGGAAAAACAACAAGAACTGGACGCCGCGAACAAGGAGTTCTGGAATGAGCTGTGCGGTTCCGGTCTGGCGCAAACGATTGGCATCACCAGTCACGACGCGGAGTCTTTGCGGAAATTCGACGATGCCTATTTGTCCTATTACCCCTATCTGCTGCCCATTGTACGGCCCGAAACCATGCGGGGGCAGAAGGTGCTGGAAATCGGGCTCGGATACGGAACCCTGGGCCAGCGGCTTGCCGCCCATGCGGGTTTTTACCAGGGCCTTGACATTTCCGAAGGCCCGGTGCGGATGATGAACCACCGGCTCAGGCTCGCGGGGCACAACGGGGAGGCCCGGCAGGGCAGCGCCCTTGAAATGCCCTTCGAAGACGCCTCCTTTGACCAGGTTGTTTCCATAGGATGTTTCCATCACACCGGCGATACCGCCCGCTGTGTCCGGGAGACGCTCCGGGTTCTGCGTCCCGGAGGCCGCGCCGTGGTTATGCTGTACCACCGGTTTTCTTACCGCAACTGGCGCCGTTGGCCGTTGCGAACCATCCGCGCCCTGGCCGGAGAATTTATCTTGAATCTCTCCCCTCCTGGCGCGACCGAGGAACAAAAAAAAGCCTACGACATCAATTCCCGCCATCAGGCCGCCCCGGAAACCCAGTCTTTCTCGGTAAGGGAAGTCCGGCGCATGTTCAGCGGGTTTTCCCCGGTGGCCGTTGAAAAGCGGAACTGCGACCCGGCGCGTTTCGCAAGCCGTGAGACCCTGTTGCCCATTGTGGGCCGGTTTGCCGGGCTTGACTTGTACATCCAGGCCGTCAAATAAACGCCCCCGGGGGCCAGCCCGGGGCACGCCAGAACGGGACACGGGAGCGCCGACATGAGCAACCGCCCCTCCGCCGGAACGCGGACCAACGTGTTTTGGTACGTGGCAAAAAAGCTGCCGTGCCTCGATGATCCGGTGCTGCGCCGAACAGTCATGCGCCGCTGGCGGTTCTACGAGCGCGCCATCAACACCTGCAGGGCCAAATGCCCGGACCAGCCTGTCCGGATTCTGGACGCGGGGTGCGGGGAGGGCCTGAACCTCAAGTATCTCGCCACCGCGCCCGGAGTGAGCGTGTTTGCCTGCGACCATGACCAGGGCCGCGCGGACCAGGCGCGCAAACAGTTCCCCAGCGTCCAGGTCTCGCGCCAGGATATTTTGTCCCCAGACTACGAGACGGGCTTTTTTGACATCATCCTGTGCTCCCATGTCATCGAGCTTATCCCGGACGACATGGCTGTGTTAAGCGTGTTCCGGCGGCTTTTGGCTCCAGGCGGGGCGCTTATTCTGGGCGTTCCCAACGAGGGCTGCCTTGCCGCGCGAATGCGGAACGGCCTCCTGGATCCCCAAAGCTCCCATGAGGCCGGATACGTCCATCATTACACCCGGAGGAAGCTCGAAAAGAAATTCCGCAAGGCCGGATTCAGGGTCCACAAGGTGTTGCGGGAAAACTTTTATTATCCCATGCGGTGGATGAATGATTTCATGGCCGCGCGCAAACTCGGTTTTTATTATATGCAGACCCTGAACTTCTTCTTCCGCTCCCAGGCCGCGGGGTATCACTTCCTTCTTCGGCCCGCCGGGGACAGGGGCGGGAGATGACGGGCCCCCTGTTTCCCGCGGCGCGCGCTTTGACAAGCAGTCCGTCCGCGCGGGCCGTCCTCCGGATGGCAGCGCTCTTTCTCGCCCTGGCCGCCCTTACGCTTCTTTCCGACGCCCTGGGGCTGGACCTTTCCCTGGCCGCCCGCTTTTACAGGCCCGGGGAAGGATGGTTTTTGGCGGAAGAAGAACCCTGGCGCCGGCTGTATCTGTATGGCACCCTTCCCGGCCTTTTTCTCATGCTTGGCGCCCTGGGTGTTTTCTCCCTCTCCCTCGTGTCCCTCCGCTGGACGCCTTTTCGGCGCCATGCTCTTGTGGCGCTGCTCACGGTGGTTTTGGGAGGAGGGGTTTTGGTGAACGGCCTCCTCAAACCCTACTGGGGCCGCCCCAGGCCAAGCCAGACCGTGGAATTTGGCGGCGAGTGGGCATACAGGCCTGTTTTTTCCCCGGGCACCCCGGGCAAGGGACAGTCCTTTCCCTGCGGCCACTGCACCATGGGCTACGTCTTCACCGCCCTCTTTTTCCTCCGCCGCCGCGCGCCGCGTCTGGCCCTTGCCGGAGGAGCGTTCGGCCTTTTCTATGGAACCTTGGTGGGCGCCGCCCGTGTGGTCCAGGGGGCGCATTATCCCACGGATGTGCTGTGGTCCCTGGGAACGGTCGCCCTCACCGCCATGGCCCTCGACGCCGCCCTTGTCCGGGAAGGGAAATCCGGCGCCCCGCATCCCCGGGCAACGCGCTCCGCGGTCCTTGTTTTTTCCGTGGCCGCCGCCCTTGTTGTCGCGTTTTTTCTCACCCGCCGCCCGTTTTATGAGACCGTGCAGATGGATGTGGATCTTCCGCACGCCGCCACAACACTCCGGGTGCGCGCGGACGCGGACCTGTCCCTTGCCCGGACCCTCCAGGCCCGGGACGGCAAGGTCCGGATTCTCTTCACCTCCCAGGGCTTTGCCCTTCCCTGGTCCACGTTCTCGGCCTCGGTCACGACCGCGTATCCGGACGGGGAAACCCTCGAATACCATATCGCGCCCCGCTGGAAGGGCTATTTCTCCGAGATTGAAAACCAGGTGCGTGTGTTTGTGCCCGAAGAAACCGGAAAACGGCTGCGCGTGGAAATTCCAAAGACCGGCGCGCGGACGGGGCATAAGGACTCTTCCATGGTAAAGGTGGCGCCGTGAACCGGACGGAACAGGAAAACCCGCGCCCCCGCGTTCTGCATATCATTACCTCCCTCGATACCGGGGGCGCGGAGATGATGCTCTACAAACTCCTGGCCGGGCCGGAGCGGAACGCCTGCGTAAGCCGCGTGGTGAGCCTGTTGCCCCACGGGGATGTTTCGGCCATGATTTCCGCCCTGGGGGTGGAAATCCAAAGCCTCGGGATGGAGCGCGGCAGACCCGGCGCCGCCGCGTTTTCGCGCCTTGTCTCCATCATCCGGTCCTTTTCCCCCCACGTGGTGCAAACATGGCTCTACCACGCGGACCTCATGGGGTTCGCGGCGGCCTGCGCCGCCCTCCGGGGAAAGGTCGTGTGGAACATCCGCTGCGCCAACATGGACCTCGGCCACTATGGCGGAACAACATCCTTTGCGCGCCGGGCCTGCGCCGCGCTGTCGCGCTTTCCCTGGGCTGTTGTCGCCAACTCCAACGCGGGAAAGCGCTTTCATGAATCCCTGGGATACAGGCCCAGGCGCTTCGAGGTGATTCCCAACGCCTTTGACACGGACCTTTTCACGCCCGGCGACATGGCAAGGGCGGCGGCCCGCAGGGAAATGGGAATCAGCCTGAACGCGCCTGTCATCGGCATGGTGGCGCGTTTTGACCGGATGAAAGGGCACAGGGTCTTTGTGGAGGCCGCGGGGCTGTTTCTAAAGGAAAGGCCCGACGCGCGCTTTGTGCTCATTGGAGAGGGCGCGGACCCCGCCAACCCGCTGCTCGCGGCCTGGGCAAGGGAATCCGGAGTGGAGGGGGCCCTGGTACTGTTGGGGAAACAACGGGACATGCACCGCCTGTACCCGGCCCTGGATGTCGCCGTCAACGCCTCCTCGGGCGAGGGGTTTTCCAACGCCGTGGGCGAGGCCATGTGCTGCCAGGTTCCCTGCGTGGTGACGGATGTGGGGGATTCCGCCCTGATTGTGGGGGACACGGGGGTGGTGGTGCGGCCGGATGATCCCCGGGACCTGGCGAGTGGCTGGGGCGCCGTGCTTGGAATGGACGCGGAAAAACGCCTAGCTATGGGCGCCCGGGCGCGCGCGCGCATGGTGGAGCGCTATTCCCTGGCCAGCGTGCAGGGGATGTACCACACCCTGTACCGGGAAGCGGCTTTGGGCCGGTGACAGCGGCCCTTCGGACGGTTAAAGGAGCCTTGTATGTGCGGCATCGCCGGATTTGTTGACCCCGACAATTACAAGTCCCTGGCGGAGGCCCTGCCCCGCGCGGTCAACACCCTTTCCCACAGGGGACCCGACGACTCGGGCGTGTGGTTTTCCCCGGAGCGCGGCGCGGGCCTGGGTCAGACCCGCCTTTCCATCCTCGACCTGTCCCCTTTGGGCCACCAGCCCATGGCAAGCCCCGGAGGAGAAGCGGTTATCGTCTATAACGGCGAAGCCTACAACTTCGCGGAGGTGCGCGCCGTTCTCGCCGAAAAAGGCCACAGCTTCAAAAGCGGCACCGATACCGAGGTCATCCTTGCCGCCTACCTTGAATGGGGCCCGGAATGCGTCTCCCGCTTCACCGGCATGTTCGCCCTTGCCATCTGGGATGTCCCCCGCCGCCGCCTGTTCCTTGCCAGGGACCGCCTGGGGGTGAAACCCCTGTATTACCGCCAGCGGGGCCGCGCCCTGTGGTTCGCCAGCGAGATCAAGGCCCTGGCAGCCCTGCCGGGCTTTGACCGCAGGGTGGACGCGGAGGCGCTCTCCCAGTATCTCCAATACCAGTACGTGCCTGGACCGGACACCATCTACGCCGGGGTTAAAAAACTTCTGCCCGGACAATGCGGAATTTTTGAAAACGGTTTGCTCTCTCTCAAAGACTGGTACCGCCTGCCCGACATGGCAAGCCCGCCGGAGACCATGGACGCGGAGGAGGCCTTGGACCGGCTGGACGCGCTGGCGGGCCAAGCGGTCAAGGACAGGCTCGTGGCGGACGTGCCCCTGGGCGCGCTCCTGTCAGGCGGGGTTGACTCCTCCGCCGTGGTCGCGCTCATGCAAAAGCACGCCGGGGGACGGGTCAAGACCTTTTCCATAGGCTTTACCGAACCGGGCCACGATGAGGCGCCCTGGGCCAAAAAAGTTGCCGGACACCTGGGGACAGACCACACGGAACTCTACGTCACGCCCAAAGAGGCCATGGACGTGGTGCCGCTCTTGCCGGAAATGTACGACGAGCCTTTCGCCGACTCCTCGGCCATCCCCACCTTTTTAGTCAGCCGCCTCGCCCGTCAGAAGGTCACGGTGGCGCTTTCAGGCGACGGCGGGGACGAGCAGTTCTGCGGCTACGTCCGCTACGGCAGCGCCGCGGCCCTGGCCGCCACCCTCGCCCGCGTGCCCGCGCCCCTGG
>JAGVGH010000242.1 GCA_020057225.1 Desulfobacterales bacterium | reverse complement strand
TTGCCGCACCGCGGCTGCTGTAAGGAATGAGACCCGCTTTTTAAAAAACCGGGCGCTTTCCCTGGTATTCTAACTCCGAACTTCTGTCTCCTGAATTCTGGTGAAACCCTTTGAAATTCATATTTTTCAATGGTATTTGAAACATGAAAACAATAGGTTGAACAACCGGAAAATATGCCTGTGAAAAGAGCATGCGTAAAAAACCGCTTCCGCCTGTAAGAACATAATGCTGGCTTGGCGTGTTGTGACATGCGGTCCTTCAATGGTATGAATGAACTCCCGAGGCGGGGAAATTCCGCCATAAACAACCTGCCTTTCCAGTCCGGCGCCACGGAGGCGGAAGGTGCGCATCCCTACCGGCCATAAACCCAAAAAACTGGGGAGGGCCGCCCTCCTGGGGGCGCTCTTTGTCCTGGTTCTGGCCTCGGCCCTGGCCGCCTGGGCGTGGAATCATCCGGACTGGCTCCTCGCCCGCCTCGACCGCGTGGTTCTGCGGCCCAAGGGACTTTCCCTCTCCGCCCGCTCCGCGCGCCTGGAGTGGCGGGAGAGCGGCAAGCCTGAAATTACGCTTTGGGACATGGCGCTCTCGGACAATCAGGCGGACGGATTCAAGGCCCGGGCGGCCTGTGTCCGGGCGGCCCTTTCCCTCCGGGCGCTTTTACGCGGCAGGATATCCGGTCTGGAACTGGAGCTTGTGGGTCCGGAGGCGTCCCTTGGCCCGGACCTGTGGGCCGCGTTGGGGAAAAAGGAAAAACCAGAGGAAGCCCCGGGGCTGCCCAGGCTCCCGGGCCTTTCCTCCCTTTCCATTGTTTCCGGAAAAGTCCAGGCCCGTTTCCCGGAGTCCTGGGGCATGGCTCCCTTTTCCATGGAAAAGGTTTCCGTCGGCTTTTCCGCAAACCCTGAAAAACCCCGCCTGGATGTGTACGCCAAGGTGGCCTGCGCTGGAAAAAGCGGGCTTGTCCGGGTTTCCCAAAAGGAGGGACTTGAAGACACCTGGACCTGCGAGGTCCGGGACGCGCCCCTGGACGGGCTTGCCCTTCCTCCTGTTGAAAAAGGACAGCCGCCCATGCCCCTCACGGGCACCCTGGGCGCCCAGGGCGTTCTTTCCGGAAAACCCGGGGCCTACTCCGCCTCCATCCGCTGGGAGGTTCTAAACGCCCAGGTCCACAACCCCCGTGCTCCGGGCGGCGCTGTGTTTCTCACCCCGCTCACCGGAACCCTCGAGATATCCAAAACACAAGACACTCCGCCCGCCGGAACCCTTGCGGTGGAGGCTCTGGGCCTCTCGGTGACGACTTTGGAGGCACGGTTTGCCGCGGGAGGAACCCCCCGGGTCTGGCACCTCTGGACACGCGCCCGGGAAATGATGGACTGGGAAACCCTTAAACCCGTCGCCACCGCGTTCATGCCCGCCACAGCCGCGCGCTGGGTGGGGGAAAACGTGTCCGGCGGTTCCATCTCAGAACTTTTTCTGCAATGCTTCGGAGACGCCCGGGGGCTGCGGGAGGACTCTCTCAACATCCGAATGCGCGTCGCGGACATGGCCCTTGACCCGGGAGGGCGCTATCCCGCAGTCCAAAACATTTGCGGAAACCTCGCCTTCACCGCCACCGGGCTGGCCGGAGACTTTACCCGTTCGGAATACCCGGGCTGCGTGACGGAAAAAACGCATGGCCTTCTGTTGCTCGCCGGACCGGAATCCGGGCGTCTCAGCCTGGACATCCAGGCCGCTGTCCAGACCGAAACCACGTGGCCCGCGCTCTTTCCCGCCCTTGAAAAAAAGCTTCCCTGGATGCGGAGCCTCACCGCCAAAGGCCCGGCAACCATCGGTTTCGGCCTGGAGTTCGCCAATATCCACTCTTCCGCCGCGCCGGTATATTACCGCCTGGAAATGGACTGCAAGGGGCTTTCCGCGGCATGGACAGGCGCCCCTGGACCCGTCCGCGGCCACAATGTCACGGGCCGCTTCACGGTGGACAACAAGGCCCTTGCCCTGGATCCTTTGAACCTTTTCCGGGGCGGCGCGCCCATGCGCGTGGAAGGGTTCCATGTTTTTGGCGGCGACACTTTTATTGCCGCGGAAACCTTGGATCTCGCGCCCCTCCTGCCGTTCTTCGCGGGCGGAGGCCCTCTCCCCGGCTGGCCCCCTGAAAAGCTTTTTGGCCGCGTCGAGGTCTCCAAAAAAGACGCCGCGCCCTGGAAGCTCGCGGCATGGTTCGGGACCGGTCCTGGAGGCGCGGGAGGAATCCGGGCCGGTGTGGAGGCGGACAAGGCCGGGTGGCGTCTTGCGGAGTTTTCCGGTTCCCTGGGACCTTTTTCCGCCCGTCTTGAAAAGGAGGAGCAAGGCGGAAACGCCCTTGGGAGGCTTCGGGCGGCCCTGGCAGGGGGACAGGAAGGCTCCATGGAGTTTTCCATTGTGGCGGACCAGGCAAAGGCCCGGGTTTTTATTCCTGAATTCCGCTGGTGGGAATGGCGCGGGCTTCGCATGCCGGACACGCCGGAAAGCGCCCGGAAGGAGCGCGGGGAGGAGTCCGCCGGGGAAGTGTGTCTCCCCTCCGGCTCCCGTCTTGCCGTGGACATGGAATGCCCGCGCGTGTTCCTGTCGCCCTCGGAATCGCTGCCTTTGTCCCTTGCCGGACATGTTCCCGCGTCCTGCCCCGGAACCCTGTTTGTGGACTCCGTCCAAACGCGCGGCGCGCGCGCCTCGGGACGCCTTGTTGTTGCCGGAGGACCTCCCGGCCTGGACCTCGAGCTTCCGGAGGCGGAGCCGGGAAGGCTTCTCGCGGAGTTCGGCGCCCTCGCCGCCCCCGCGTCCGCGTCCCCTCCCGTCCGGAAAAAGGAGACGCCCCCCAGACCTTTTCATCTTTCCCTAGCCGTTCGGGAGGCCCGTGTCCCAAGCGTCCGGACCGCCCCCCTTGAGATGTCGGGAACCCTTGTTTCCTCCGCCACCGGCCTTTCCGTGGAGGACGGACGGATTTCCTGGGGCGGACAAGAAGGGCGGGTTTCCTTTAAACCCGGCCCTGGCGGCGGCCTTTGGGCGGACTTTTCCTTCTTGCACCTTGCGCCGTGGATCGCTCTGCAAACGCAGAAAGACGCCGCCCTGGCGGAGCATCCAAGCGCCTCCCCGTCCCGGCGGCTGTGGGACCGTGAATATGTTGCCTGGACACCGCCGGCCACAGAATGGAACGTGGTCGTGACAGCCCGGAAAATCCGGTTTGCCCGCTCGGACCAGGAGGATTTTGTGCTGGACGCGACGGCCGGACCAGGAGGAGTGGCGGCGCGGGAGATCGCATGGGGTCCGCGCGGGGCGAGGACCTTCTCCGCCTGTGGAAAATTCAGTCCGGCCGCCTCGGGAAACTGGGAAGGCGGGGCCCGCATCCGTTTCAGCGAGTTGGGGGATCTGACAGAGGCCCTGTGGGGCAAGTCCGGAGAGGGAGGCTTTCCGGTGGAGGGCAGGGAGGCGGCGATCGTTGCCGAAGGCGCGTTCCATCCTGTGGGGCCTGGAGTCTTTCGTCCTGAGGTGGAGCTGCGGATTGACGCCCAAAACGGTATTGTGCGCAAAGGGGGCGCCATGTCGGCGCTGCTGGCGGCCCTTTCCCCCCACAGCTATCTCAAGGTGCTTTCCGGCGATGTGCGGGAGTTCTCGGGACAGGGCGCCGTGTTCGACACGCTGGAGGGGGAAATCGGCGTTTCAGGGAGCAAGGCCGCTGTGGAGCGTTTTGTGCTGCAAGGGCCTTCGGTCCGGTATGTGGCCACCGGCGCGGTGGATCTGAAATCCGGAGTCCAGGACCTGGATGTGTGCCTTGCCCCTCTGGGCTGGGTGGACAAGGTGCTGGGGCACGCGCCGGGACTCAACAAACTTTTGCTCAATAAAAACGGTGCGTTCATTGAGGTGTGCTTCAATGCCAAAGGAAAAAGCGGCGACGCCGTCATTGTGCCCATGGCCGAAAGCCTTGTTCCCACGCGGCTTCGCGACATTTTCAGAAGGGAAAAAAGGAGGGAACCCTAGAGCGGCATAACATTTATAGTTTCGGATGCCGTGAAATTGCAGGGGCAGGCCCCCATAGGCGCTAACTTATGTGAGCATTCTTGCTTAAAGATATATGAGGATATTGTCGGGTGAACCTGCGCTTCGCGCAGAACCACCCGACCTACAT
>JAGVGH010000163.1 GCA_020057225.1 Desulfobacterales bacterium | reverse complement strand
CTCGACAACCTTGAGAAGAAGGTGCAGAGGAACATCGAACTCACCTCGGATTTAACCAACCGTCTGGAAGGATTGCGGACAGAGCTTGCCCAGGCGAGGACGGCGCAGTCCCGGCCGGTCCAGGCGGCGGAAAAGCCCGCGCGGGAGCCGGAAAAACCCAAACCTCCCGCGGAGCCGAAAAAAGAGACGGCCCAGAAGCCCGCGCAGGCCAAAGGAAAATTCCACGAGGTGAGACCCGGGGAGACGCTCTACAGCATCCATGTGAAATACGGAGTGCCCCTGGAAACCCTTCGGCAGATCAACGGATTAAAAGAAGGCCAGCCTATTTTCACCGGGCAGAAAATCTATCTGGCGAAGTAGGACCGGCGGTTTGGCGGCCGGGCCGTTCTTTTTTTGGAAGAAGCCCGGCGCCTTGCCGGGGGGGGGGGTGCGGCGCGGGCCGTTCCCGGCGCCTGGGTGTTGCCGCCAGGGGGGAACGTGATTATTATATCGGATAAAGATGAGGAATACCGCTTGCTGAAGAGGAGCGCGGGCCATGGACGCCAAGGATGCCGCTCTTCCGTTCTGCGGTTCTGCGGTTCTGCGGTTCGATATTCTACATTCGTCTTCGTCTTCGCCTTTGCCTTTCCCCAAGACACGCCTTTTCCCCTCCCCGCGCGGCGGAAGTGTTTTCACGGCTTCCGCCGTTGTTCAAACACTTTTCTTTCTCCATTCTAGCACAACAGATGGTTTTCCATAATCCGCCGCTAACGGAGCACCCCTATCCTGTCACCTCCAAAGGGATCCTCCGGTCCCGGGCCGCCCAGGCGGCCGACCCGCAACCACCTGTAAGGAGGCCGAGATGGGCGCCCAAGGTTTCAAGGCGGATTTGCATGTGCATTCCAAACATTCCAAAAGAACTTCCATTTGGTTTCTGCAAAAAATCGGATGCCCGGAAAGCTACACCAATCCTCTGGACATCTACCGCACGGCCCGCTCCCGGGGCATGGACCTTGTGACCATCACCGACCACAACACCCTGGACGGCGCCCTTGAAATCGCCCATCTGGACGGGACATTTGTCTCCGAGGAAATCACCACCTACTTTCCCGGGGACGGGTGTAAAATCCACGTGCTGGCCTGGGACGTTACCGAAAGGCAGCACGAGGACATCACCCGGGCGCGGGAAAACATTTTCGACCTGATGGAGGTTCTGGCTTCCCATAATATCCGCCACGCCCTGGCCCACGCTTTTTACTCCATCAACGGGCGCCTTAAACCCGGGCACTTTGAGAGGCTTCTGCTCCTTTTCAAGACCTTTGAGATGAACGGCGCGCATGACCACTTTCAAAACTCCGCGCTTTTGGAAATTTTACAGGCGCTCACGCCCGCCCTCATCGCGCGGCTTGCGGACAAACACGGCATAACACCCAGGTTCGAGGAGCCTTGGCGCAAATTTCTGGTGAGCGGCTCGGACGACCACAGCTCGGTGAACGTGGCCCGTTCCTGGACCGGGGTTCCGGGCGCGTGGAGCCTGGACACGTTTCTGTCCGGCCTGGGCGCGCGGGAGACAGTGGCGAAGTGGCAGCATTCCGGTCCCAAAACCCTGGCCCACAACCTCTACAGCATCGCCTACCAATATTATAAGCACAAGTTCCGCCTGGACCGCCTCATGGAGGAGGAACTGCTTCTCCGGTTCATCAACCACGTTCTTCTGCCCTCCCATGAGGAGGAGGACGGCCTTGCGGGGCGGGTATGGGGACTCATGGGCTATCCCCGGCCCACGCGGTTGTTCCGCTCCCAGCCGGAGACACTGAAGGATCTTATTCAAAAGAGCGCCCGGGACATCATCCTTGAAAACCCCGCTCTCCACAAGGCCGCCAAAGACCTGGACGGCCCTGACACGGACAGGCCGGACCTCTTTTTCCGTTTCGTCAACAGCATTTCTGAAAAGGTGCTCAAGGAATGCGCGGACCAGACCCTTTCCAATCTCTCCAAGGGAGACTTTTTCGACCTGTTCCACGCTTTGGGCTCGGCAGGCTCTCTCTACACCATGCTCGCGCCTTATTTCATCGCCTACAACGTGTTCAACCGCGACAGGGGCCTGTGTCTCGCGTGCAAGGATGTTTTCATCCCGAACCCGGACACTGCCGGCCGCCGCAAGGTGCGCATGGCGCATTTCACGGACACCCTGCATGACGTGAACGGGGTGGCCCGAACCCTGCAGCAGCAGATGCATATCGCGCGCAAAGCGGGAAAAGACCTTACACTCATCACCTGCGGACCCGGAGGCGGCGTGCCCGGCGCTGTTCATTTCCCCTCTGTCGGCTCCTTTGCCTTGCCCGAGTATCCGCAAATGCGCCTGCATTATCCGCCGCTTCTCCAGATGCTCGACTACTGCCACGAGCAGGGCTGCACCCATCTGCACGCGGCAACTCCCGGTCCTGTGGGACTCGCGGCCCTTGCCATCGCCCGGATTCTCAAAATCCCCATTGTCGGCACCTACCACACCGCGCTGCCCCAGTATGTCGCCCATCTCACAGGCGCGCCCGGCCTCACGGAAATGACCTGGCGCGCCATGGCCTGGTTCTACAACCAGATGGACAGGGTGTATGTGCCTTCCCGGGCCACAGGCGCCGAGCTGGCGGAGCGGGGCGTTGTCAAGTCCAAAATCCGGTTCTACGAGCGGGGTATTGATGTGGAGCGCTTTCACCCTTCCAAGCGGAACGGGTTTTACACCAAGATGGGGCTTCCGGAGGGGGAGATCAAACTCCTCTATGTGGGCCGGGTTTCCAAGGAGAAAAACCTGCCCGTGCTGGTGGAGGTGATGCGCGAGCTTGCCCGTCTTGCTCCCAAGGCCCGGCTTGTTGTGGTGGGGGACGGGCCGTACCTCGCGGAAATGCGCGCCGCGTGCGAAGGGCTTTCCGTGACGTTCACGGGTTTTCTCGCCGGCGAAGACCTTGCCCGGGCTTATGCCTCCAGCGACCTTTTCCTCTTCCCCTCGGCTACCGACACCTTCGGCAACGCGGTCCTGGAGGCCCAGGCATCGGGAATTCCGGTCATTGTCACGGACATGGGCGGACCCAGGGAAAACCTTATCGCCGGGGAAACCGGGACCATCGTTCCCGCGGGAGACGCGGGCGCTTTTGTCTCGGCCATATTGGACATCGTGGAAAATCCGGCTCTGCATGCCAGGATGCGGAAAAAAGCCCGTGAGTATATAAAGGACAACAGCTTCGAGGCGGCCTGGATGCGGCTCTGGGAAAGCTACCGGGAAGTGCGTCCGGAGTGGGAAGCGGCGGTGTAGCCATGGGAACGGAACTGTTCGGGACACTTAAAAAACTCGCGCGCGGGCGCACGCCCGGGCAACTGGTGATTCAATGGACCAGCCGCTGCAACGCGGCCTGTCCCCAGTGCGGGATGCGCAAGGACAACGCCTTTCCCCGGCACACCATTCCGCCGGACACCATGCGCCGCATTTTGGACCGGGCCGGGGAACTGGGTTTCGCCGCGGTCTCGTTCACCGGCGGCGAGCCGTTTTTGGATGTGAAAACCCTGGCGGAGCATATCCGTTACGCGGGCCAGGCCGGTATTCCGTATATCCGCACCGGCACCAACGGGTATCTTTTCGCGGGCGCGGACCGTCCGGGATTCACGGACAGGATGAAGCGGATTGCGGAGACCCTGGCGGACACGCCTTTACGGAACCTGTGGATCAGCGTGGACTCCGCGGACCCTGAAACCCATGAAGCCATGCGGGGGTTCCCGGGACTGGTCAAGGGCATCGAAAAAGCCCTGCCTGTGTTCCACGCGCACGGGATTTACCCTTCGGCCAACCTGGGCATCAACCGCAACACCGGCGGCGCGGCCACCCGCCTGCTCGACCCCTCGCCGGGCATGACCAAGGAGAGCTGGGGAGAGCTTTTCCACAGCGTTTACAAGGCCGCGTTTCACCGGTTCTTCCGGCATGTGGCCGATATGGGCTTTACCATGGTCAACGCCTGTTATCCCATGAGCGTGGAAGGGGACGCGCGGGGACTGGACGCCGTGTACGCGGCGACATCGGCGGACAGGGTTGTGCGTTTCACGGGCCTGGAAAAGGCCATGCTGTTCCAGGCCCTGTGCGACACCATCCCGTATTTCAGGGGCGCCCTTCGCATCTTTTCCCCCCGCGTGTCGCTCCGCGCCCTGGTCCTTGAATACAGCGGAGAGACCGGAGTCTCTTTCCCCTGCCGGGGAGGTGTTGACTACTTTTTTGTGGACGCGGAAAAGGCGGACACGTTTCCCTGCGGATACAGGGGCCGGGACAACCTCGGGAAGTTTCAGGACCTTGACCCCGCCCGCCTTTCCGCGCGCGCGTTTTGCAGGGAATGCGACTGGGAGTGTTTCAGGGACCCTTCCGAGCTTGCCGGGCCCCTCACGGAGTTATTCCATGCGTCCGGGCCTGTCCGCAAATGGCTGAAACATCCGGAACTGTGTACTCTGTGGGCGAAAGACCTGGCCTACGCCAGGGCCTGCGGATTTTTCGACGGGAGAAAGCCGCCGGATTATAAACAAATGGCAAGACACCGGGGCGGGGGCAAGGAGGAGAAGCCCGCGGCCATGCGCGCGCCCGGCCACGCGCGGGCGCTTGGGTAAAAATCCCCCGTCCCGCGCGGGCCGCCCCGCGCCCGGCAACCAGGACCGGAAGAAATAGAGGCCGGCAAAGACAACGCCGCCCCCGCCCCGCCGCCTTTTCCCATTGAGTCTTTCCCCTCAGGCTGGTATCATCCCCTCCAAGCTCACAGCCCTTTCACCTTCGGCTGCTTCCGAAAGCCCGGCACGGCCCCTTGGAACGCCCACGGAACCGGAGAACCATGGACCCGCTCTACGCTCAAATCCGGGAACGCGCCCTGGCCATCGCCTCCCTGTACCCCGCCCCGGAGTTCTACACCGTCCACGCGCGCCCCTGCGCCCTTTCCCGCGCGTTTTTCGACTCCGACCCCCTTGTGCTGGGTCTGCGGGACCATGTCTCCGCCATCGTGGACAACGACCTGGGGCACGGCATGGGACACCTTGTCAAAGTGACCCTGGACGCGGGCGCGCTGGCTTTGATTGAAGGGGAGCGGGCGGGATACACAAGTGAGGGGCTTCTCCGGAGGCTTTTGCTGGCGCAGATCGCGGGGCTTTTGCACGACATGCGAAGAAAGGAGCGCCACCACGCCCAAAGGGGCGCCGAGGCGGCCCGGGAACTGCTGGCGGATTATCCGTTGCGGCCCGACGAGGTGGGGGATATCTGTCAGGCCATCCGGAACCACGAGGCATTTCTGGAGCCGGAGCCTGTCAACACCCCCGGCGGCGCGCTGATCTCCGACTGCCTCTACGACGCTGACAAGTTCCGCTGGGGCCCGGACAACTTCACGGACACCGTGTGGCACATGGCGTCCTTTTTCCATGCGCCCTTGTCGCTGTTTCTCGAACGCTATCCCCTGGGAATGGAAAGCCTGGCCCGCATCCAAACCACCTTCCGGACACCCACAGGCAAACTTCACGGCCCGGCGTTCATCCTCCTGGGCATTGCCATCGGCAACGAGATCCGCGGGGTTATTGAACGCGAATTCGCGGCGGGGCAGCCTCTGTCTCCACATCCTCCACAGACACCGCGAAGCGCTTGAGAAAAAGCCCGCGCGCCTTGCACAAAGCCAATAGACGGGGCAAACGGTCCGGGCCCTGGGCCGCGGCAAAGGTGATTACGATGCCTGCCACGCCCAGTTCCGACGCCAGGGTTTCCAGGTTTTCCGCCGCGCCCAGAACGGGAAAGCCTTGCAGGCGCTTGCCTGTCTTGAGCGGGTCGTCATCCACAAACCCCACAGGCTTGAGCATGAGCCTGGGATTGGCCAGAATCTCCCGCAGAAGAATCTCCCCGCCCCTTCCCGCGCCGTACAAAAGCACCTTGTCCCCGGCCAGGTTCGCGCGCCGAAGGTAATCCGCCCAGATACGGAAAGAACTCCGCGTGCCCAGTAAAAAAGCCGTGGTGAGAAACCAGTCTATCACGAAGATTCCCTTGGAAAAATCCTCGAACCT
Source organism: Desulfobacterales bacterium (assembly GCA_020057225.1). Lineage (GTDB taxonomy): Bacteria > Desulfobacterota > Desulfobacteria > Desulfobacterales > Desulfatibacillaceae > JAGVGH01. The sequence goes on along the minus strand of JAGVGH010000163.1, from coordinate 3,055 downwards.
GTAAACAAAGGTCACCACAGCCACGGCAAGGAGCGAGCCTGCCGAGCTGGCTTTGAGGCAGGTGGCCACGTCGTCCACGCTCAAAAAGCGCCAGATTCCCCGGTACACCCCTATGAGGTGGAAGGCGATGTATTTGCAGGCGATAACCGCGGGCAGGGAGCTTAAAAAATTGGGGAAATACACGCCAAAGGCGTAGTTGGTGAACCGGAGCCGGTAGGAAAGATAGTAGCCGAAGGAGATAAGGCCGAAGTCCAGAAGGACGAGCAATATCTGGCGTTTGTAGGTAAGATCCATGAGGATGGGGGTGAAGGGGCGGTCCCGGAGCACGGAGAATTCTTTTTCGGGATACACGCGCAACCGGGCCAGATAGACCCCCATGAGAAGCATGGAGACCGCCACCGGGACAATGACGGCGGGAGAGGTGAAAGAGTCCGCGCGGTCCACGAACACGGCGGCGAGACCGGAGACCGCGGCGATGACATAGATGGCGAGCACCGCGCGTTTTTCCGAGAGGCCGATGAGGACAAGGCGGTGGGAGGTGTGGTCCCTGCCTCCGGTGGAGGCTTTGCGGCCTGAAAGGGTGCGGATGAGGGTGACAAGGGTTGTGTCGAACAGCGGCACCATAAGCACGAGGAGGGGCACGAAAATATGGGGGATGGTGCCGGTGCGGGCCACGGTTCCGGAGTAGCACACGGCGAGAAAGGCCAGGGAAAAGCCGATGACGAGGCTGCCGCAGTCGCCCATGAAGATGCTGGCGGGTTTGAAGTTGTAGAAGAGAAAGCCTGTCTGTGCGGCGCACAGGCACCACGCGGCCAGTGCGGGCACTGGGCTTTGGACGCACAAAAGGTATCCGAGAAGAAATGAGGCGATGGCGCCCACGCCCGCGCACAGGCCGTCCATGTTGTCAATGAGGTTGAGGGCGTTGGTGATGCCGGTGATCCAGAGGATGGTGACAAGGGTGTCAACGGTCTGGGACTCGAACCATGTGAGGCGGTATCCGTAAAACGCCACAAGAGAGGCGGCCATGATTTGGCCGATAAGCTTGGTCTGGGGCTTGAGCCGTAAAAAGTCGTCCACAACGCCCAGTATAAAAAGAAACGCGGAGCAAAGAAGCAGCACCGTGACGGCAGGGCCTCCGGCGCTTTTCCTCTCCAGGGCCGGGACAAGCAGGGCGGCGGGGTCAAACTCCGCTAGAAAAGCCAGGGGAACGGCCAGGGAGAGGAAAATGCCGATACCACCCATAAGGGCGGTGGGTTTGGTGTGCCAGCGGTCGGCGGCGGGCTGGGCAATCCAGCCGCGCGCCCGGGCAATGGCCCGGACAAGGGGGACAAGGGCCAGGGAAAGGGCAAAGGCTAAAACCGGGTAAAGAAGCTCGGGCATGGGCGGTCCCGCTCCCTGGCGGGGCAGGTTGTTAAGGGTCGGTGAAAAAAATACTGTGTCACACAGAGGTGGCCGATTTGCCCGGGCGGCAAGGCGCGCGACGGAGGAATAGTCTCTCTATTCCGCAAGGAGCGGAACGCGGCCGCGCGGGCAAATCGGCCACCGAATGGTGCAGTAATTTTTGAACAGACCCTACGTTGCCTGCGCCGGGCGGCGCGGGCCGGTTGTTATTTCCCGGAGGACGCGCGTTTTTGTCCGGGTTTTGGCAGTCCGGTTTCGGGCGTCCCACGGACCCCCGCGCTCCGGGGCGCTCAGGACCGGCAGGGAGGGGCCGCCTCCGCGCCCCGGGCAAACCACTCCAAAAGCCGCGTCCATATATTTTTCTTTGCGGATTTGCCGTTTTCCATGGCGGTCACTCCCACACCACTCTTGGCTCGTGGGCGTCCCGCTCCTCAAGGCCGCCTATCACCCAGGCTTTTTCCCCCACCGCCCGGAGCACCTCCAGGGCGTCGTCCTGGGACTTCTCCGCCACCACCGCGATGAGCCCCACGCCGTTGTTGAAGGTGGTGAGCATTTCCTCCCAGGCGATGTTTCCGGCCTGCATGAGATACTGGAACACGGGAGGAATCTCCCAGCTTTCTTTCCTCAGCACGGCCTTGCAGGAGCCGGGCAGGATGCGCGGCAGGTTGTGGGGGATGCCGCCTCCTGTGATGTTGGCGAGACCCAGGACACGGGCGGCCCGGCCCAGGCTCCGCAGGGTCTCGGTGTAAATTTTCGTGGGCGTGAGCAGCTCTTCCCCCACGGTTTTTTGAAACGCCTCGATATACGAATCCGGCTTGAGCCCCAGATGGTCGAACAAAATTTTCCGCGCCAGGGAATACCCGTTGGAGTGCAGGCCCGAGGAGGCGATGGCGATGAGCTTGTTGCCCACGCGCACTTCCGTGCTGTCAATGATGTTGGAGTTGTCCACGATTCCCACGGCGAATCCGGCAAGGTCGTACTCGCCTTCCTGGTACATTCCCGGCATCTCGGCGGTTTCGCCCCCCAACAGCGCGCACCCGGCCTGGCGGCATCCCTCGGCAACGCCTTCGATGATTTGGGCGGCGACCTCGAGGTCCAGTCTGCCCATGGCGAGGTAATCAAGGAAAAACAGGGGGCGGGCGCCCTGGCAGGCGATGTCGTTGACAGACATGGCCACAAGGTCAATGCCCACGGTATTGTGCTTCCCGCATAGATGCGCCACTTTGAGCTTGGTGCCCACTCCATCGGTCGAGGCGACAAGAACGGGCCTGTCGTACTGGGCGGTATTGAGGGAGTACATGCCGCCAAAGCCGCCGATGTCTCCCATCATGCCTGTCCTTGGGGTGTTTTTGGCGATGCGCTTGATGACATCCACAAGGGCGTTCCCCTTGTCAATGTCCACGCCCGCCTCCTTGTACGTCATGGGTTTTGTCATGGCACCGCTCCGTCCCGCGTTTGAAAGAGGCACCCCGCGCCCTTCCGGGCTGTTTCCGCGATGTTCGCGGTTGTTGTTGCATTGCGCAGGGGGTATGCCTCTAAGCCCAACACATATAGAAAAGAGGTAATTGCAAAATACATTGAAACGACAAATTTAAGGTAGGTTGGGTGGTTCTGCCCGAAGGGCAGGTTCACCCAACACAAAGGAATCATTTAG
>JAGVGH010000115.1 GCA_020057225.1 Desulfobacterales bacterium | reverse complement strand
TCCTTGGCGCGCGCGGAACCACCCAACCTACGTGTAACCCTCTCGTAAAATTATGATGCAGGTCGGGTGGTTCTGCGCGGAGCGCAGGTTCATCCGACAATATCCTCATATATCTTTAAGCAAGAATGCTCATATAAGTTAGCGCCTTGGGTTTCAACCCCAGGACCAGAACCCCCTACAAAATGCTCCGTATCCCGCGCACGGCCTGGTTGGTCCGGAGCTTGTTTTCAATAAGGGCGAAACGCACGTACTCGTCTCCATACTCCCCAAAGCCAAGGCCGGGACTCACCGCCACCTTGGCCTTGCGGATGAGCATCTTGGAAAACTCCACCGAGCCCAGATGCTGGTACTGCTCCGGGATGCGCGCCCAGACAAACATGGTGCCCTTGGGCGGCGGCACGTCCCAGCCCGCCCGGGTAAGCCCGTTGCACAGGGCGTCCCTGCGCTCCTTGTAGGTGTCGCAGATTTCCCGCACGCAGCTCTGGTCCCCGTTCAGCGCGATGATCGAGGCGATTTGGATGGGCTGGAAGATGCCGTAATCCAGATAGCTCTTGATGCGGCGGAGGGCGAAAATGATTTTGGGGTTGCCCACGCAAAAGCCCACGCGCCAGCCCGCCATGTTGTAGGACTTGGACATGGAGAAGAACTCGACGCCCACGTCCATGGCCCCGGGAGCCTGGAGAAAGCTGGGGGCTTTGTAGCCGTCAAAAGTGAGGTCCGCGTAGGCGAGATCGTGGATGACCATGATGTTGTGTTCCTTGGCGAACTCCACGATGCGGGTGAAGAAGTCCAGGTCCACCACCTCGGTTGTGGGGTTGTGGGGATAGCTGATGATGAGGAGTTTGGGTTTGGGCCAGGTCTGCCGGGTGGCGTTGACTAGGTTGGCGAAGAAGTCCTGCCCCGGTCCCATGGGGATGCCGCGCACGTCTCCGCCCGCGATGATGGCGGAAAAGGGGTGGATGGGGTAGGTGGGCGAGGGGGTGAACACCACGTCGCCGGGCCGGATGGTGACGAGAACAAGGTGGCTCATGCCCTCTTTGACGCCGATGGTGACGATGGCCTCGGTTTCCGGGTTGATGTCCACGTCATAGCGGCGCTTGTACCAATCGGTGATGGCCATGCGGAGCTTGCGGATGCCCATGGACGCCGAATAGCGGTGGTTGTGCGCCTTTTGCGCCGCCTCGACCATTTTGTCCACGATGTGTTTGGGGGTGCCCATGTCGGGGTTTCCCATGCCGAGGTCAATGATGTCCTCGCCCGCGCGGCGGGCTTCCATCTTGATTTCGGTGACCTGGGCGAAAACGTAGGGTGGCAGTCGGTCAAGGCGGGCGAATTCCATGGTTTTACACCTCTCTTGCGGGTTTCCCGGCAACCGGGGGCGCGGTTCCGCGCAATAACAGGAAGTGTCCCGGGTCCGGAAAAATTCATAGGGCCGGGCGCGGTGTCCGGCGGGGTAAGCGGAGCGCTGGCGGGCCGGCAGAGTTCCGGCCATTTCGCCACCCCAAATCTTTTTTATATACACCAGCAGAGGGCCGATGTCAAAAAAAAACGGTCTGGGCGGACGGCCCGCGCCCCCGGCCCGCATGGTCCGGGGGCCTGTTTTGCCGCGGGACGGAAAAGAAAAAGGGGCCGCCCGGGAAGGCAGCCCCTTGGTTTTTTCTGGTGCCGGAGGCCGGAATCGAACCGGCACGGGCGCAAGGCCCGCTGGATTTTGAGTCCAGTGCGTCTACCAGTTTCACCACTCCGGCAGAGGAGGCGAATTTAGATGAAGAGCGCCTGTTTTGTCAATCAAAAACCGCGCGCAACACCGCCTTTTTCCTTGCGCCGCGCCGGAGCGCGGGTTAAAATTTCCTCTCCTGACCATGCACGGGGTTTTCTCCATCCCGAAAGGCATGTCCCTCCAACCTGTCAAACGCACAGGCGCAACAGATTGAACGTCCTCTTTCGCACATGCCGCCGCCGCGCGGGCGCTGTCTCCATGCTCCTTTTCGTCCTCTTGTTTCTGCATGGCGCCGACACGCGGGCCGGGCAGGCGGAGCTTTCCGGACTCTCCGTGGCGGAATCAGACGGCAGCCTGGCCTTGAGCCTCGGGCTCACCGGCGCCATCACGCCGGAAATGCGCGAGGGCGTTTTGAGCGGCATCCCCCTCACGTTTTCCTTCACCATTTCCCTTTCCGCCCCGCGCGGCCTGTGGTTTAACAAAACCCTCGCGGACATCGAAGTTCTGCACACCATTAAATACGACACCCTTCGCAAGGAATACACCGTGACCCGGACCCCCGGCAGGCCCTTTGTCACGCATTCCAGAGAAGAGGCCGAAAACGCGCTGTGCCGCGTGGAAAACCTTCCCCTGGCGCCCCTCGCTCTGCTTGCAAAGGGAAAATCCTACCACATCAAGGCCCGGGCGGGCATGGACGAGATGAAAATCCCGGAAGATTTCCGGTATGTGCTGTTTTTCAAGTCCAACTGGGAGTTTGACACCGGCTGGACCACCATAGACTTCTACTACTGACACAAGGCGACGCATGCGCGAACCGCGAAAAGACATCACCGGCACGGCTCCGGGGGAATATGGCGGCAAGGTGCCCAGGGGCGAACGGCGCAAACGGGCCATCGAGATAGGCATCATGCTCCTGTGCGCCCTGGCGTTCGTCATGCTGTCCCGGGCCAGCCAAAACATCGCGCGGCTCCAGGGCGGCATTCCCGCCTCCAGCACCATCCTCATGTTCGCCCTGTTCAACGTCAACATCCTTTTGTTGCTGACGTTTGTGTTTCTCGCCCTGCGCAACATCGTGAAACTCATCTACGACCGCAGGCGCAAGGTTTTGGGCGCGCGGCTGCGCACACGGCTGGTGCTCGCCTTTGTGGGGCTTTCCATTGTGCCCACGGTGGTGCTTTTTTTCTTTTCCATCCAGTTCATCAACACCAGCATCACGTTTTGGTGGTCCGTGCCTGTGGAAAAATCCCTGGAGAAATCCCTCCATGTGGGCCAGCATGTGTATGAGACTCTTCTTGCCGGACACCGCAATGTGCTGGGCCGGGCGCAGCATCTTTTTGAAAACAAGGGGGCCGGGGACAGCGCCGCCATCCAGGGTCTGGCCGAAGAGGCAAGGAGCCTGCACGGCCTTGATGTGTTTGAGGTGTACGGGCCGGACGGAACACGGATATGCGCGGCGGTGGAGCAAGGCAGGCAGGCGCCGCCCGCGCTTCCTCCCGAAGAGGTGGCCCGGGAGGGCGTGGACCCCGGGGGAAGACTCACCACCCAGCCAAGGCCCGAGGGGCAGTGGGTGGTGACCATTTGCAGAATCCCGCGGACCTCCGGCCCGGCCCGGCTGTTTCTAGGCGCTGGCACCCTTTTTGCCCCGGACTTCGCCGCCAACATGGAATTCGTGGCCCGGGGTTTTGAGCAGTACCGGCAACGGGCGGTGTTGCTCAAACCCATCCAGACGGGGTTCTACCTTACGCTGTCCATCGTCGCCGCCCTTATCGTCTTTTCCTCGGTCTGGGTGGGCTTTTATCTTGCCAAGTCCCTCACTGTTCCCATACGGGACCTTGCGGAGGGAACCCGCCGGGTCGCGGGCGGAGACCTCTCTTTTTTCATCGCGCGGGGTTCCGACGATGAAATGGGGGAGCTGGTGGACGCCTTCAACTCCATGTGCCGGGATCTGCGGGCGGGGCGCGTCGAACTGGAGCGGCATTCGGCGCGGCTTGCCGAACAGAACGCCGAAATCGAGTCAAGACGCCGCTACATGGAAATCGTGCTGCAAAACGTCTCCACAGGAATCATTTCCTTTGACGCCCGGGGTGTCATCACCACTCTCAACAAAAGCGCCGAGAAAATGCTCGAAGTGGGCGCGGCCTCGGTCACCGGAAAGAGTTTTCGGACACTTCCGCGGGGCGGGCATCTGGACAAATTCAAGGAAATCATGCAGACCACGGTTGGCGGCGGACGGGACACGGTGGATATGTCTCTTGGCCTTGTCATCGGCGGGCGGCCCCGGAGTTTCATGGTCCATTTCAGCGCGCTCCGTGATGAGCAGGGCCGGTACGTGGGCATGCTGGTGGCTTTTGACGACATGACCGAGCTCGAGCGCGCCCAGCGCATGGCGGCCTGGAGGGAAGTGGCGCGCCGGGTGGCCCACGAGGTGAAGAATCCCCTTACCCCCATCAAACTTTCAGCCCAGCGTCTTTCCCGCAAATTCGGGGATACCATCGGGGACCCTGTGTTTTCGGAATGCACCCGGGCCATTGTGGACCAGGTGGACCTTATACGGGACCTGGTGAACGAGTTCTCCTCCTTTGCCCGGTTTCCCGCCCCCCGGCCTGTGCCCTCGGACCTTCCGGCCCTTGTCAGGGAAGCCATGGCCCCGTACCAGGAGGGAAACCCGTCCATTGTTTTCGAGACCCGGGTGGCGCGCCTCCCGGGCCTTCTGTTGCTGGACCCCCGGCAGATCAAACGGGCGCTTATGAACCTTTTCGACAACGCCATCGCGGCCATTGGGGAAGAACCCGGCACGGTCAGCGTATTTATGGACCTGGAACCGGCGGGGCAAAAGGTCCGGCTGGAAATCACCGACACGGGCGAAGGGCTGACCGGCGTTGACCCGGGAAAATTTTTTGAGCCCTACTACTCGACCAAAAAAACAGGAACCGGGCTTGGGCTTTCCATCGTCAACAGCATCATCAGCGACCACAACGGGACCATCCGGATGGAGCAAAACCACCCTCGGGGCGCCCGCTTTATCATCGAGCTGCCTGCCCAGGGCGGGCAGACCAAGGAGTGAGACCGCATGTTTCCAACCATCCTCATTGTGGATGACGAGCAGGCCATCCTGCAGTCCCTGGGAGGCATTCTCGGGGACGAGGGCTACGAGGTGCTTTCCGCCTCCAACGGATACGAGGCGTTGAAAGTTCTTTCCGCGCATTCTCCCGACTTGGTGCTTCTGGATATCTGGATGCCCGGAATGGACGGCATCGAGACCTTAAAAGCCATCCGGAAAGACCAGCCCGCTATTCCTGTGGTGATGATCACCGGGCACGGGACCATCGAGACCGCGGTCAAGGCCATCAAGCACGGGGCCTACGACTTCATCGAAAAACCCCCGTCCATTGAAAAGGTGGTGGTGACCATCGGCAACGCCCTCAATTTCCGGCGGCTTGCCGAGGAAAACCGCTACCTCCGTAAAAAAAACCTCGAAAAACACCACATCACCGGCCAGAGCGGACCGGTTTTAGACCTGTCACGGCAAATCCAGATTGCGGCCCCCACCGAGGCATGGATCCTCATCACCGGGGAAAACGGCTCGGGAAAAGAACTGGTGGCCCACACCATCCACACCCTTTCCCACCGATCGGAACACCCCATGGCCGCCATCAACTGCGCGGGTTTTTCAGGGGAATGGATCGAGCGGGAACTCTTCGGCCATGAAAAAGGCGCGTTCGAAGGCGCGCTTCAACGGCGCCGGGGACGCTTTGAAATGGCCCACAAGGGCACGCTTTTTCTGGACGAGGTGGGGGATCTGCCCTTGAAAACCCAGGCGCGGCTTTTACGCGTGCTGGAAGAGCGGAAATTCCAGCGGGTGGGAGGCGGCCGGGACATTGACATGGACGCGCGCATCATTGCCGCGACCAGCAAAAACCTGGAGGAGGAGGTTCGCAAAGGCGCGTTCCGGGAGGATTTGTACTACCGGCTGAACGTGGTGCCGGTGTATATGCCGCCGGTCCGGGAGAGGAAAGAGGATATCGGGCCTTTGCTTACGGAGTTTTTAGGGGAATACGCCCGGGACAACCCCAAAGGGCCGCGCTCCGTGTCCCCGGAGGCGTTGGCCCTGCTCACGGCCTACCATTGGCCGGGGAACGTGCGGGAGATTAAGAACTTTGCGGAGCGTATGGCGCTCATGGTGGGAGAGCCTGTCATCCTGGCCCGGCATCTTCCCCCGCCTTACGGGGAGGCGGCCAGGGCGGTGACGGACCCTTCCGGCCTTTTGGCGCTGGAACCCTGGTCCGCGGCTCTTATGGCTTTCGAGCGGGCCTACCGGGAGGCCAATCTGCCGCGTTTTGGAAACGACATGGCGCGCATGGCCGCCGCCCTGGGCGTTCCGGTGGAAATGGCGCGCCGTGCGGAGAAAAAATGAGGAGGCCCACGCCGCCCCCGGCAAGGATCTTGCGCGCCTTGGCCCCTGTGGGGCAGTGGACGGCGGTGTATCCTTCCGTGGTCAGGGTATAGACAATGTTCCCGCGATGGAGGGTTCATCCTCCACAACGAGGATGGTCCTGGGCATAGTCCGCCTTTCGTGTCCGGTTTGAGGCCGGAGTCATCAGTTCCGGGTGTAGAACCTGTCCGCAAGCTGGAAGCGCGCCCGTACCGCGGGGCTGGTGGCGGGGGCGTACAACACGGACGGGAAACCGTTTTTAAACACATCTATCCGGTAGGGCTGCCGGAGCTTTTGGGTCACATGGTAAAACGCCATGAACTCAGCGAAATCCATTGCCCATCCTGTGGCGCCGTGGAGGGTCGCCACCGGGGTTTTCGAGAGTTTTTTATAAACCTCCGGGGCCTGGTCCAGCCCGATTTTCGGGCCGCCGCCGATTCCGTAAAAGGTCACATCCGCCTGGAAGGGAAAATCAATGGAGGGGTCGAAACGGTTTTCCTCTTTCCAGATTCCTTTGGTCCACCAGGATTCCCGAACCCCCCTGCCCGGGGTGTCCGCGACGGCTTTTTCCGGATAGGGGGTGACGCCTTTGGCGTAGTCCACGGCAAGGGACGCGGCCTGCATCAGGACCCAGTCCAGGGCGGGGATATTGTAACCGCAGGTGACGCGGATTTCAACATGGGTGTTTTCCACCGGCGCAAAGCAGGAGAGTTCCTTTTGGGTGAGCCACTCGCTGGCGGTGTTTTTGAGAACAGCGGGATTGATGGCGATGAAGGTGTAAATTTTATTGTTTGTGTCAAGGACATACTCGGTGTAGCTGGAGCCGAGGTAGTTTTGGATGAAGTAGATTCCTAACAGGCTTTCGGTCAGTGTTTTTTTGTAATCCGGGGGCAGGGCGTCGAGGGATTTTGCGATTTGGGCGCGTTCGGCCTCGCTGGGGGAGTAGTTGGCATAGTCGTTGATGGCGTCCATTTCGCCAAGGTAGAGAGAGACGAAATCCGGGGCGGGGAGAACCCGGGCCGCAAGGGGGGGGGCGGGGTTGAAGGAGTAGGAGCCGAAGTTTTTGGCGGCCTGGGCTTTGGGGGATATGGGGGGGTTGGAAGGAGGCGGGAGGGTTCCGCCGCCGCAGGAGGAGAGGAATGTTATGGCAATTGTCAACACCGCCGCCACGGGCATTTTTCGCATGGGCCGCCTCCCTTGTGCAATGTGCGGTAAAGATAACCCGCGCCATTCCCCCCGTCGCGCTTCGCGGGGTTTAAAATTGGAAGTCTTCCAGCCGGGCCGAAGGCCCGGGAGGGGTTTTGGACGGCACGGCCACAGAGCGGCCCTTGTTATGCTGTCCACTATTTCGGGGAGTGTCAAATGCGTAAGGAAACGGGAGGAAGGTGAATCTACGCCTCATTTTGCAATTACCTCCTCCATCAATGTTTCCTCTTTTACTGTAAGTCTCTAGCGCTCCCCGCCCGCTGCCCGTATGCGCGGGTTTCCATCACTTCTAAATTCCAGAACAGTGGCTTGCGTTTCCAACTCTTTGATGCCAGAGTGTCTCGTCGTTCGGGACACTCCTGTCGCCTGGGCAACCAGGGTGATCCCGCCACGCCCGAGACCGCGCGCCTCCACAGCCGCCCATATACGCGGCGGGGCCTCGTCCATTCGCGGGGAGGGGCCTTTGTATTTGGCTTGTATAGCCGCCATGTCATTCATGGCAATACAATACCACAAAACAATCAAATGTACAAATTATTTTTTCGTAACGCCTTGGCGTTTCGTTGGCAACGGTCTTATATCATAGCTTTTCCCGGCGGGTGAAGCGTTTTCCTTTACCATGGCCGGAGAAGTTGAAAGGTCCGGGCAGGGATTTAAAAACCGGGGCGGCCTCCGGAATCCCGCGCCTTGAACCCCGGTCTGTTTTCATGTATTTCTGATGCGCGCGGGCCAAGCCCCGCCCACGGGCCGGGAAGTTTCCGGGCGCAGTTTGGCCTTAGTGCTTATCCCTAAATACTGCTGAGGAGGATTTTAGGGGCACTTTTTCATCGCGGGCGCACGCCGTGCGCCCCTACGGTTATGTGACGGCCGTTA
>JAGVGH010000096.1 GCA_020057225.1 Desulfobacterales bacterium | reverse complement strand
TTGCCTTTACTTCCGCGGTTCTGCTGTTCCGCGGTTCGATATTCATCATTCGTCTTTGCCTCCACTTCCGCGGTTCTGCTGTTCCGCGGTTCGATATTCTAAATTCTCCCTTACTGAGGTCAAACCTCATTCAGAATTTCCGGGGGTCTTCAAAGAGCCGAAAGCGCCGCCCAGCGCCGCGTTCCAGGGTTCAAAAACGCGGAAGGATGGTTTGGCGTCGGCCAGTAGATGAAGCCAGATTCAGTTACCAGGAGGGGGGTTTTATTGTCAAGAAAAAAATACCCTACCCTCCTAGACGGAAGATAGGGTATAATAAATTGAAATATAACAATTTTTTGGATTTTTTTACGCTGTCCCCAGCGTTAAATTTTTTCAGTCGGCAAATTTTGAGTGAAGATATCTTCACACCGCACAGCAAAAGACTCTTCGCCCCCCCCGAGGCTCCCGCCCTCCTTGGCGCTTATCCCTAATACCGAGTTGCAATCAGACAAGTAATGCCCTTCTAAATAATTCCTCTGTGTTGGATGAACCCGCCCTACGGGCGGAACCATCCGGACTACGTTAAATTTGTCGTTTCTATGAGTTTTGCAATTGCCTCTATGGATAATCTCTTAATCCTTCACCTTGGCTCCCCGGTTCTGAAGATACGCGTTCCGCATCCCCTCATACGGGTCCAAGGCCATGTCCTTAAGCCCCTCGTACTCCCCTATCCGGAACGACGTGTCATTCACCGTGTCCGTCACCCTCAGCCCTAAAGACCACCACGGGTCCATGTACGCCGTGGGCGACAGAAACGAGTCTCCGGCCTTGCCAACCGTGTCCCGAAGGCTCGACGGCCCTAAAAACGGCCACACGACGAAAAACCCGTTCCCAAGCCCCCAGCGCCCCAGGGTCTGCCCCATATCCTCGTCTTTGCCATGGACCAGAGTGTACTGCTCCGCAAAGTCGAAAAGCCCCCCGATTCCCACTGTGCTGTTGATGAAAAACCGGGCGAACTCCCTGCCTGCGGCCTCTCCCTTGAACTGCAAAAGACAGTTCGCAAACCGGGCAGGCGTGCCCGCGTTCGCGAACACGTTCCTGATGCCGGTCCTGGCGGGGCCGGGCAAAACGGCCTTGTACCCTTGGGCCACAGGCTTCATCACCCAGAAATACAAGCGGTCATTGAAGGTAAACATGGCGCGGTTAAATGGCTCAAGGGGGTCGGCAACGCTCCCGTCCTCCCTGGCGGATTCCGATTCCTCCTCAAGGAAATCCAAGTCATCCGACAGAAGCTCCGCGTCCTCCCCTTGTTCCGCGCCGGCCTTCTCCCTGGCGGCCGTGTCCTCATTCTTTGGGGAAGCCTTGGCCATGGCGCTCTTTGCCGGTTCCGTGTCCGTTGCCCCGGCGGGTTGAAGAGCGGGGCCGGATGCCTTGGAAGCGTGGCCGCATCCGGCAAGCGCCGCCAAAACAAAGAGCGCCGCCAGCGCCAAAGCCATGGAGCGCGCGGTTCCCAAAATCCGGCGCGTCATTGTTTACCTCCTCCTGCGCCGGTCCCGGCGCTTCCGCTGATGTCCTCGGATTCCACGTTCTTGCCCGCCCGCTGCTCCTCAACCTTTTTCCGCAGCCTGACAATGAGGTCCGCGGGCTTTTCCTTCCGTAGAATCTTCGAGAACTGATCCCGGTAGTTCTTGATAAGGCTTATGTTTTCAACGGACACGTCGTACACTTCCCAGGTTCCGTCCCCCTTCCGGTCAATCATGCTGTAATCCACCGGAATCTCGGAGTCCTTTAATATAATCCGGCTTTTGACCTGGGCCTTGTCTTTGGTTATTTCCTCCTGGTCCAGCGCGACCTTTTCTCCGGAAAAATTTCCCTGCACTTTCGAGATGTAGATGTTGGCGAGAAACTCGGCGAAAAGATCCCGGAACTCTTTTCTCTCCTCGACGCTGAAATCCTTCCAGTACCGGGCCAGGGTCCGCTTGGACATTTCCGTGTAGTTGAAGACCAAATCCACGGTGCCGCGCAGTTTTTCCCCCTGCTCCTTTTGATTGGCCCCGTTCTTGTACCGGGGGTTTTCCAACAGGGAAATGATGGTGTCCAGGGGCGCGCGCAGCGTCTCCATGGGTCCCTTGGAAGCGGCCGCGGCCTGCAAAGGAAGGGCGGCTAAAAAGACGATGGCGGCCAGGGCCGCCAAAACACAGGTCTTGGTTTTCATTCCACACCTCCCGCCCCGCAAGGGGCTTACATTTTACCGAACACGTACTTGCTCACCAGCTCCTCGATGTCCAGCGCGGAGTCGGTCTCGGTGATGATATCCCCGGACTTGAGCAGGGTCTCGGAACCGCCCGGGGAAAGCTTGATGTATTTGTCGCCGATAAGCCCCGAGGTTTTCACAGAGGCGATAACGTCCTCGTCCAGAGGCACATCCTTGCGTATCCTGAGCTTCACCATGGCAGTAAGGCGCCTGGTTTCCAGGGCGATGTCCTCGACCTTGCCGATTTCCACGCCCGCCATTTCCACACTGGCGCCTTTCTTGAGACCGGAGACGGAATCGAACTGCGCGAGCACGCTGTAATAGGCTTTTTTTTGAAACACCCCCAGCTCGCCCAGTTGTACAGCCAGATATCCCACGCATCCCAGGCCAATGAGCACAAAAACGCCGACCGCTGTTTCAAGACTACCGCGCCGCATGTCGCCACTCCGGTCAACAGACCTTGAAGGTGTAAAGGGTGCCTGTTTGCGACTCCGCCTCGCGCAAGGCGTTGCCGAAGGAGTCGCCCTGCCTGGCCTCCGCGATTCCGGCGGTCACCGAGAAAACGACTCCCGGGCAGGTTTTATCCTGGGCCAGAGGGTTCCCGTCCATTTCCCGCGCGAGCCGCTCGCAGAGTTTTTCCGCCCGGGCCTTGCCCGTGCCGGGCAAAAGGGCCAGAATCTTGTTCATCCCATACCGTGAAAACGTGTCGTGCGCGCCCATGTGCCGCTTGAGCTCCAGGGCGAAGTTGCGGACTATTGTCTGGCTCGCCATGTGTCCCGCGCGCCGGCTCACATCGTCCATGTTTTCCAGCGTAAAGAGCACGATGGAGAAAACAGAGGGGTCCTCCTCCGGCCGCGAGGCCTCCCGTCCGAAACGCCGTCTGATCTGGGCGCCGCTCTCCGCTCCCGTGATCGCGTCTTGACGGGGCTCGATCCCGTGCAGGAAATCCCGGACCACAGGGTCCTCGGAGTTTTCGATTTCTCCGGGCGGACCGTAAAAATGGATGGTTCCGTCGTGCAGCATGGCGATGTGCTGGGAGATGAAAAACACATCGGGAATTTCATGGCTGACGATGATGCCGGTAAAGCCGAAACGGCGCTGGTAGTCGGAAATCATGCTGTGGACCGCGCTTTTCCGCACAGGGTCGAGACCAGTTGTCGGCTCGTCAAAGAGCACTGTCTCGGGGTCGGTGACAAGCGCCCGGGCAAGGGCCACCCGTTTTTTCATGCCGCCGGAAATCTGGGAGGGGAAACGGTCCCCGATTTCGGAAATGTCAAGCTGGCCCAGGCGGGCCCTCACTTTTTCCCGGATTTCCTTTTTTGAAAGTCTTAGGTTTTCCACCAGCGGCAGGGCCACGTTGTCAAAAATCGTCAGGGAATCGAGCAGGGCCGCGTTTTGAAACACATAGGCGACCTTTTGGCGCAGCTCTTTCCGGGCGGTTTTGCCAAGGCGGGAAATGTCCTGGCCTTTAAAGAGGACTTGGCCTGCGTCCGGACGGATAAGTCCCGCGATGTGCTTGAGAAGCACGCTTTTTCCAACGCCGCTTTTACCGATGATGGTGGTGATTTCCCCTTTTCCAAAGGCGAGGCTGACTCCATTCAGGACCGCGTTGTCCCCGAAGCGCTTGGTGAGGCTCACAAGCTCGATGACAGGTTCGCCCATGGCCGCCTACATAAGGAAGGAGGTGAGAATGTAGTCCGCGACAAGAATCATGACGCAGGTAAGCACCACCGCGGAGGTGGTGGCCGAACTCACACCTTTGGCCCCGAACCCGTCCTTGCGCAAATGGACGTAAAAACCCTGGAAGCAGCAAATGGTCGAGACCACGGCGCCAAATACCAGGGCCTTGTAAAAGCCGCCCAGCACATCGTCCATGCCGGTGGAATACTCCACCGCGTAAAAGTATTTGGAGGAATTATCGCCCATAAGCACTGAGCCGGTGAGACAGCCGCCCAGAATGCCCACCATGTCGAAGATGGCGGTGAGGAGGGGGAAGGCCAGAATGCTTGCCAGGAGTCTGGGGGTAAACAGAAAGCGAACCGGGTCAATGTTCATGGTTTTGAGCGCGTCAATCTGCTCGGAGATGCGCATGATGCCGATTTCAGCGGCCATGGCCGATCCCGCGCGGGCGGTGACCATGATGGCGGCGAGCACCGGGCCCAGTTCACGGATAAGGGAAAGGGAAACAATGGTGCCGATGCGGTCCTCGGAGCCGACCTGTGCCAGGGCGTAATAGCCTTGCAGGCCCAGAACCATGCCGGTGAAGAGGCCGGTGAGCAGGATGACGAACAGGGATTTCGCGCCGATGAAGTGGAGATGGAAGAGAAATTTGAGAGGCTGGGGGCGTGTGGCAAGAATGGCCCAGAAGCCCCGGGCGAAAAAAATGGAGGCCCTGCCCCAGGCGCGGACAAATTCCAGGGTGCCTTCTCCAAGGGAGCGGACGGGTGCTGTCAAATTGGCGCGCGGGCTGTCCATGTTTTCCTTTTCCATGGGGTGTTTTGCCCCGGGTCCGTCAAAAGGGCTACTATACAAGCACTTATAAGAAGGTGTCAATGGACGGTTCGTTGTGATTTTTCCACAGTGTGGCGGTTTTCATGCGGGAGCAGGGGAGGGGAGAGACGAAAGCGGACAGCGGACGGGGAACAGCGCGCCGTTGCCCTTCCCCGTCCAAACCAGCGGGCGGCTATAAAACCGGACGGGATTTCCCTCCCAGTCCGGCCACCAGCCGCGTGTATTTCTCGTGGATCATTTTCCGGTCAAATTCCCGGAACTCCGCCAGCATGGAGTCCAGTTCCTCCGGGGTAAAAAGGCTCTCTGTCTCCGGAAAAAACACGTTGTCCTCTTTCTCGATATGCCGGGGATAGAAGGCCGCCAGGGTTTTGAGCTTTTCCACAATCTCCCCGAGGGCCGCCGTGTCTCCGGCCTGATACCTCTCTTTGGCCGCCACCAGCTCTCCGGTTATCTGCCGTCCGAAAAGGTGCTCGTCCAGAAGCTCCCGCATGAGCCGGGCGTTTTTTCCGTCCATGTTTTTTCCCGCAAGCTCCCGGAACAGGATGTCCTCTTCTTTCCCGTGGTGGGTGCGGTCGGCATACATGCGGATAAAATCCACCACCGTGTCAATGAACACAGGATCGGCCTCGCCGCGTTGTTCCATTTCGGCGACGCGGCCCCGGACCACGGACAGCATTTCCTCGATGAGCCGGTGTTCGGCCATGAGCGGACCTCTGGGTTTCATCGCCTGCCTCCCTGGTGGTTGTTGGAGTGCCGTGTGGCGGTGTGGGCGGAGGCGCCCTTCCGGGGCGCCTCCTGGAATTCAGAGCGGAACGGCTCAACAGCCGATGTAGCGGGAAATGACGATACGCTGGACCTCGCTTGTGCCCTCGCCGATGTCCAACAGCTTCTGGTCCCGGTAAAAACGCTCCACCCCGTATTCTTTCATCAGCCCGTACCCGCCGTGGATCTGCACCGCGTGGTTCACAACCCTGCCCATGGTCTCCGAGCAGTAGAGCTTGCCCATGGCGGCCAGCTTTTCATAGGGCTTTTTCTTGTCCCTGAGCCAGCAGGCCTTGTACAGGAGGTTCCGCGCGCACTCGATTTCCATGGCGCAGTCCGCGAGTTTAAAGGCGATGGCCTGGAACTTGCCAATGGGCTGGCCGAACTGCTCCCGCTTTTTCGCGTACTTGAGCGCCAGCTCGTATGCCCCCTGGGCGCCGCCAAGACCCATGGCCCCGATGGAAAGACGCCCGCCGTCCAGGGTCTTGAGCATCTGGTGGAACCCGTCCCCCACATTCCCCAGAATATTGGCCTTGGGCACCCGCACGTTGTCGAAAAAAAGCTCCGCGGTGTTGGAGGAGCGCCACATCATTTTGCGCTTCATCTCCCGGGCGGTGAACCCCCGCATTCCGTGCTCCACCAGAAAGCAGGTGTACCGGGGCTTCCCGTCGTCCCGCCTTCCGGTAATGGCCTGCACGGTCACGCCCATGGAGATGGGGGAGGCCGCGTTGGTGATGAAAATCTTGCTCCCGTTCAGCACCCACTCGTCGCCGTCCCGCACCGCCGTGGTCTGGGTGCCTCCGGCGTCCGAGCCCGCCTGGGGCTCGGTGAGCCCGAATCCCCAAAGACCCTCTCCGGCGCACAGCTTGGGCAGATACTTTTGCTTTTGCTCCTCGGTGCCGAAGTAATAAAGCGGTCCAATGCCCAGGGAATTTCCCGCCGCCACTGTCGCCGCCTGGGATCCGTCTATGCGGGCCACCTCCTCCACGCCAATGATGTAGGAGACGTAGTCCAGACCCTGGCCTCCGTATTTTTCGGAAACAAACATGCCAAAGAGTCCGATTTCCCCCATCTTGCGGGTGAGTTCCGGCGAAAATTTTTCAGCCTCGTCCAGTTCCTGGGCCACCGGCGCTATTTCGCCCTCAGCGAAGCTCCTCACAGCCTCGCGGATCATTTCCTGTTCCCTGGTATGTTCATAGTCCAAGGGTGCGCTCCTTTTGTGAGAGGTCTTTGAGAGAAGGCGCCGCTTGCTGAAAGCCCATCATACCGTGTTTGGCGGGAGGAGGCGGCGGAGGGGAGGAAATACAGAGACAGGTCGGACAAGGGCGGCTTCGCGCGCCGCGTTGTCAGACCATGCCGCCGGATACCACGATGGTTTGTCCCGTGACGTAGGAGGCGTCCTCCGAACACAAAAAAGAGACGACACCCGCCACTTCCTCCGGAAGACCGGGGCGGCCCATGGGAATGAGGCCAAGGAGCGCCTCGCGGGGCAGTTTGGAGGACATGTCTGTTTCGATAAATCCCGGGGCGACCGTGTTCACCCGGATTCCCGCGCGGGCCGTCTCCGCGGCCAGGGACCGGGAGGCGCCAATAAGCCCGGCCTTGGCCGCGGAGTAATTCACCTGCCCCCGGTTGGCCACAAGCCCGGCCACCGAGGCGATGGAGACAACAGACCCCCTTTTGGCCTTGGTCATTTCCCTAACCGCGGGCTTGGTCACGTTGTAGAAGCCGTCCAGGGTGGTTTGAAGCACGAGATCCCAGGAGTCCTTGGGCATCATGGCAAAGACGCCGTCCGCCGTGAGTCCGGCGTTGTTGACTAAAACATCCAGCCGCTTGTGGAGCGCCGCGGCGCCCCGCACCGCCTCCTTGGCGGCCTGGGTGTCGCGCACATCAAAAGGCAAAAGCCGCCCGGCGCTCCCGGCCTCCTCCACCAGGGCAAGGGTCTCCCTGGCCGCGTCCTCTCCGGCGCGGTAGTTGATGAACACGAAAAAACCGTCCCGGGCGAGCCGCAGGCTGATGGCCCGGCCGATGCCGCGGCCCCCTCCGGTGACGATGGCTGTCCTGTGTTCCATGGCGGCGCCGTTATTTCCGGAAGAATACAGAGGTGAATTCCGGGTCGCTGAACACGGAAAGGACGATATGGTCCATATACCGGTACGCGTTGTACGCGAGCACGCCTCTGTCCTCGACCGCGGGCGGCTTCCATGTGAGGTCGTAGATTTTGGTAAGGGTGGCCCCCTGGTTTTCCAGGGTGACCTCGGCCTTGAACGCGCTGTCCGTGATGTACAGGCAGGTCACTGTCAGCTTGGGCACCTCGGCCCGGGTTTTGACATCATAGGCCGTGGCTCCTGCGGACATAAGGGCCTTTTGGAAGCAGCCCTTGAAGTAGAAGCCGATGTTCTTCTCAACCCGGTACCAGAATCTGCCGTCACTGCTGGGGTAGGACCAGCTCCGGGTGTTTTTGGACTTGTTGGAGACCGCGCGCAGCTCGATTTCCGCGCCTTTGTACCGGGCGAGTTTTGGACCGGCCTGGGGGTCATAGTCGTCCACCATGAGCTTGGCGTCGTTTTGGGAGATCCCTGTCACGCCCGAGGTCTTGTCCACCACGCCGGAGCAGGCAACATGCGCTCCGAGGATGAAAAGAAGAAGGGGGAAAAGAATCCGTGTGGAAATCCGCTGTGTGTTCATGGCAGCCTCTCATTTTTTGAAGAACGCCCGGGTGAACCGGGGATCTGTGAAAAGCGTGGTGACAATGGCGTCCATGTGCGCGTAGGCGTTTTGCTCCAAGGTCTCCGGATTTTCGTTTTTGGCCGGGGGCCAGACAATGTCCAGCATTTTGGTGGTCGGTCCGTCCAGGGTGTACAGAGTGGCCTCGCCTCTGAACGACCTGTCAGTAATATGCAGAATTTTCAGTTCGAGCTTTGGGGTGGCCGCAAGCCCTGTGCTCTCATACACAACCATGCCTGCGGAGGTAAGGGCTTTCTCAAAAGAGGCCCGGAAGAATTTCCCGACCGGGCCTTTGCCGGTCCGGTACCAGAGGGTGGTGTCCTGGGAGGGGTAGGAATTTTTTCGGGTGTTTTCGGCCCGGTTGATGAATTCCCGAAGCATGACGGCCTTGTTTTTGTAGGGCAACAGCGCCTGGGCTGTCCGGGGCGTGTAGTTTTCCACAGACAGGGAAATGTCGCCTGCGGAGATTCCTGTGACAGGGGCCATGCTGTCCACCACGGTCCCGCAGCCTCCGGGGAAGGATGCCGCAAAAAGCAGCGCCGCAAGAGCAGTCAGCGCAGAATGTTTTTTCATAAGTCACCTCGTGTCGCGCGGCCCGCTTTCGGCAGGGTGTGCGGACCGGACTGGCATATCGGAGCATTCGGGCGCTCCGGTTCTCGAACCGCGCGTCTTGGCAGGGCTTGCCCAGGCCGCCGGGAGCGGAGCTCCTGTCCCGGAACCGGAGGGACTGTAGCAGATTTTCAGGCGGGAGACAACGCGGTTCAGGACTGAGGCAATTGCATCCCGGGAACACCGTTCCCGCCTGTCGCGAAACCCGCGCCCGCACAGGAACGACCGATTGAGTCTCTCCGCAGGGCCATGCCATAGGGGAGTTTTGCGCCTGCCTCTTGTTATTCTCTTGCGCCGCAACCTTCCCCTCTCCCGGCGCCTTGCATTCCCCTCACTCCCCGCCCTTGCTCCCCCCTGCCTCCCTGGCCTCCTCCGGAAAAAACACCGCCTCCACCTGACCGCCTCCCCCGCCTTCCACCTGCAGCCTGCCGTCCTTGATATACAAAACGATCCGGTTCCCCCGGACACTCGATTCCCCGCGTTTCAGCACCGCCTCTTTTCCCGTAAGCACCAGCGTCTTTTCCCCCGCGTCATACACCGCAAGCTCCGCCTCGCTCTCCGCGGCGGGGTTCACAATCCGCACATCCCCCCGGGCCTCCATCCTCTTGACGGAATCTCCGGCGTCCTCCCCGCCCTTTTCCCCGGCCTTGGGATCGTACCAAATCGCAAGCTCCCGGGCGCTGAGCCGGGTGTCCTTTTGAACGGCGCTCACATTGCCCTTGAAAACCGCCTGGTTCTCCTTGTGCAGCACCACCAGGCTGTCGGCCTTGACCTCAATGGCGCCCTTGGAAAAATCAAAACCCAGGGGGGTTGCTCCCGGCTCCTGTCCGGACGCGGGCGCGGCAATGGCCAGAACCGTCCACAGCGCGGCGGCGGAAACCGCGCGCAACAGCCTTTTATCTCTCATCGCTGCCCGCTCCGTCCCCGGGCGCTGAACCGCGCGGACACATGGCCCGTGAGGCGCGCCTCCTCTTTGTCCAAACCGTATTCCAGGCGGTCGCCTGAAAGGGCCAGCCCGTCCCGCGAAAGACGCACGGGACCCGGAGCCACAAAACTGCGCTCCGCGTCCAGATAGCGGGCCTCTTCCGTTGTTATCTCCAAATCCCCGTCTTTCAGCACAACCCCCCCCGAAAGCGTCACATCATTGGCCTCGGAGTCAATGGTCGCGAGCCGGGCGGTCACCCGCGCCTCGCGCCCTTGTCCCGCGTAAAACACGATGTCTATGTCTTTGACCTGGCCTTCCTTGGCCAGCTCGGAAAAAACCAGGGACTCCGCCTTGAGCGCCCAGATTTTGGCCCCTTTCCGGGTGGCGGAATGCTCGACACGGGAAAGCCCAAGATCCGCGGCGCGCTCCTCTTCCTGCTTTTCCGGGGCAGCCGGCGGGGCGGCGCTGTTCCCCGGCCCTTTTTTCAGGAATCCCAGGCCGGACGCGGCCGCAAGGATGAGCGCCGCGCCCAGGAGCGCCCTAAGCGGCCACTTTCCGGAGAACCTCATCCCAGCACCCTTTCGCCCGGACCAGGGCTTCGCACACCTCCCGGACCGCGCCTTCCCCTCCCTTGGCCAGGGTCACACACACCGCCGCCTCCGCCACAAGGGGATGGGCGTCCGCCACAGCAACAGGGAAGCCCACAAGGCCCATGACTCCCAGGTCCGGCAAGTCGTCTCCCATATAGGCCATGTCCCGGGGCGCCACTCCCAGAGCCTCGGAAATTTCCATAAGCGCGGGCGTCTTTTCGCGGGCGCCGTCCCAAATCCGCGTGATTCCCAGGTTGGCCATCCGGTGCAGGAGCGCGGCGGAGCGCCTTCCTGTCAGCACGGCCACAGGCGCCCCGGCCAGCGCGAGCATCCGCAGGCCAAGCCCGTCCCGCGCGCTGAAGACCTTTATCTCGTCGCCCCCGCCGTTGTAAATGATGTCCCCGCGCGTGAGAACCCCGTCCACATCGAGAACAAGGGCTTTCACGCCTGCGAGTTTTTCGGGACAGACCGCTTTGGTTTCCATGGGCGCCACCGGCCGGTTTGGGTTGAAACGGGTTTCCGGATTCAGGCCATGGCCCTGGGGTTGAAGCCCCAGGCCAGGGGAAAGCCTTGCCGCTACGCGGCTGCTATAAGGCTTTAGGCTTTAGGCTTAAGGGCTGGTTGTAAACGGCCCGTTTTTGAGGGCTGCGCCATCATCTGCGCAAAAAACGTAGATAATCCGGACAGAGGATATAACTTCTCACTTAAAGCTGTCTTCCCCTTTTTCCGGCCCGCCCTGCCTGTCATTCCTCCCCGGACCAGGCCGCGGCATCCCCCACCGCCTCCCGGATTCCTTTGAGCTGCCGCAACACCCCGCCCAGGCTCTCCAGGTCCAATGAATTGGGCCCGTCGCACAACGCCTTGTCCGGATTCTTATGCACCTCGAAAAACACCGCGTCCACGCCCGCCGCCACCGCCGCCCTGGCCAGCACCGGCGCGAACCGCCGGTCCCCGCCCGAGCACGACCCGGATCCTCCCGGAAGCTGCACGCTGTGGGTCGCGTCAAAAATCACCGGCCAGCCAAGCCCTTGCATGATGGGCACATTCCTGAAATCCACCACCAGATTGTTATATCCGAACGAGGCGCCGCGCTCTGTGAAAAGAATCTGGTTGTTGCCCGCGGCCACCGCTTTGGCCGCCGTGTGCTCCATGTCCCAGGGCGCCATGAACTGGCCTTTTTTGATGTTGATGGGCTTGCCTGTTTTGGCCGCGGCGACGATGAGATCGGTCTGCCTGCACAAAAACGCCGGTATCTGCAACACATCCAGAACGTTTGCGGCCGCCCTGGCCTCCTCCGGCGTGTGTACGTCCGAGAGCACCGGCAAACCCAGCCCGGAGCGGATTTTCTCAAGAATCCTCAAACCCTCGTCCAGCCCTGGCCCCCGGTACGCGTGAATGGAGGTCCGGTTGGCCTTGTCATAGGAGGATTTATACACAAGGGGAATCCCCGCCTTTCCGGCGATGGAGGAAAGCGCCTCGGCGGTCTCCAGGGCGGCGGATTCGCTCTCGATGACGCAGGGACCGGACACAAGGACAAGGGGCGCGCCCGCGCCGAAAGGAACACCTTTGACAACCACTTGCACCATGGCGGACTCATTGATGTGAAAGGTTTAAAGAACGCGGCCTCCCAAGGGATGACGCTTTAACCCCCCCCTCTTCCGATGTCAAGAAACGAAAGGCCGCGCCAAGGCCCGGCCTGAAATCAGGGCTTGATTCACCCCTTTCAAGCTGCTATGGTTCCTCCGTGCTGAAAACCACGCAAAGAAAGGTCAACACCTTGAATTTAAAAACTAAAAATTTCCAAATCGGCCTCTTTTTCCTTGTTCTGGCATTCCTTTTGGGTGCCGGAGCCTGGATATTTATCCCGCATCTGGAAGGCGGAAAGCCGGAAATCACCCTTGCAAAAAACATTCCGGCCATCGGCGCGGAGGCTGTCCTGGAAGGAAAAGTGGCGGACCCCGGCAACGGCATACGAAGCCTCCATATCGAACTCGCGGGCCCGGGCGGCAAACTGGCCGTGCTTCTGGATGAGCAATACGGCAAGGCAAACCTCCTTGCAAAAGGGGATGTGCCGGAAAAAACCTTCTCGATTCCCGTCCGACCCAAAAAACTCGGTTTCCCGGACGGGGAGGCCACCTTGCGCGTCACAGTCCGCGACCATTCCATGCGGGACTGGGGCAAGGGCAATCTTTCCCATAAAGAGATAACCGTGCCCATTGACTCCCGCCCGCCTTCCATCTCGGTTCTCACCCGGGCGCACTACCTCAACCAGGGCGGCGCGGGACTCGTCATCTACCAAGTGTCAGAAACCGGGGCCAAAACCGGGGTGCGCGTGGGAGACAGGTTCTTCGACGGCTATTCCGGCCACTTCAAAGACCCGAACATCTTTCTTGGGTTTTTCGCCCTTGCCCACAACCAGGGGCCGGAAACCCAGTTGCGGGTTGAGGCCCAGGACGCCGCAGGCAACGTGGGCACAGCCGGATTCCCCAACAAGATCAAGCCTAAAAAATTCAAAGACGACACCCTCGAAATCAGCGACAATTTCATTCAGACTGTCGCCGCCCAGTTCGCCCCCGACCACCCGGAGCTTTCCCAGGGCACGCTTCTGGACCGGTTTTTATTCATCAACCGCAAGCTCCGGCAGGCCAACTACGAGACCGCGGTCGCCGTGTATAAGAACTCCGACAAGGCCCTGCACTGGACCGGCGAGTTTTTGCGGCTTCCCAACGCGGCGCCCAGAGCCGCTTTTGCGGACCACCGGAGCTACCGCTACCAGGGCGCCATTGTGGATGACCAGTACCACCTGGGTGTGGACCTCGCCTCCCTTGCTTTAAGTCCTGTGCCCGCGGCCAACGCGGGCAAGGTGGTTTTCGCGGAGGCCATGGGCATTTACGGCAACACCGTGTTTGTTGACCACGGCTTTGGAATACTCAGCCAGTATTCCCACTTGAGCGCCATGGATGTCGCCGTGGGCCAGATGGTCAAAAAAGGCGACCTGCTGGGCAAAAGCGGAGCCACCGGCCTTGCCGGGGGCGATCATTTGCATTTCGGCATGATGGTCCAGCATACCTTTGTCAATCCCATCGAGTGGTGGGACCCCCATTGGATCGAGGACAACGTGGCTTCCAAAATCCGGGCAGTGGAAGGCGGAGGCGCGGAGTAGGGGTTTCTAAACCGGCGGAGCCGGAGGAGTCAGGAGTCAGGAGTCAGGAGTTAGAATAATAGGGAAAAAGTCCCTGTTTCCACAGATTTTTTGATATAAATGGGCCTTTATCCGCATAGCAGCCGTGGTGCGGCAAGGCTTTTAATCTAGCCTGGGGTTTCAACCCCAGAACCACGGAACAACCATTATCTACGCAAAAAACGCAGATAATCCAGACATAGAATCTAAACCGGACACGGAAAACCCAACACCAGGGAGCATTCCATGCGGGTGGGACAGGGATTTGACGCCCACAGGCTCACGGCGGGCCGGAAACTCATTCTCGGCGGCGTGGATATCCCCTGGGAAAAGGGCCTTTTCGGCCACTCGGACGCCGATGTCCTCACCCACGCGGTGTGCGACGCGCTGTTGGGCGCCGCCGGGCTTGGAGATATCGGACGGCATTTCCCGGATACCGATCCGCGCTACAAAGGGGTATCGAGTCTCGCGCTCCTCGGACGGTGCGCGCGTCTTGTGGAGGAGTGCGGGTACAGGATTGAAAACGTGGACGCCACCCTCATCGCCCAGGCTCCCAAAATCGCGCCCTTTCGCCTCAAAATGGCCGAAAACATCGCCCAGGCCCTGGGCGTTCCCGCGGAACGTGTCAACATCAAGGCAACCACCACCGAGGGAATGGGATACACAGGAACCGGCGAGGGCATGGCCGCCCTGTGCGTGGCCTGCCTCGCGGAACGCTGAATCCGTATCCGCTCCACCGCGCTTGACCCCCGCGCGTTTTGGATTAGAATACTGAAATGCGCCGGAACCCGGCGCCGCCCCTTTTACTTTCGAGGAAAACCATGGCCCTCACCATCCACAACACGCTCAACAGAAAAAAGGAACCCTTTGAACCCGCCGAACCCGGACATGTCCGGATGTACGTGTGCGGGCCAACGGTCTATGACTCCGCCCACATCGGCCACGCCCGCTCTGTCGTGGTTTTCGATGTGGTGTACCGCTACCTTCTGGCCCTGGGCTACAAGGTCACCTATGTCCGCAACTTTACCGACGTGGACGATAAAATCATCGCCCGGGCCAACGCCCTGGGAACGGACTCCGCATCCGTCGCGGAGCGCTACATCCGCGAGTTCCACGAGGACATGGACGCCCTTTTGGTCAAACGGCCCACCCTGGAGCCCAAGGCCACAGAGCATATCCCGCAGATTATCGAAGTATGCCGGACCCTGGTTGAAAAAGGGGCGGCTTACGAGGCGGGCGGGGATCTTTTTTTCCGTGTGGAGAGCTTTCCCGGATACGGCAGGCTCTCGGGCAGGCGTCTGGAGGACATGGAGGCGGGCGCCCGGGTGGGAGTGGACGCGCGCAAGGAAAATCCCCACGACTTTGTGCTGTGGAAGGCGGCCAAGCCCGGGGAACCCTCCTGGGACAGTCCCTGGGGGGCTGGACGGCCTGGCTGGCACATCGAATGCTCGGCCATGTCCAAGGAGCATCTGGGCATGTTTTTCGATATCCACGGCGGCGGCCAGGATCTCATCTTCCCGCACCATGAAAACGAAATCGCCCAGTCCGAGGCGGCCTTTGGCAAAACCTTTGTCCGGTTTTGGATGCACAATGGCTTTGTCAATATTGACTCGGAAAAGATGTCCAAATCCCTGGGGAATTTTCTAACCCTCCGGGGTGTGCTTGAGGCCCATCATCCCGAGGCCGTGCGCCTCTTTCTGCTTTCCAAACACTACCGAAGCCCCATTGACTACACCGCCCAGGCCCTGGAGGAGGCGCAGACAGGACTCGAACGGGCCTATGCGGTTTTGGCGCGCATGGAGGAGGAAGGCTGCCGGGAAGACATGGAATGCGCCAGGAACGGTCCTTACTGGGAGCGGTTCCGGGCGGCCATGGACGACGACTTCAACACCGCCGCGGCCCTTGGCGTGTTGTTTGACGCGGCGCGGAAAGCCAACCGGCTCTTGGACGCCCGGATACGGGAAGCGCCCTTGCCGGAATGCCGGGACATTTTGCGGATGGGCGAAGTGTTGGGGCTTCTGGGGGAAAAGCCTTCCGTGTTTTTTGCGCGGAAAAAAGAGGACGGGGCAAAAAAGTCCGGAGTGGACCCCGCCCATATTGAGGCGCTTCTTCAGAAGCGTGCCGAGGCCCGGAAGGCCAAGGACTTCAAATCCGCGGACGCCATACGGGACGAGCTTGCCGCCCTTGGCGTGACCATCAAGGACAGTCCCGCGGGCACGACCTGGAGCGTGGGGTGAGTCCCGCATAGAGGACGCACTTAAAATTTGATTGACAAGGACGCGGCCCTGGCCCATTTTAGATAAGAAAAGTTACTGAGGCAATTGCAAAACTCTAAGAGGTAATTGCAAAATACATTGAAACGACAAATTTAAGGTAGGTTGGGTGGTTCCGCCCGAAGGGCAGGTTCACCCAACACAAAGGAATCATTTAGAAATGTTGGGTGAACCCGGGCCTTGCGGCCCGGAACCACCCAACCTAC
>JAGVGH010000280.1 GCA_020057225.1 Desulfobacterales bacterium | reverse complement strand
TAACGGCCGTCACATAACCGTAGGGGCGCACGGCGTGCGCCCGCGATGAAAAAGTGCCCCTAAAATCCTCCTCAGCAGTATTTAGGGATAAGCACTAAGCCTCAGCCGTCAAAGCCGGAGAATGAAGAAGTTGGGATAAAAACATGTTTGCAGGGTGTTTTTTTGTTATAAAACGGTTTTTTGTCCTCATAGCAGCCGTGTAGCGGCAAGGTTTTTGGCCTGGCCAGGGGTTTCAACCCCAGGATATTGGCACAGAAAGGAAGCCGGGGCAGGGTGTTATGACGCGGGATGTCGAAAAGAGGGAATGCAACAGCATGAGTCAAAGAGGGTTTTTTGCTATCGCCCTAAAATCACGGGAAATTTTTTTGTGGGGCAATGCAAAACCCTTGACATGCCGCATGGCGTCGTATAGTCTTTTAAACCTTCCGGCCAGAGGGGGTGCTGGCCCTATTTCAACCGCGCCAGGGCAGAAATGAACGTATCGGACACGGAAGTTCTCAAACTGATTTTGCACGCCGGGCTTATGGTCCGGCTGATTTTGCTTATTCTTTTCGGCTTGTCCGTTGTATGCTGGGCGATTATTTTCACCAAGAGCGTTCAGTTACGGAGGGCGCGCCGTGAAAACACGGTGTTTGTGGACTTTTTTTGGCGGTCCGGGGATCTTTCCAAGGCGTTTGCGCGGGCCAAGCAGCTTAACAACAGTTCCATTGCGCGGGCGTACCGGGTGGCCTATTTGGAGATGTCCAAACTGACCAAGACCGCTGACGCGCACGGGGGAGACGGTTCTGCTTCCGCCGCGTTCCGGAGCGGAGCCAATGTTGAGCGCGCGCTCCGAAGGGCCAATCAGACCGAGGTGACGCGGATTTCCCAATGGGTGCCGTTTTTGGCAACCATTGGAAACACGTCTCCCTTTATCGGGCTTTTTGGCACGGTCTGGGGTATCATGAGTGCTTTCCAGGGAATCGGCCAGATGGGCACCGCCACCCTCGCGGTGGTCGCCCCGGGTATTTCGGAGGCGCTGATCGCGACCGCCGCGGGACTTGCCGCGGCCATTCCCGCGGTCATCGCCTACAACTATTTTATGTCGTCCGTGCGTTTGGCGGACAGCCAGCTTCGGAATTTCGCCGATGATTTCATCAACATTGTTGAGCGCGAGATTTTCACGAAGAAAGAGGGCTAGGCATGGCGGGGGTCGGACAAGAAGGCGAGCTTATGTCGGAGATCAACGTGACGCCCTTTGTTGACGTCATGCTGGTTCTGCTTATCATATTTATGGTGACAGCCCCCATGATGGTGCAAGGTGTTCCTGTGGAGCTTCCAGAGACAAAGGAGGCGCCGCTTCCGACCAAGGAGGACAACCTTGTGGTTTCCATCAATAAAAAGGGAGAAATTTATATCAATGATTTTCTGACCGACACGGAAACGCTCGTTGTCAAACTCAAGGAAATCAACACCAACCGCCCGGACCAGCAGATTTTTCTGCGGGCGGACCGGGATGTTCCCTACGGACTTGTCGTGCGGGTGATGAGCGCCGCCAAGCAGGCGGGAATCGCCAAGCTGGGCATTGTGACCCAGCCCCCGAACGAGGAGGACCGTAAACGCTAAGGGCAGGTGCGGTCATGGTGCAAAACGCCTACACAATATACAGGCAGGAGGCCGGGAAAAAGGACGAGACCTTTTTCAGGATGACGGCCTTGTCTGTGGCGGCCCATTGTGTGGTCATTGTGGTGATTGTGCTTGTGTCCAACATTGGCTGGTCGCGTCCGCTTCCCATGGAGGTCATTCCAGTGGATTTGGTGAATCTTCCTGTTGGGGAAGGTTCCGCGCCCGGCGAGGTCAAGGAAAAACCCGCCACGGCTCCCAAGCCGGACCGTCTGGCCGCGCCCGAGCCACCCGCGCCGCCTCCTTCGAAAAAGGCGAAGCCGGTGAAAGCCGAGGCCCCCAAGCCCGCGCCCAAAGAGGTGGCCGAGCCGGAGGCGGAGCCGGAACCGGCGGAATCCACAGTGCTTCCCAACCCGGAGGCCGCCCCGCCGCTGCCCAAGGCCAAGAAGAGCGCCAAGAAGACCTCGTACAACGCTGAAAAGGCGCTGCACGAGGTAATCAGGGATATTGAGAAGAACGTGGACGCCGAACAGCCAGATACGGTAAAAGGCGCCATTGCCGATATGCGCCGGCGGCTTGGCGCCGGCGAGACGGCCGCGGTGGAGACAGGGGTGAAGTCGGACGGGGGAGGGTATGGCGGCGCTGGTGGCCTGGGAAAGACCCCCTCGCTGCAGGTGATGCAGTTGTATAACATTCAGTTACAGATGCATGTTCATAAAAACTGGTCCTGCCCTGATCAGTTTATCGGAACCGGAGAAAAACCCTCTGCGCGGATGATGTTAACGATCACGAGGGATGGAGGAATAAGGGATAGCATGTTTGATCAGCGCTCAGGGAATCCTTATTTTGATGACTCGGTGCGCAGGGCAGTCGAAAAAGCCAATCCGGTGCCTCCTATACCGAAAGACTGGGAGGGAGACACATATACTGTCGTAATCAACTTCACGCCTCCAACTTAGCGCGTGAGATCAAAGATTGTTGTTCACTTGTCTGTGATCATCAAGGAAAGAATGCTTTTTTCCTACAACGGGAAGCGAAGAATGAATCCCTTAAAACCATTCTTAAGATGGAAAACCATAGCAGCGGTTCTCGTAATTGGCATGGCCGCCGCCGCGGCATTTATTTTCACTGGCGCGAAGACGGCGGGGTCGCAACGGAGCATTCTGGGTTTTGAAACATCCAGCGCTTATGCCGCGGGTAAAATTGACGCCGAAATTACGGTTTCTCCTTTTGCCCGTAAACTGGCAGTAGCGGTTCCAAGTTTTGTGGCGGCCACCCAGGATGCCGGCGCGCAGGACTCGGCCACCAATGGCACTCAGCTTATGCGCTCCATTCTGGATTTCACGGGTTTTTTCGACATTTTAAATCCCCGCGCGTTCATTGACAACTTGTCAAGCGGGGTGACCGAGGACCGCATCAATTTCCGCAACTGGAAGGGCATCGGCGCCGAGTACATGGTCACAGGCTCCGTTGAGAACCAGGGCGGAATATTATACGTTGAGCTAAGGTTTATGGACGCGATAAACGGCAAGCTCGTTGTTGGCAAGCGGTATAAGAGCCAGCCCGACCAGATCCGCCGCGTGGTCCGCAAGTTTGCCAGCGAAATCCTGTGGGCTTTGTATCAGACCCGGGGCTGCTTTGACACGCGCATCGCCTTTGTTTCCACCAGTTCCGGAAACAAGGAGATTTATGTGTGCGACTTTGACGGGTACAATCCCGTGGCCATCACCCGGGGCAGCAAGATCGCGGTGTCGCCCTCGTGGTCCCACAACGGCCAGCACATCGCCTATACCTCCTACCGCCAGGGCGGGGCGCACATTTACATCCAGGGCGCTCAAAAGGCGGGCGGGGTCATGGGCACGGTGGTCAAATTCCAGGGCACCAACATTACCCCGGCATGGCATCCCGCCCAGTTCGTTCTGGCCGCTTGCATGTCTTTTTCCGGAGACCCGGAGATTTATTCATTGACCGGGGACGGGAAAATTATTAAAAGGCTGACAAACAATTGGGGGATTGATGTTTCCCCCTCGTGGAGCCCTGACGGCAGCCAGGTGGCTTTTGTTTCCAACCGGTCCGGAGGGCCCCAGGTCTATATTCTGACTGTTGCCACAGGCCAGGTGAGCAGGCTCACGTACCGCGGGCGTTATAACACAGCTCCCGCGTGGAGCCCCAAAGGCGGAACCATCGCCTACTCGGGCCTGGAGGCCGGAGAATTCAACATCTACATAGTGAGCGCGTCCGGCGGAGAGCCGCTTCAGCTTACCCGGGACGCGGGAAACAACGAGTCCCCCACATGGTCGCCGGACGGGATGCTGCTGGCCTATATGACCGACAGGGAAGGGCCGGACCGGGTGTATGTGATGACAGCGCTTGGCTCGGATGAGCGGAGGCTTTTGAGCATGCCCGGAGAGCAGAGCGAGCCGGATTGGTCTCCCAATTTAGGAGATTTTTAATGGGAGAGTTGCTGGCGTTTTCCTCCCTCGCTTTAGATTTTATATCCGGATTATCCGCGTTTTTTGCGCGGATAATGTCTGTGCCTTGGTTCTGGGGTTGAAACCCCAGGCCAGGTCAAAAACCTTGCCGCACCGCGGCCGCTAGGAGGAAAAAGGCCCATTTTATAACTAAAAAACACAACAAAAGATGATTTTTTATTCTAACTTCTAACTTCTAACTCCTAACTCCTAACTCCTAACTCCTAACTCCTAACTCCTAACTCCTAACTCCTAACTTCTCCGGCTCCGCCGGTTTAGATTCTATGCCCGGATTATCCGCGTTTTTTGCGCGGATAATGTCTGTGCCTTGGTCCTGGGGTTGAAACCCCAGGCTAGATCAAAAACCTTGCCGCACCGCGGCCGCTAGGAGGAAAAAGGCCCATTTTATAACTAAAAAACACAACAAAAGATGATTTTTTATTCTAACTTCTAACTCCTAACTTCTAACTCCTAACTTCTCCGGCTCCGCCGGTTTAGGAGGGTATCACTTTCAAATTACACAGATTTTTTCGCGTGGCGCCATCGGATGCTCTATCACGGCGGGCAGAGGGTCCGCCGAGGGCCATGCGGAGGAACCCGCAAAGCGGCAATGCCGTTCGCGGGACAGTTGCTCATTTGTTTGCCGCCAAACACACACACACGAGGAAAAGGAGGAGGACGATGCAAAGGAAGTTTTGGATTGGGTGCATGATTGTGGCGCTCGTCTTTGGGCTCGCGCTCAATATGGGTTGCGCCAAGAAAGCCGTGAAGTCCGGCCCGGAGGAAACGGCCACACCGTCCGAGGGCACCGAGGGCATTCCCGCCGAGGAGCAGCCTGCCGCTGTGGATGAGGCCGCCGCCGCCCTCGAGGCCGAGCGCGCCGCGTTCCTGAGCGAGAATGTTCTTTTCGCCTTTGATTCCGCCGTGCTCGACGAGACCGCCCAGGGTGTGCTCCGCCGCAAGGCCGAGTGGCTCCAGAAGGGCCAGGACGCGGTGGTTATCGAGGGCCATTGCGACGAGCGTGGCAGCAACGAGTACAACCTCGCGCTTGGCGACCGCCGCGCCAACGCCGCGAAGAAGTTCCTCGTTGACCTCGGCATTGACGCCGCCCGCCTTGAGACCGTGAGCTACGGCGAGGAAAAACCCCTCGACCCGGGCCATGACGAGGCCGCCTGGGCCCAGAACCGCCGCGCCCAGTTTGTGCTGAAGTAAGCTTTGCGGCGGGCGTTTCGCCCTTCCGCAAGGGAAAGTGTCGCGCGACCCCGCCTCTGACAAAGGGGCGGGGTTTCTTTTCAAGGAGCGGGAAAAACGTCCGGAGAAAATCCGCCGCGCATGTCAAACCTTCGGGTAAAGCAGGCGTGTGGGTTCCCGCGGAAGGCGGAGGCGCCCGTCGGCCCTGCCTCATTCTCCGGCACCCGGCTCCAAAATTCTTAGCCCCTGGCCCCTGCGGGCACACTCTCCTTGCGGGGCGCCCCGGGACGGAGGACGGGATGAAACTGAAACCATCGCCTTGGAACCACGCCAGGAAGTATTGCGGACTGATTCCATTAGGGCTCGCGGCGGTTGTTGTGATCGCCCCGGTTCTTCTCTCAGGCTGCGTGACCATGGAAGAGCAACAAGCGCTCTCCAACCGGGTCATGCTTCTGGAGCAGGACTCTGGCAAACGCCTTGCCGACCTTGACACCCGTCTTCTTAACATCGAGTCCGGCAAATCCGAGACCGAGGCGGGGCTTCGCCAGCAGGTGGCCCAGCTTCGCGCCCAGAACGAGGCCCTCATGCAGCAGGTGAGCCAGATTCAAGGGGCGCTCGAGGAAACCGGCTTTCAGGTCAATCAAAAGGGCGACCGCATCACCCTCATCGAAGAGCGTATCGCCAAGCTGGAGCAAGGCGCGGGCGCATCGCTCCAGCGGCTGGACGGCAGGGTGAACCAGATGGAGACCATGGTGCGTGAAAACGCGGCTCCGGCGGGAGGGGAAGCGCAACCGCCCGCCCGCGCCATGGGCGAGGATGAGATGTACGAGGCGGCCAAGGGAGCTTACGATCAGGGCGACTTCGAGGCCGCGCGCAAAAAATTTCAGGCGTTTCTTTCCAAGTATCCCAAAAGCAAGAACGCCAACAGCGCCATGTTCTGGTGCGGCGAGACGTATTTTCAGCAGCAGTGGTATGAGAAGGCCATTCTGGAATATCAAAACGTCATTGAAAAATTTCCCAACGGAAACAAGGTGCCTGCCGCGCTGCTCAAACAGGGCATGAGCTTTGCCCTCATGGGGGATAAAACCAACGCCAGGCAGGTCTGGAATATGCTCATCAAGCGGTATTCCTCCGCTCCGGAAGCGGAAACCGCGCGGCGCAAGATGCAGTCGCTCAAGTAACTCCGGCTTTTTTGGAGTCCGGCATGGCCCTCAAGGTCATGGGTATTGACCCTGGGCTGCACGAGACCGGGGTGGGCATTGTTACCGGCGGACCGCGCGGGGTCACAGGCTACGCGTTTGGTGTCATCGGGACGCGGCCCTGCGATGCCCAGGAGATCCGCCTGGCCGCCATTTATTCCGAGACCTTTTCCTTTCTGGAAGAAGAGCGGCCCGACTTGGTTGTTGTCGAGGCCGCTTTTTCTCTTTCCCAATATCCCAAATCAGGTATTCTTTTAGGCAAGGCCATGGGCGCGCTTCTCGCCGCCTGTGGCCAACGCCGTGTCCCTGTCCTTGAAATTCCGGTACGGGAAGCTAAAAAGGTTCTAACAGGAAACGGCAGGGCGACCAAGGCGCAGTTGGAGCTTGCGGTCCGCAGCGCCCTGGGCCGGGACGCGCCCATCAGTCCGAAACACTCTTCGGACGCCCTGGCCCTCGCCCTTATCGGACTGAGCAGGGGATTCCCGGCTCTGACGGGCGGCCACGCGCGCCTTCCCGATGGTCCCGCCTGGAGGAATGAATGATAGGATACCTCGAAGGCACGGTGATGAAGCGCCGTGAAAACGGAATCCTGCTGAAGGCGGGCCATGTGGGCTATGAGGTGTTGCTGCCCCCGGTGGTCGCGGCCCGGCTGTCGGCGGAGGGCGGTGACGCGGCTTTGTTTATTTACTATCACCAGACCGAGCGCCAGCCCAAACCCGTGCTCATCGGCTTTTCAACCGAAGAGGAGCGCGAGTTTTTCGAGCGCTTTCTAACTGTCGGAGATATCGGCCCTGCCAAGGCTGTGGCCGCCCTTACGGCGCCAGTGCATGAAATCGCGCGGGCCATCGAAGACAGAGACGCGGCGGCCCTGCAAAAGCTCAAGGGGATTGGCGCGCGGACCGCGCAGAAAATCGTTGCGGAACTGCACGGCAAGATGGGGGAGTTTCTCCATGCGGAGGCGCCCGCGTCCAAGGGCGCCCGGCCGGTGGAGGATTTCGCCTTACAGGTCATCGAGGTGCTGGTGCGGCAGCTTGGCCATAAGCCTCTGGAAGCCCGGGACATGGTGCAAAAAGCCATGGAAAGAAATCCCTCGATAAGCGGGCCGGAAGATCTGTTTGACGAGATATACCGGGGGGAGCGGTAAGCCATGGCGGAAAACAAGCTCACCTGGAGCGGAGTACTTGAACCTGCCTGCCAGGGTCCGGAGGAAGACGCGGAAATGCGTTCGCTCCGTCCCGGGAGCCTTTTGGAATACGTGGGCCAGAAGGATGTGGTGGAGACGCTTCAAATCGCCATCCAGGCGGCCATGAACCGGGGAGAGACCATTGACCATGTTCTGTTGCATGGTCCGCCCGGGCTTGGCAAAACCACCCTTGCCCACATCATCGCCCATGAAATGTCCTCCCGGCTCACCATAACCTCGGGTCCGGCCCTGGAAAAAGGCGGGGATCTGTTGGGGATTCTCACCCACCTCGAAGAGCGGGATGTGCTGTTTGTGGATGAAATCCACCGCACCCCCAAAAACGTGGAAGAACTGTTATACCCGGCCATGGAAGACTATGCCGTGGACTTCATCTTTGACAAGGGAATCCACGCGCGAAGCCACCGGTTCCGCCTCAAGCCCTTTGTTCTTGTGGGCGCCACAACCCGGGTGGGGCTTTTATCCGCGCCGCTCAGGGACCGGTTCGGCATATTCCGGAGCCTTGATTTTTACAGCACGGAGGAGCTTGTCACCATCATCACGCGGTCCGCCGGCATCTTAGAGACGCCTATTGGAGCGGACGGGTCGCTTGAGCTTGCCCAACGGTCCCGGGGAACCCCCAGGATCGCCAACCGGCTTCTCAAGCGTGTGCGGGACTATGCCCAGGTGCGCGGCGACGGCACTGTGACGCGGCGGGCCGTAGTGGAAGCGCTCCACCTGGAAGGGGTTGACAGCCTGGGCCTGACAGGGCTGGACAGGCGCTATCTCAAGTGCATTCTGGATTATTACGGCGGCGGGCCTGTGGGCATCGAGGCCATCGCGGCGACGCTTCAGGAGGAATCCGACACCCTGGTGGACGTGGTGGAGCCGTATTTGTTGAAAATCGGGTTCCTCATGCGGACCTCCTCGGGAAGGCGGGCATCGGAGGCTGCCGCGAAACATCTTGGGCGGCCTTTTGCGGAGGGACGGAGGCCATGACTCCTGTCATCACCCTTACAACGGATTTTGGTAGTACCGGAGAATACGCAGGGGTGATGCACGGGGTTATTTTAGGGATATGCCCGGACGCGCGGGTTGTGGATATCACCCATCACGCGCCGGCCCAGGATATCGCCTGGGCCGGGAGAACCCTTGCGGCGGCGTGGCCGTATTTTCCAATGGGAACCGTTCACACCGCGGTTGTGGACCCTGGCGTGGGAAGCGGACGGGGAGTCCTTGCGGCGGCGCACGGGGGGCACGTTTTTTTGGCGCCCGACAACGGGCTTTTGAGCGGAATTTTGACGGAGGAGGCGCGGGTGTTCCGGGTGGAGGAGACGCGCTTTTTTTTGTCCAAGGCGGGCGGGACGTTTCATGGGCGGGACATTTTTGCCCCTGTTGCGGCGCATATCGCGGGCGGGGTGGCGCTTGAGGCATTGGGCCCGGCGGTTGAACCGGACAAAATTGTCCGATTAGAATGGCGGCAGGCGCGGGCGGAGGCCGATGGAACGCTTGTGGGAGAGGTGACGGACGTGGACCGGTTTGGGAATCTTGTCACCAACATTCCGGCGGAGGCGTCCGGGGCGCGGGGCGGAAAGGCTGGGCGGGTGCGGATTGGCGGCGGCCGGTCCGCGCGGATTGTGGGGTGTTACGCGGAGGGGAAGCCTGGGGAACTGGTGGCGGTGGCGGGAAGCCGGGGTTTTTGGGAGGTGAGCGTGGTGTGCGGGTCGGCCCGGGAGGCGGTGGGGGTGGAAGCGGGCGCGGAGGTGAGGCTGGAGGCTGAATAGGGCAATTGTGTCCTGATAAGCGGGACAAATATGTCCCTAAACGGGAGCGGGAATGCAAAGGAAAAGGACAACGGGCAGGCTGTGGCAGGGACACGCGACACCACTTCTTGAGGGTTCTTCCGGCCCACGCGCGCCCGGTCCGCAGAGCCGGCAATGGCTGCCAAAGCAGAAGGTCTTTTAAGAAATGGCCTCGACGCTCTATGTCACGTTTGGCATGGACCTTGCTAAATGCTAAAGAAAAAGGCGCTTCGGCGGGCGGTGCCGCCGGCGCAGCGCATGCCCCCTTCTTCATGGACCTTCGGTTTAGCGTCGTCTCTCCCTTGATGGCATCCTCACCTTGAAAATGGCGGCCTTTTGGCCGCCATTTTTATTCCAGCCGATCGGTGGTCATTCATCCTTTGCCGCCAATTTTTCCCGCCAGGTTGGCCGCCATCCGCGAGGAAATTGCGGCATAGGGATACCGATCTTGCCCGTTGTGGAACCTGCGCCTGGCTGTCATTCCAGAGAAGGCTGGAATCTTTGTCCTTTCAATCTGTTATGGATTCCCGCCCGCGCGGAAATGACAGATTGGGGCGCATCCTCATCCACAAAAACATCCCTTTCGGGAGTTTTTCAATTACTTCGCTCTCATTGATGCCAAGGTGCAATCAGACAAGCAATGCCCTCACCCCGGTCCTCTCCCGCAGGGAGAGTGAGAGGGAGCTTTCAGCAGGTGTTACGGAGTGGACCGCATTTTGGTATGAATTGTATGGAGCCTCCCGGATTCCTAAGAATTGCAGCCATGGTCCCGTTTCCGGAAATGGAACCGGATAAAAGGGACCTTTTCTCTTCCTGTAGGCGCTTTACGCAATGTCAAGAAACTTGACGTTTATATCTGGACAAACCTCTTTCGTGCTAACGATATGCCCGGATATTAGGGTACGATTTTAGTGAGTTGCGTTTGGTCTTTAAAATCGTGTTCCATGGAATATCTCTTGCACTTTTTGATTCACATAAAAGGAATGTACCGGCGGCGCGTCCCTCACGCGTCCGGACGCCGGGCGCCCAGCCCGGGAAAGGAGGCACGGCCATGGGATCCGGTTTCCATATCATTGTCAGAGGAAGCGTCCGCCATGTTCAGATGACTCTGATTGGCGGTCTGGACGAGGCGGGAGCCCGGTGTCTTCTTGAACAAGTCAATTCCTGCATGGAGGGGGCCGAGCGGATGACGGTATGCACCAACTGCCTGGAAAAGGTGGAACCCCAGGCGGCGGAGACGCTGGCAAAGGGTCTTGCCCGCATGGGGCCCAGACGGTGCAACGTTCTTTTTACCGGGCAGAACGCGGAAAAGGTGGCGCCGGGTCAGACGGTTTTCTATTTTTAGCAGGGAGGACTCCTACCAAGGTGCAATCAGACAAGGTATGCCCTCACCCCGGCCCTCTCCCACAGGGAGAGGGAGATTGAGCGGGAGCTTTCAGCAGGTGTTACGGATTGGAC
>JAGVGH010000217.1 GCA_020057225.1 Desulfobacterales bacterium | reverse complement strand
TTGTCCAGGACGTCTTTTTCGATGATGGCCATGGCTTTTCCTCCCTGCCCAAGATTATAGGGAATCACAGCCATTTACACAAATTGTTTTACACCCTCGGGAATGGAATTCTGGCGACCGCTTAACTCCCCCCTTCCTCTTTCCCTCTCCGGACGCCACCCCCGCCCCGCCTTTCCCGTCTTAGAATTTTGTTGACAAGAAAAGCCAGGGTGCTTTAATGAATTACATCATTTGCTGGAATCAGTTGCTTGGGAGAAGCCCCGCGCTCCTCCCTAACCCTCAATCCTTCCACAGGGAGTCTCCATCATGCTCTGGGTCCTTCGCGCCTTCTCCTCGTCCGTGGGGAAAAAATTCCTTATGGCTGCCACCGGCCTGGGCTTCTGCTCCTTCCTTGCCGCCCACCTCGCCGGCAACCTCACCGTCTATTGGGGCTTCGACGCCTTCAACTCCTACGCCGAACACCTCCACGCCCTCGACCCCCTGGTCAAGTTCGCGGAGCTCGGCCTGCTCACCATGGCGCTCATCCACATCGCCACCGGGCTTACACTCTTCTACCAAAACTGGACTTCCCGCCCGGTCCGCTGCCAGGTCAAACGCGCCGCCGGGGGGCGAACCCTCTTCTCCGCCACCATGCCTTACACCGGCCTCCTTATCCTCGCCTTTGTGGCGCTGCACCTCATCACATTCAAGTTCGCCAAAGGCGCCGAAGAGACCGTCTCCCAGCTCGCCTCCTCGGTCTTCGCCAATCCCTTGTACGTGGGCATCTACACGGTGGGGATGCTGGTCGTCGGCTCCCACGTGGCCCACG
Source organism: Desulfobacterales bacterium (assembly GCA_020057225.1). Taxonomy (GTDB): domain Bacteria; phylum Desulfobacterota; class Desulfobacteria; order Desulfobacterales; family Desulfatibacillaceae; genus JAGVGH01. The sequence goes on along the minus strand of JAGVGH010000217.1, from coordinate 9,381 downwards.
GACTGTGGAGCGCCTTCCAGACCCTTGGCCTTTCGCATCCCAAATACACCCCGGCTGTCGAGAAACTCTCGCTTCTCTTCGGCCTTGTGGTCGCCCTGGGATTCGGCTCTCTGCCCTTTTTCATCGTCCTGATGTCCTAGGAGGTCTCCATGAAACTCGAATCCCATGCCCCGGGAGGACCCATCGAAACCCGGTGGTCGCGGCACAAAAACCAGATCAAGCTGGTGAACCCCGCCAACAAGCGCAAATACGACATCATCGTTGTAGGCACCGGTCTCGCGGGCGGTTCCGCGGCGGCCTCCCTGGCCGAGCTGGGCTACAATGTCAAAGCATTCTGCATCCAAGACAGCCCCCGGCGCGCCCACTCCATCGCGGCCCAGGGCGGCATCAACGCGGCCAAAAACTACCCCAACGACGGCGACTCCGTATGGCGGCTCTTTTACGACACGGTGAAAGGCGGGGACTTCCGCGCCCGGGAATCCAATGTGTACCGCCTGGCGGAAATCTCCACCGCCATCATTGACCACTGCGTGGCCCAGGGCATTCCCTTTGCCAGGGACTACGGCGGGCTTCTCGCCAACCGCTCCTTTGGCGGCGCCCAGGTCTCCCGCACCTTTTACGCACGGGGACAGACCGGCCAGCAGCTTCTTCTGTGCTGTTACCAGGGCATGATGCGGCAGGTGGCGGCGGGAAAAGTCACCATGTTTCCCCGCAGGGAAATGCTCGATCTCGTAATTGTGGACGGCAAGGCCCGGGGAATCGTGGCGCGGAACCTCGTCACCGGCGAACTCGAGCGCCACGCGGGCCACGCCGTGGTGCTGGCGACAGGCGGCTACGGCAACGTGTTTTACCTTTCCACCAACGCCATGGCCAGCAACGTCACGGCGGCATGGCGATGCCACAAAAGGGGCGCGCTCTTCGCCAACCCCTGCTATACGCAAATCCACCCCACCTGCATTCCGGTTTCCGGCGGCCACCAGTCCAAGCTCACCCTCATGAGCGAAAGCCTTCGAAACGACGGCCGGGTCTGGGTGCCCAAAAAACAGGGCGACACCCGGGCGGCGGCGGACATCCCCGAGGACGAGCGGGATTATTACCTGGAACGCAAATACCCGAGCTTCGGCAACCTCGTGCCCAGGGACGTGGCGTCCAGAAACGCCAAACAGGTTTGCGACGAGGGGCGCGGGGTGGGCGCCACGGGCCTTGCGGTCTATCTTGATTTCCGCGACGCCATCCAGCGGGACGGGCGCGCGACCATCGAGAGGAAATACGGCAACCTCTTCGCCATGTATGAAAAGATTACGGCGGATGATCCCTACACCACGCCCATGATGATTTATCCCGCCATCCATTACACCATGGGCGGCCTGTGGGTGGACTATAACCTCATGTCCACCATTCCCGGGTTGTTCGTGCTGGGCGAGGCCAATTTCTCCGACCACGGGGCAAACCGCCTGGGCGCGTCCGCCCTCATGCAGGGCCTTGCCGACGGGTATTTTGTCATTCCCTACACCATCGGCGGGTATCTGGCCGGAACCGCATTGCCCCAGGTCTCCCTGGAGCACGCCGCGTTCAAGGACGCGGAGTCCGGAGCAAAGGAGCAGACCCGGCGGCTTTTGGCCATCCAGGGCAGGCGGACCGTGGATGACATCCACCGCGCGCTGGGCAGGCTTTTGTGGGACAACTGCGGCATGGGAAGGAACGACCAGGGGCTGCAAGAGGTCCTGCAAAAAGTGCCGGAGCTTCGGGACGAATTCTGGAAAAACGCGCTGGTGCCCGGCGGGGCAGACGATTTCAACCAATCCCTGGAAAAGGCCGGCCGTGTGGCGGACTTCCTGGAGTTTGCCGGGTTGATGGCCAAGGACGCCCTGACCCGGCGGGAATCCTGCGGCGGGCACTTCAACGAGGCGTTCCAGACCGAGGAGAACGAGGCGCTCCGGGATGATGAAAACTTCTGCCACGTTGCGGCCTGGGAGTACAAAGGCCCGGACGCGGAGCCGGAGCGGCATGTCGAGCCGCTGGTGTTCGAGAACGTCACCCTGGCGCAAAGGAGCTACAAGTAATGGCGACCATCAATCTGACACTCAAAGTCTGGCGCCAAAAGGGGCAAAAGGACAAAGGACGCCTCGAAACCCTCCCGGCCCCCGGCATCTCGACGGACATGTCGTTTTTGGAGATGCTGGACGTGGTGAACGAACGGCTTACCCTGGAGGGGAAAGAGCCTGTGGCCTTTGACCATGACTGCAGGGAGGGGATTTGCGGCATGTGCGGGGCCATGGTGAACGGGCTCGCCCACGGGCCGGAGCGGGGCACCACCCTGTGCCAGCTTCACATGCGGCACTTTAGGGACGGGGACACGCTCATGATTGAGCCGTGGCGCGCGCGGGCCTTCAAGGTGGTGAAAGACCTGGTGGTGGACCGGAGCGCCTTTGACAAAATCATCGCCGCGGGCGGGTATGTTTCCGCAAGCACAGGCGGCGCCCAGGACGCCAACGCCATTCCCGTGCCCATGGAGACCGCGGAGGAGGCCATGGACGCGGCCCAGTGTATCGGCTGCGGCGCCTGCGTGGCCTCGTGTCCCAACGCCTCGGCCATGCTTTTCATGTCCGCCAAGGTGAGCCACCTGGCCCTCATGCCCCAGGGCAGGCCCGAGGCGGCCCGGCGTGTTCTCGCCATGCTGCGCGCCGCGGACGCCTGCGGGTTCGGCAACTGCTCGAACGAGCGGGAATGCGAGGCCAAGTGTCCCAAGGAGATCAAGATTACGCATATTGCGCGGATGAACCGGGAGTACATGAAGGCGGTTTTCGGAAGCGCGCGGGAGTAATACCAAGGTGCAACCAGACAAGTAATGCCCTCACACCGGCTCTCTCCCACAGGGGGAGGGAGATGGAGAGGGAGCTTTCAGCAGGTGTTACGGATTGGACCGCATTTTGCTATAAGGGGGGCAGGCCGCGGTATCCGCCCGGTTTGCCGGACACGCCGGGAAGCGCTCATCCACAAGATGTGGCGCACCCCGGCGCTTTTTTTGGGATGTTCGGGATTCCGGGCGGAAAGCGTCACAACGCTACTTTTCCAAAGGTTCCTTCCCGATTTTGAGAGTGTCAAACAGGTAATGATGAAGTTGCCCCCCGGTTGGGGTACTCATGGTTTTCGCGTGCCGACAAGGCATGCGGAGATTCACCTTCCTCCCATTTCATTACGCATTTGACACTCTCCCCGGTTTTATTGTTGCCTCTTCCTCTGGTTTTCGCCTATAGCGTCTGCTACAATCATCGCCGTAAAGCATGGCGGAAAGCCCGGTCCCTTGGTGCAACGCGCGGACGGACACAGCCGAAAGGCGCCCGCCCCTCCACGGCTGACAGTGCGGGAAGATATCTTCTTGCTCCCGCCACCCTGGCGGTCCCCTCCCAACCCAACCTTACAAGGTGTGCGCATGTACCGGGAATTCCCACATCCAGCGGCTGAAGACGGGCGCGGAACAACGGACCGAAAGGTGGATGTGTCTGTTATCCTCCCGGCGTTCGAGGAAGCCGAAAGCGTTGGCGGTGTTATCGGGCGCGTCAAGGCCGCCCTTTTGCCGCTTGCTGTCTCCTTTGAAATCCTGGTGGTGGACGACGGCTCCCGGGACGGCACAGGCGAGGCGGCCCGGAGCCATGGCGCGCGGGTCTTCACCCACCCCTACAACATCGGCAACGGCGCCGCGGTCAAGACCGGCATCCGCAACGCCCGGGGCAAGGCCATGGTCCTTCTGGACGCGGACGGCCAGCACCCGCCGGAGCGCATTCCCGACCTTCTGGCCCTGCTCGCCACCCATGACATGGCCGTGGGCGCCCGGACCGGCGAGTCCGACAGCGGCACGCACAGGGATATCGCCAACGCCGTGTACAACCGGCTTGCGACCTACGTGAGCGGAAGGCCCATCGCCGACCTTACCAGCGGATTCCGGGCTGTGCGCGCCCATGTGGCCCGGGAGTTCGTCAATCTCCTGCCCAACACGTTCTCGTACCCTTCCACCCTCACCCTGGCGGTGCTCCGCACAGGCTACAGCCTCGCCTATGTGCCCATCGCCGCGGCGCGGCGCAAGGGAAAGAGCAAAATCCGCCTTTTCCGGGACGGAGTGCGTTTTCTGCTCATCATCCTGAAAATCGCCACCTTGTTTTCCCCCATGCGGATTTTTTTGCCCGTGAGCCTTGCCATGTTTTTTTCCGGTCTTGGCTGGGGCCTTTATAAAATTTTCTGGCTTAAGGCCCGGTACGGCCCTACCTCCTCCATGCTTATGACAGTGGCCGTTGTGGTTTTTCTCATCGGGCTTGTTTCCGAGCAGGTGGCCCAGCTCCGGGTGGACCACAAGGACTTACGGGCGGAGGAGTCCGGAGCGGAAAGCGGCGGCGGGGCATTCAGGGCGCCCGCCGGGGAAACAGAGGGGACCGGGCCGGGAGACAGGAAAAACCCATGAGCATTCTGCTTGTCACCTACAACTATCCGCCCAAACTGGGAGGAATGGAGGATCTTCTCCACAACCTGGCCTCCCAGATACACGAACGCGCCCGGATCCATGTTTTGGCGCCCGAGGGCGTCCCGGCCGGAGGAGACCCTCCCTTTGTCCACAGGCCTCCATTGGACGGCTTTTTCGTGTTTGCCTCCTACTCTTTTGCCGCTGGGCTGGAACTTTCGCGGCGCCACCGCTTTCAAACGGTTTTAGCCGGCAGCTTTCTCATGGCCCCCGTTGTCCACGCCCTGGCCAGGCTTACGGGCGCACGGGCGGCCTCTGTCATCCATGGGCTGGACCTTACCCACCCGGCCCGGGTGTACCAGTCCATGGTGCGCCTCTACCTTCCCAGCTTTGACCTTTTAATCGCCAACAGCAGACTCACGGCAAAGGAGGCGGAAAGCCGGGGAGCGCGCGCGGAAAAACTCCATGTCATTCCCCCGGGCATCCACGCGGACGAGTTCTCCGGCCCCCTGCCGGAAGGTAATGTCCGCGAAAAATACGGCCTGGGCGGGGCGCCGTTTGTTCTCACAGCGGGCCGTCTGGTGCGCCGGAAAGGCGTGCCGGACATGTGCCGCAAGGGCTGGCCCCTGGTGCTCGAAAACCACCCGGAAGCTCTGTATGTGGTGGTTGGCGACAATCCGGACATGGCCCTGGCCCACAGGGAAAACATCCGGGAAGAGGCGGAGCGCGCGGCGCGCGAGGCCGGCGTCGCTGACAGGGTGCGCTTCCTGGGCCATGTCCCAAGGGCTGACCTGCTCGCCCTTTACCGGGAATGCGCTGTTTTTCTATTGCCGACGATCGAGGTTCCCGGAGACATGGAGGGATTCGGCATCGTTCTTCTGGAGGCGGGCGCCATGGGCGCTCCTGTGGTGGCCACCCGGAGCGGGGGAATCCCGGACGCTGTGGAGCACGGTGAAAGCGGAATTCTTGCCCCGCCTGGAGACTGGAACGCGATCGCCCGCGCGCTTGTTTCGCTTTTGGACGCGCCGGAGCGCGCCCGGGCCATGGGCGCCTATGGACGGGAGCGCGCGCTGGGTTCTTTTGACTGGAAAAACATCGCCCAGAGGTACATGGAGGCGCTTTGAGCCAGGACGCTTCCGCCGCGGCCCAGAACACCCGTCCGTATTTCTCGGTGTGCGTGGCCAATTACAACGGCGAAACGGTCATCCGCGACTGTCTGAGCTCGGTGCTTTCCCAGGAATGGGAGCTGGGCGTGGAGCTTTTGGTCCATGACGACGCGTCCACCGATAATTCCCTGGAAATCATCCGGAACGGGTTTCCCCGGGCCAGGCTTGTGGCAAGCCGGGAAAACGCGGGATTTTGCGAAAGCAACAACCGGCTGGCACGGATCGCCCAGGGCGAGGTTCTGCTGTTCCTCAACAACGACGCGCGTCTTCGGCCCGGGGCGCTCGCCGCGCTGGCCAGGTGTCTCAAGGAGGCGGGAGGCATGGCAGTGGCCGGGCTGCCCCAGTACCACGCGGGAACCGGCGCGCTCTTGGACCGGGGCAGCCTTCTGGATCCGTTTTTAAACTCCGTCCCCAACCTCTCTCCGTCCCGGAAAGAGGCGGGCATGGTCACCGGGGCCTGCCTGTGCCTTCCCAGGGCTTTGTGGGAGGCGGTGGGTGGGTTTCCGCCCTGGTTCGGCTCCCTGGCCGAGGACCTTTTTGTCTCGATGGCCGCGCGGGGACTGGGCTTTCCGGTGCGTGTGGCGGAAGGCCCGGGTTTTGACCACTGGGTGGGCGCCCAGCTGGGGGGAGGGAAGGTGGAAGGGGGGCGGCTTCGCACGACGTTTGGAAGGCGGGCGAAAACCGAGAGAAACAAATGCCGGGTGATGGTGCTCTTGTGGCCCGCGGCGTTTCTCGCCACGCTCTTTCCGCTTCACTTGACGCTGTTGGCGCTGGAGGGGGCGGCGCTCACGCTGGTCCGCCGGGACACCCTTGCCTGGCGCCGGGTGTACGGGCCTTGTTTCGCCTCCCTGTGGCGGGAGCGGGCGTTTTTGCTGCGGGAACGGGCGCGGTGTTCACCTCTGCGCCGGGTTCCCCCCTGGCGCTGGTCCCGGGTGTTTACCCCGGTGCCTCACAAGATTCCCATGCTTTTGCGCCACGGCATGCCCCGGCTTTCCTGAGACCGGGAGGGGCGGGGGAGGGATGAATACAAGATGCGTTCAAATCTATAGCATCTGCTGAAAGTTCCCGCTCGCTCTCCTTCTCCCGGCGGGTGAGGGCGTACCTTTGTATATGTCTGATTGCACCTTGGGATAAGTGTCCGGGCAACCCGCCGTTGCATAGCGGCAACCGCGATTAGCGATTCCTCACCCTCCCAGCGCCTCCGCGAGCTCCCGCCCTGCCCGCCGCGCCTCCTCCAAAAGCTCCGGACGTTTTTCAACGTCCCCGGCAAAATCCGCGCCCCGCGCCAGCACGCTCCGCCACAGTTCCATGTCGAACACGTCGAAAAAATAGCGGACGGTGAGAAGCATCCCGTCAAAAAGCCGCGCGCCCCGGGTCGCCCCCACGCTGATGAAAAGCCCCTTGCGCGTTTTCGGACGCCCTGAAAGGCCCGGAGCCGCCTTTTCTATCCGGTATTTTTTTACCCACAGGGACTGGCAGCGGTCCATGAACGCCTTGACGTGGGCGCTCACTGTGTAAAACATCACCGGAGAAGCCAGCATAAGGCCCTGGCTGTCGAGAATGGCGTCCGCGAGCGCGTGGAAATCATCCTGGATGACGCATCGGCCTGTTTTGGCGCAGCCGTAGATTTCCAGGCACGGGGAGATTTTCATGTCCCTCAGGGTGAATTCCAACACCCCGGCCCCGGCCTCCCGGGCGCCCAAAACAGCCTCGCGCAGCAGGGCCGCCGTGTTCCCGTCCCTTCTGGGGCTTCCGTACACCGCCACAATCTTTGCCATCTGAGGCAGGGGCCTTTCCGTGGTTCAAGTGTCCTTCCTTTTAAGCCCCGGCCCGGATATTTTCCCGCGAAAGGAAAAGGAAGGGATCTTGTGGCGCGGCGGTTTTGGTTTGCCTGCGGCAACCAGGAATCCCTTATCAGCGCCGGGCGGGCCCACTGCGCCCTAGCAGGATATGCCCCCTGCTCTTCAAATCCAAGGATACATTTGATTAAACCATAGCGTTTTCCAGCGCGCATGTAAACTTTTTTCCAGGCCGTCCCGTCTTCGGGTTTAAACAGGGGGGCGCTTTTAACAGCGGTGGGCGGAAAGGCTGAAACTCCTGTTTAACCCATAGCAACAAGGAGCACGGGCGATGAACAGAATAGCGAAAACAGCGGTTGTGGCTCTTGTGGCGGTTTTCATAGCCAGCCCGGCGGCCATGGCGGGAAACGGCAAGAAGCGTCAGGTCAACCAGTCCGCGCGGATCCGCCAGGGCGTCCAAAGCGGCGAGCTCACCAAGGGTGAAACCCGCTCTTTGGTCCGGCAACAGAAACGGATTCAGACGGTCCGTCAAAACGCGGTGTCGGATGGAACCGTGACCGTCAAGGAGCGTGTTCACATTGACAACATGCAGGACAGGGCCAGCGGGAACATTTACCGGTACAAGCATAACGGGTTGGACCGGTAGTTTTGACCGCGGCGGATTGCGGAGCCGGTTTGGAACAATGGAAAAGAGCCGTCGGGAAAAAGCCCGGCGGCTCTTTGCGTGAAGGGCCTTCTCCTATTCTACCGCTCTGCCTGGTTTCCCAGGGCGTCCGTGCGTTTTTGAATTTCCTCCGCGTGCTCCGCGTACAGCCCGTCGAAAAGCACAGGGATTTTTTCGTGGAACTCCGCGAGCAGGGGCAGCAAAAGCTCCCGGATTTGCGGGTGGGCGCGCCGGGAACAGCGCAGGCGGAAAACATGCCGCCATTCCCTGACATTGGCGGACATGACGATTTCTGTTTTCAGGCTGTTGGGCAGAACGCTCCGGGCCTCCTCGGGACGGGCGCCCAGTTCGAGCAGGCGCATGTAGGCGGCCTCCGCCGCCTCCATGGCGGCGCGCCAGGTGTCGAACTCCGCGGAGCCTTCCGGCCAGAAGGGCGGGCGGACCACGGTTATCTCCCTGCCGAATTTTTCTTTTCCGTAATTGGCGTAGCGGGTGCTTTCCTGGCTGTACGAGGCAAGCCGGTGCCGCACGAGTTCATGGCTCACGCCCCGGTCGCAGACAAAGCGCACGGTTATGGAAACGTGTTCGATAACCGACTCGTGGCCGCTTTTGAGAATCCGGCCGATGAAGCCCCGGGCGGAATCCGGGGTTATTTTTTCCTCGGATTTGTAGCAGGTTCTTCCCGCAAGTTCGATCAGCGCGGGAATGGTCTCCGGGGCGGGCATGAGCAGGATGGTGTGGGCTGGGCTGACGATGCGCATGGTGTGCCTGCGGGATTATACAGACGGCGGCGCGCCGTCCGGGTTAAAAAGGACGCTTGTCTGAATCCGGGAGGTTTGTTGTAACAGTATTGTTTGTTCCGAATCGGATAGATAGCAAAGAAAGTTCGTAAAATCAAAAAAAGATAACTGAATGCTCTGTTTTTGGAACAAATTAATTTTCAATCAAAGATTAGGTATAAACAGTGTTTTTGCTGATAGTTTTGCCTGTATCGCGCTGTAGATTTCTCCGATTTGTATTTCTGCATCGGCGTTAAGACCAAGGCAAGTAGCAATTCAATGTCATCAGCTTAAGCCTTGATTTTAGAGAAAAATAGGTGCAATTTTAGATGGTTATGGTATTTTTACGCTGTCCGCGCGGCGTTTCGCCGACGCGGGTTGGATACAAACCCAAAGGAGCGTGTCATGGAGAAAAAAAGGTGTTCCATCCCAAAAAATCTTCAGAAAGCTGAAAAAGTTGGCGCGGGGCTTGCCTTGCGATCCTCATGCCAGTCTCCTTGATTTCATTAGAAAAACAATC
>JAGVGH010000259.1 GCA_020057225.1 Desulfobacterales bacterium | reverse complement strand
TCCGGTATTCTGCCGTACATAGACACCTCATTTGTGCTTCGGGCATATGATCCTCCACAACATGTCGTTGTAGAGGACATACGCCCGAATCGGAAATACTCGAACTCCGCGGCGGAGGCCCGGATTTTGGGCTACCTGCGCCCGGTGGACCGGATTGTCATGAACCGCGACTGCCTTGTCGGCGAGGCCAAGAAGGAAGTTCTGCGGATGGTGGACGCCGGGTACGCGCCGCCGCTTAAGAAGAGGCTCAAGGTGCTTGGCCAGAACGCCCAGGGCATGGCGGCCGCCGAGCTGTACAACATGAAGAACGCGGGCTATGTCTCGGATTACGACTGCTTCCTCGCCCAGCGTATCGCCTTTGTCATCGGCGGCGGCGACGCGCGGGAGAACAGCGACATCAGCGAGGAAGGCATGCTGAAACTCGAGCGCGAGGCGTTTGTGGACTTCTTCAAAGAGGAGAAGACCAAGGCCCGCGTCGGGCACATGCTCACCACCGGCAAGCCGCTCCGCAACTAAGGGCACGCACCTTTCTAAAGATGTTAGGAGGATTCACCATGAGAGACGCATACATCGTCACCGCCGTGAGGACGCCGGGCTGCCGGAGAGGAAAGGGCGCCTTTGCCAACACGCGGCCAGAGAGCCTCATTTCCTTTATCATGCGCACCGCGGTCGGGAAGACCCCGGGTCTCGAGGGCAAGGATATCGAGGACATCATGCTCGGCTGCTGCTTCCCCGAGGCCGAGCAGGGACTCAACCTGGGCCGCATCGCGGGGCAGATCGCGGGATTCCCCATCTCGGTCTCCGGCGCCACGGTCAACCGTTTCTGCGCGTCGGGCCTTGAGGCCATCGTGCAGGCGTCCATGCGGGTCATGGCCGGCTGGTCGGAAGTCACCATTGGCGCGGGCGTGGAGTCCATGACCATGGTGCCCATGGGCGGCAACCTGCCCCGGCCCAACCCCGAGTACGCGAAGAACAACCCGGACCTGTACTGCTCCATGGGCATCACGGCGGAGAACGTTGCCATCCGCTACAAGATCAGCCGGGAGGAGCAGGACGGGTTCGCGTATCAGAGCCAGATGAAGGCGTCCGCGGCCAAGGCCGAGGGCCGTTTCATCGAGGTGGTTCCCACGCCGGCCACCAAGTATGTGGAGCAGGCGGACGGCACGTACCGGAAAGAGACCTTCCTCCAGGAGTTTGATGACGGCATTCGTCCGGACACCACCAAGGAGGGTCTTGCCAAACTGCGCCCGGCGTTTTCGCTCACCGGCTCGGTCACGGCGGGCAACTCCAGCCAGACCACGGACGGCGCGGCGGCCACGGTTATCATGAGCGAGGCGGCGGTGAAAAAATATGGTGTCAAGCCCATCGCCAAGGTGAAATGCTACGCCACGGTGGGCTGCCGTCCGGACGAGATGGGCGTGGGCCCGGCCTACGCCATTCCCAAGGTGCTGGAGAAAGCGGGGCTTAAGGTCGAGGACATCGGGCTTTTCGAGCTGAACGAGGCCTTCGCCTCCCAGGCCATTTACAGCATGCGGCAGTGCGGCCTGGACAAGCCGGGCATTGCGGAGCGCGTGAACGTGAACGGCGGCGCCATCGCCCTGGGGCATCCTTTGGGCTGCACGGGCGCCAAGCTGTGCGCGACCCTGGTCAACAACATGAAAGCCAAGGGCGTCAAGTACGGTGTCGAGTCCATGTGCATTGGCGGCGGCATGGGCGCGGCGGCGGTGTTTGAGCTGTGCGAGTAGCACCCTGCCGGGCCGGATGACCTGGTTTCACATACGGCGCCCTGGTTCCGGAAACACGCGGGACCGGGGCGCCGTTTTTTTTAGGAACGGAAGGGGTCTTGCCCGGGTGGAACAAATCCCTTGTCACTGTCCCGGATATCTGGTAACAAGGAGCCTTTGAACTGGAATCCGTCCGGGCGCCTCAAGGCGCGAAGCAGCCGGTTTACTGTTTCGCAGCGTCCGCACACACCCCTGGCCCGTGCCCAACAACTCATTTTCCGGACCTGGAAAAAACCATGTTCCACGCCATATACGACTTCTTTTCCAACGATCTCGCCATTGATCTTGGGACCGCCAACACCCTTGTCTATGTCAAGGGAAAAGGCATTGTCCTGAGCGAGCCGTCCGTCGTGGCAGTGCGCACGGACGACCGCTACAAAAACAAGGTGCTCGCGGTGGGCACCGAGGCCAAGCGCACCCTGGGCCGGACCCCCGGCAACATTGTCGCCATCCGCCCCATGCGTGACGGCGTCATCGCCGACTTCGTCGTCACCCAGGCCATGCTCAGCCACTTCATCCGCAAAGTCCACAACCGCCGCACCTTTGTCCGCCCGCGCATTGTCATTGCCGTGCCCTCGGGCATCACCGAGGTGGAAAAGCGCGCGGTGAAGGAGTCCGCGGCCCAGGCCGGGGCGCGGGAAGTGTACCTCATCGAGGAACCCATGGCCGCCGCCATCGGCGCGGGCCTTCCCATCACCGAGCCCACCTGCAACATGGTTGTGGACATCGGCGGAGGCACCACCGAGGTGGCTGTCATCTCCTTGGCGGGCATCGTGTACAGCCGCTCCATCCGCGTGGCCGGCGACAAAATGGACAGGGCCATCATCCAGTACATCAAACGCAAGTACAACCTGCTCATCGGGGAACGCACCGCGGAAGCCATCAAAACCATGATCGGCAACGCCTATCCCGACCCCGAAAACATCGAGACCATCGAAGTAAAAGGCAGGGATCTCGTTTCCGGCATTCCCAAAATCCTCGCCATTGACTCGGAGGAAATCCGGGTCGCCATTTCCGAGCAGATAGACGCCATTGTGGAAACCGTGAAAATCGCCCTTGAGCAGACCCCGCCCGAGCTTGCCGCCGACATCGTGGACCGCGGCATCGTCCTCACCGGCGGCGGCGCCCTCTTGAAAAACCTCGACAAGCTCCTTCGGGAAGAGACCAACCTCCCCATCACGGTCACCGAGGATCCCTTGTCAACGGTGGCCCTTGGTTCCGGCAAGGCCCTGGACAGCATCGAGATGCTCAGGCAGGTGATGATCGAATAGCGTCCCGCCGGAGGAGCGGCAAACGCTCAGGGCCGACGGGGCGGGAGCGCCCCTTTCCCCATGTTTTCAAAAACGGCCGCCGCCGCCATCATTCTTTTCGCGAGCTGCGCCGTCGCCCTCATTTTTTTGTCCGTCCCCTCCCGCATAGAACCGGTAAAGCAGCCCCTGAGCGGCAAGACGCTCAACGTCACGGCTCCGCCCCAGGGGGCGGTCACGGGCGTTTTAGGTTTTGCGGCCTCTGTGTGGGAACACTACTTCAGCCTTGTCAACACAAGCTCTGAAAACGAACAGCTCCGCCGCCGGCTGGACGAGGCGTCCCAGGCCCACATCCATTACGAGGAGGCCAAACGGGAAAACGGGAGGCTGCGGGATCTTTTGGCGTTTGCCCGCAAGACTCCCGGGCGCGTGGTCACAGCCCGGGTGGTGGCGGAAGACCCGAGCCACTGGTTTTCCAGCGTCATCCTCGACAAGGGCGCGGTTGACGGAGTGAGGCGCGGGAACGCGGTGGTGACGCCTCTGGGCGTTGCGGGAAAGATCACGGCCACAGCAAGAAATTACAGCCAGGTTCTTCTCGTGACAGACCCCAACAGCGCCCTGGACGCGCGGGTCGCCCGGACCCGCGCAAGGGGGATTGTGGAGGGCGCCGTCGGCGGCGGATGCAGGTTCAAGTATGTCCAGCGCAAAGAGGATGTCCGGGTGGGCGACCAGATTCTTTCCTCGGGCTTTGACAGGGTGGTTCCGCCGGGTGTCGCCGTGGGGGTGGTGGTGAGCGTGCAAAAGGGCGGGCGCGGAATGTTTCAGGAGGTGGAAATACGCCCCCACGTGGATTTTGAAACCCTCGAAGAGGTTCTCATCATTTTGGACCAGGTGGATATCCCTCCCATGGAGGAGCCGTGATCGCCGTTTTCCACCTTCTTGCCGCGGGACTTTTCTTTCTTGCCCGGACCACCCCGCTTGGCGCCGCGCTGCCCTTTCTCGCGGGATACGACATCTTCGCGGTCTATGTCCTTTTTCTGGCGTTCTTCAGGAGCGCGCGGGAAGGCACCCTGTGCGTGACCGCGCTGGCCGCCGTCCTGGATCTCGTGTCCTCTGCCCCCTTTGGCCTTCATGTCCTGTTCTATGCCGTGGAGTTCGCTGTGGCGCGAAGGCTCCTCCTGTACATTGAGGCGCGGAATGTCTTTTTTCTCGCCTTGGCGGTCCTTGTGTCCGTGTGCGCGGGGGATGTTTTGTTTTTCGGGTTCGCCACCGTCATGGGAGGCCGCGCGCCTGAATATCCTCTGCTCTTTCAGCGGCTGGGACACGGGGCGGCCCATGCTGTTACGACAGGGTGGGCGGTGCCCCTTGTGCTGGACGGGGGCGCGCGGCGCTGGGAAGTTTTCTGGGCGGCCCGGTTTGCGAAAGACGCCAACGGGCGCGCCCGGCTGGACACCGGTCTTCCGCCCCTGTGAGCGCCGGGGCGCCTTTTGCAATCCCGCCGCGTTCTGTTGCGGAAAGGAATTGCCGCATCTGGTATTGATTTTATACCTGGATTATCCTGATTTTTTGCGAGGATAATGGAACGCTCCGGCCCCGGGGTTGAAACCCATAGGCTAGGGAAAAACCATACCGTACCGCGGCTGCTATGAGGAGGTAATTGCAAAACTGCCGAAGGAGATGTTGTTGCGGATGAGGACGCGCCCCAATCCGTCATTCCCACGAGGGCGGGAATCCATAACGGGTTGAAAAGACAAAGATTCCCTCCTTCGCGGGAATGACGCACAGGCGCACGTTCCACAACATGCGGAAACGGTATCCCTAGTTTACAATTACCTCTTTATAAGAAATTTTAGCGATTTTCTTTGCGCCATGTTTTTGAGCGAAAAGGCGTCTCCGGGCCTCTCTCCCCGCGATATCCGTATCGCCATAAAAAACCGCCGCTCCCGGCGGTCTTTCAGCCTTTGCGCCGCAGAGAGCGGAACTTACTCAGACTTGGCTCCCCGGCGGATTTTAAAGCCGAGCTGGTTTAATATTTCGCTCTCGTCGCCGTGGAGCACGCGCAGAAGCTCCCGCCGCGATTCCTGTACATCCAGGCCAAAGGCGGCAAGAATCTCAAGGAGCTGGGCGAATTTCTCGCGGACCCGCGCCCCGCGCTCGGTGGGGTCGCGGCGGTCCCGAAACATTTCCATGAGGGTGGACCCGCACACGCAGTTGCGGAAAAGGTAGATGGCCGTGCGCCCCCCCCTGTCGCTGTATTCGGTCAGGCCGCTGTGCCCCCGGATGGTCTGGGTCTGGGTGATGAAGTCCCCAATGGTCTGGAATATCCGGCCACAGTTGGAGCATTCGCGGGGAAAGGCGTCCTTCGCGATTTCTGTCAGTCCGTCGTAAAAGTCGGCAATGAGATCGTCTTTGGTGGACATGCTCAATGCTCCTGGGGTGAAGGGCGCGCCTGGGAACCTCGAAACCGGCGGGCGCGGCGCGTCCGGTTTTTCCCGTCCTGTGTCCGGCGGAAAGTCCGTCAAAGCCCGCGCGGGGCTTAACGCCGTTTTCCGGCCTGCTCCAGGGTGGCTGTCGCCTAATTTCTACATGATACCTCGTTTAAAAGCAATGGCCTTTTGCGTCCCTGGGCAGCCGGGAAGTCCTGGCCATGGGTTGACATCCGCGCCGGGCGCTCCTTTGTCCTTGACACCCCACGCGCCTTTGATTTAGCTGTAGAAATTTTGGAACTCTTCCGGCCCTATAGGCCGCCGCCATGGAGGTGTGTTTCGTGAAAAAAACGGAAACCCTTGTGCGCCGCGAAAAACTCGACGCCATCAGGGAAATGGGATACGAACCCTACCCCAACGATTTCACCCCCAATCACACAATCGCGGAAATCCTTGCCGCCACAGAGGCCGCTGTTTCCCCTGCGGAGTCCGGCGCCGTGTTCTCCGCCGCGGGCCGCGTTGTCTCCATCAACAGCTTCGGCAAGGCCGCCTTTCTCCGCTTCCGCGACCGCTCCGGGCAAATACAGGTCTATGTGCGCAAGGATAAAATCGGGGAAAAGGACTTTGCGCTTTACAAGCTCCTGGACGTGGGCGACCACATCGGGGTCACGGGCGCCCTTTTCACCACCAAGACCGGGGAATGGACCCTGGAGGCCCAGGAGTTCCGCCTGTTGTGCAAGGCCCTCAAGCCGCTGCCGGAGAAATTCCACGGCCTTAAAGACCCGGAAAAACGCTACCGCCAGCGCTATCTGGACCTCATCACCAACGCCCAGGCCCGGGAAATTTTCATCACCCGCGCCAAAGTTGTCCGGGCCGTGCGGAATTTTCTGGAAGAGCGCGGTTTTCTGGAAGTGGAAACACCCATGATGCAGCCTGTGCCTGGCGGGGCAGAGGCGACGCCGTTTGTCACCCACCACAACGCCCTGGACATGGACCTTTTTTTGCGCATCGCCCCGGAACTCTATCTCAAGCGCCTTGTGGTGGGCGGATTCGAGCGCGTGTTTGAAATCAACCGCAATTTCAGAAACGAGGGGATAAGCACCCGGCACAACCCCGAGTTCACCATGCTCGAGTTCTACCTCGCCTACGCCACCTACGAGCATCTCATGGACCTCACCGAGGAGATGTTCCTTTATGTCGCCCGGCAGGCGGCCCAGGGGGATACCGTGGAGTACCAGGGCGAGCGCATCTCCTTTGCCAGGCCCTGGCGCAGACTTTCCATGGAAAAGGCCATGTCCCGCATGGCGGGCATGCCGCCGGAAATCATGCATGACCGGGAAAAACTTCTGGACTTCGCCCAGGCTAAAAACGTGCCCATTCAAAAAGGCGCCCGCGCCGGCAAGGTTTTAGCCAAACTCTTTGACGCCCTGGTCGAGCCCCGGCTCATCCAGCCCACGTTCATCACCGGCTACCCTGTAGAAATATCGCCCCTTTCCCGCAGAAACGCCAAGGACCCCCGCGTCACGGACCGGTTCGAACTGTTTATCGCCGGGCGTGAAATCGCCAACGGATTTTCGGAATTGAACGACCCCGAGGACCAAAGGGAACGTTTCCTTCAGCAGGTCGAAGACCGGGAGGCCGGAGACGGCGAGGCCCACCCCATGGACGAGGACTACATCGAGGCCCTGTCGCACGGCATGCCCCCCACAGCGGGAGAAGGCATCGGCATAGACCGTCTCGCCATGCTCTTCACCAACGCGGCCTCCATACGCGAGGTCATTCTCTTCCCCCACATGCGCCACGCCCCGGGCCAGGACCGGGACGAGGGCGGGGAAGAGGAGGAATAGGCGGAAACATGTCCTACGAAACCATGACAGGCCGGCGCTACCTCCGCCCCAAGGGCGGCGAGGCGTTTGTGTCCCTCATCGCCTACATCTCCATGGGCGGCGTGATGGTCGGCACCATGGCCCTGGTCATCGTCATTTCCGTCATGGCGGGTTTCGAGGAGGACCTTCGGAAAAGCATTCTTGGCGTGAGCGCCCATATTGTGGTGGAAAAACCCGAAGGGGCGTTTACGGAATACGCGGCGGTCCGGCAGACGGCCCTTTCGATACCGGGTGTCATGGCGGCCTCCGCCTTTGTCAAAGGCCAGGTCATGCTCCGCTCGGACCAGGCGACCACGGGTGCCCAGCTTAAGGGCATTGACCCTGCCGCTTACGCTCGGGGAGAACCAGGGGAAGAAGGCAAGGGGACCGGGAAAGTCTTCTCCAAAACCCCGCGGGCAACGGCCAAAGGCTTTGAATTCGCGGAGCATGTCAGTCCCGGGGGCATGGAGACCCTTGCCGGGGTGGAGCCAGGAGCGGCGCCCGGTATTCTTCTGGGCAACGAGCTCGCCCTCTCCCTGGGAGTGTCCCCGGGAGACCCGGTGGTTGTCATTTCCCCCGAAGGCACCCTTACCCCTGTGGGAATGATGCCTGCCATGCGGCGCCTTGTGGTGGCGGGCACTGTGTTATCAGGGATGTACGAGTACGACGCCACCATGGCCTGGGTGAGCCTCGGGACAGCCCAGCGCCTGCTGCGGACCGGAAAGGCGGTCACGGGCGTGGAGCTTGCCCTGGACGAGGCCGCCAAGGCGCCGGGAACCGCGAGGGACCTGGAGAAGCAAATCGCTCCTGGGCTTCGCGCGCGGGACTGGGGGGAACTCAACAAAAACCTGTTCGCGGCCCTTAAACTGGAAAAAGCCGCCATGTTCGTGGTGCTTTCCCTCATTGTTTTTGTGGCCGCTTTTAATATCGCCTCGACCCTCATCATGTCGGTCATGCAGAAAAGGCGGGACATCGCCATTTTAAAGGCCATGGGCGCGACATCGGCCTCGGTGCGGAATATTTTCATGTTCACGGGCGCGGTGATAGGCGCCATCGGGACGTTGGCCGGGACAGGACTGGGGGTTTTAGGCTGTGTGCTTTTAAAAAAGTACCAGTTCATCCACCTGGACACGGACGTGTTTTACCTCCCGAGTCTGCCGGTGCTCCTTTCCCCGCTGGATGTGACGGTTATCGCCCTTTCGGCCATGGCCATCAGCGTGCTCGCCACCGCGTACCCCGCGTGGCGGGCCTCGCGCATGGACCCGGTGGAGGTGATCCGCAACGGATGAGGGGCGCGGCCCGGCCCTTTTGAAAGGACAACGATCATGCGGCGCATCCTGATTGGCATTCTGGCCACGCTTGCCGCGCTGACCGCGGTTTCAGCCTTGGCAGGCGACATTACGGCACGGGAACTCCAAGCGGATCCCGCCACGTGCGAAGGACGGAGTTTTGTCTTGAGGCAGGCCGCGCTTCTGGGAAAACTGGAAACCGTAAAGGGGGAGCCGGTTTTTCACGTGCAGGCCGACGGGATTGTGTTTCCGGCGGAGGAAAAGGCCCAGATTCTTTTCGCGCCCGGCCCGGGCCTGCAGAAGCAATTCACACGGTATTTCAAGCCCCATTACCGCTACACCGTAAACCTGTTCGGCACGGTTGAGAAAAGCGCCCAGGGCGGCTTTCGGGCGCGGGTGGAGCGGATAGAGCACCTCACCGAGGGCGGCGCCGTTTACAACGCGCTGCAGTGAGAGGAGCAAGAATTGAGGAGTTAGAAGAGGTAATTGCAAAATGAGGCGCAGGTTGGGTGGTTCCGGGCCGCAAGGCCCGGGTTCACCCAACATTTTTAAAATGATTTCTATGTGTTGGGTGAACCTGCCCTTCGGGCGGAACCATCCGGCCCGCATCAAATTTGTCGTTTCCAAGAGTTTTGCAATTACCTCGGAACTAGAATAAAAAATCATGTTGCGTTGTATTTTTTTGTTATACTGGGCCTTATAGCAGCCGCAGTATAGACATTATAGTTGCGGCCCGTCAACCGCGCGGCGCGCGAAACCGGCCCGCGAAACAAGTTGACCTGCCTCCCTTTACGCGGGTTAAACCGGAATAC
>JAGVGH010000139.1 GCA_020057225.1 Desulfobacterales bacterium | reverse complement strand
TAGGCCGGGTGGTTCCGCCCGAAGGGCAGGTTCACCCAACAGATAGGAATCATTTAGAAATGTTGGGTGAACCCGGGCCTTGCGGCCCGGAACCACCCAGCCTGCGCCTCATTTTGCAATTGCCTCTTACGTTGCAGGTTGAGTGGCTCCAGCCGCAATGCCTACCTTCGCACAACATTTATGCTATTATTCCAAGATGTTGGGCACACATGCCCTGCGGACATGACCACCCGGCTTCATCAAATTTGTCGTTTCTGTGAGTTTTGCGATTACCCCGCCAGCGTAAAAATAAGAACGGGGTTATGACAAACGCTCTATGAAAACAGTTACACCCTGATTTTTCCGCCAGGCTCCGTAACGCCTCCGGAGTCCTCCGGACCCATCATGTCCATATCCCGCCGCATTTGAAAAAGCTCCTCCTCGGCCCGCCTTGCCCTGCCCAGGGCCGCCAGGGCAAGACACAGGGCCAACACCGCAACCCCCGCCGACGCGTAGGGAAGCCACCAGGGCGCGGAAGGAAGGCTTTTTTTCCGCTCTAACGGCTCCTCCACAATCGCGGTCCCACCGGAAACCGCAGGGACGGCGCCTTGGCCCTGTTCTCCCGCCGCCTTTTCCGGCGCGCCCGTCAACGCCCCGCCCGGCGCCGCCGTTGGCGGCTTCTCCCCCGGTTTTTCATGCCTGGCCCCCCTGTTCGCGGGCGGAGCGGAAGCTGGCTGCTTTTCCCGTTCCTTTACGGCCTGGGTCTGCCTTGCCGGGGCGGGAGTTTCCTTTTCCGGAGCACTGACAAGCTCCGAAATCCCCATCCCTTCCTCCGCCCCGTCCTCTTCGCCCACAGGCGCCGGTTTTTCCTCAGAGGCCGCCGGTTTTGGAGGTGTGCTTTTCGGCATGTCTTTTACCGGCGCGTTCTTGGGCGGCGCTGCCGCGCCCTCGCGGAGCACGTAATCCGCCGGAACCCATCCCGCGAGTTCCCCCTTGGGCCCTTTGTACCATACGAGAAGCCAGTCATCCTGGGCCTTGTCCACCCGGACCAGGGCGTCCCTGGGCACCACTTCCAGGGTCTCGGCCTTCCACTTGGGTTCTTTCCGGAGCTTTAAATGCAGCATGGCCTTGCCGGTCCAGGGCGCGGCGGTCTCCGCGCCCTGGACAAGGAAAGCCGCGCAAAAGAGAACAGCGAGACAGCACAGAAAAACGCGACTCCGCTTTCCCATCGCCTTACGCCTTTGTTTTCAAGGTTTCCCCCGCTTCCCGCGGCGGGGACCAGCCGCCGAACAGGCGCTCCATCTCCATAGCCACCGCCATGGTCACGTGGTCGCGTCCGGGCGCTCCCACCACCTGCACGCCCAGGGGGATTCCCTGGTGGTTGAGTCCCAAAGGTGTCTGGGTCGAAGGGGAGCCCAGGGCGTTGAACACGGCGGTATGCACCCAGTGGCAGAACTGGAGTTTGGGCCAGTCGTGTTTGGGGGCGACGCAGCTATAGGAGGGGAACAGCATGACGCCCTGGTCGCCCAGCATTTCCAAAAGCTCCTCTTCAAGCGCCTTGCCTTCCTCCAAATAGTTTCCGACGGGCGCGGGCAGCTTCTCCAGCGCGGCCAGCATAATCGCCGGGATAGTGTGGGCGACTTGCCTGTGAAATACGCCCCAAAGGCCGCGCCGGGTTTGAGCGGCTGCCCGTCTCCCAAAAGGGTTCCCAAGGGCGTGGCGCCCTCCACGGATTTGAGGGCGGCAAGCCATACAGGAAGCGCGTTTTTAAACTTGGGCGCCCGCCGGATCTTCAATGTGGGCCCGCGCCGCTCAAGGGCCCGCGCCGCCAGCCTCTGCGCGGCAAGAAGCTCGCCGTTCACCTTGATGCGCTCGGCGCCAGGCACATCCCAGACCGTCAGCCCCTCGATGGACACGGCAAAGGGATCCCCCGGGTCCATGGGGCGCACATGGGGTCCTGGCCGTCCGGCCCGGCCAAGAGACGCGCCAGAAGGGGCAAGTCCTCCGCCTGGCGGGCCTGGTTAAAAGGGAAGGCGCCGGTTCCGGCGGCTCCCTATATATGGCATAAACCGCTTTGGGGAGCCATAGAAAAGGCCCGGAAAATCCGGGGCGGCCAGGGAAACCGGAAAACGCGTTCGCCGCGGGTCCGGACGGTTTGAGTGCCTGCCGCAGGGCGTTAAAACGGCCTTGCTTTCCGCGAAAAACCCGGTAGAATGCCCGGAGGCGTGCCCCTTTAACGCGGATCCGGCCCGCCCGGTTGACGGACAGCGCGCCGGAGTGCTACATTTTCAGCATTCCGTCCCAAGCCGCGCCCGCACTGGACTGGCCGTCAGCCCTGCTCTCATGGATGCAAAGGAACCGTCCACCATGCCAAGCGACACCCAGCGCACCATCGTAACTGTCGAGGACAGCCCCACCCAGTCCATGCAAATACAGCTTTTGCTCGAGGAGGCGGGATTCAAGGTTGTGGACGCCTCCAACGGCAAGGACGGCCTGGAAAAAGTCCGCGCGCACAAACCCGATCTCGTGCTGACGGACCTTGAAATGCCCGAGATGAACGGTTATGAAATGTGCGCCGCCATCCGGGAGGACGAGAGCATCCGCCACATTCCCGTTATCATGCTCACAACCCTTTCCGAACCCGAGGACATCATCCGCGGCATGTCGGTCCAGGCCGACTGCTACGTGACCAAGCCCTACGACGACGAATTCCTGCTTTCCAAAATCAACGATGTTTTGGAAAGCCCCCTGGTTCCCAAGCCCGGCGGGAGCAAAACAGACTTTGATTTCCAGTTCCGGGGCGACCAGTACACGTTTGCCACGCTTCCCGAGCGGATCGTGAGCCTTCTTCTGTCGGTGTACGAGGACGCCATTTTGCAGAACGAGGAGCTGCGCCGCGCCGAAGAGGAACTGGAGAAGCTCAACACCGAGCTGGAAGAGCGGGTCAAGGCGCGGACCGCCGAGCTGATCGAGAACGCGAAGCGCATGCTCCGGGCCATGCGCGGGACCGTGCAGGCCATGGTGAGCACCATTGGCCTCATGGATCCGGACACTGCCGAGCATCAGAAGCGGGTAGTGCAGCTTGCGGTGGCCCTGGCGACCGAGATGGGAGTGCCCAAGAAGCAGATGGACGGGATTCACCTTGGGGGCGTTATTCACGATTTGGGGAAGATAGCGGTGCCCCAGGAAATTCTGCAAAAACCCGACAAGCTCACCAAGGAGGAGCGCCGGCTGGTGCAGCGGCATCCCAAGGTGGGGTATGACATTCTTAAAACCGTGGAGTTTCCCTGGCCCATCGCGCAAATCATTCTCCAGCACCATGAGCGCATGGACGGCAGCGGGTATCCCCTTGGACTCACGGGGGACCAGATATTGCTGGAGGCCCGGATTCTGGCGGTTGCGGACGTGATGGAGGCCATGACGGCGGACCGTCCGTGGCGGCCCGCCCTTACCCTGGACGAGGCGTTGGACGAGCTTACGAGCAAGAAAGGTGTGCAGTTCGACCCGGATGTGGTGGACGCGTGCCTGAGCCTCTTTTTGGAGCGGGGATTCGAGTTTCCGACGTAGGAATTAGATTCTGAGGTAATTGCAAAATGAGGCGTAGGTTGGGTGGTTCCGGGCCGCAAGGCCCGGGTTCACCCAACATTTCTAAATGATTCCTTTGTGTTGGGTGAACC
>JAGVGH010000117.1 GCA_020057225.1 Desulfobacterales bacterium | reverse complement strand
TTCGGGCGTATGTCCTCTACAACGACATGTTGTGGAGGATCATATGCCCGAAGCACAAATGAGGTGTCTATGTACGGCAGAATACCGGACATAGACCCTTATTTCAATTTTGTAATGCCAAATTGATTTCAAACTTAGGTCTTGACAATCTGTTCACGATAGGCGTTAAGAGGCGGGAAGGTTGTTTTAAGCTGCTTGCGGTTTTCCTCTGGAGGGAGGCGCCTACAGGATTTAAGGCTATCGCCATCCGAGGTTGGATGGCATTGGCCGGGCCACCAAGGATAGACGGAGCATTCCAATCGAGGCGGCTGTCGGCGACATGGTGGTTGAACAGGGTTTATCATTAACGGCTTGCAGTTAACACTACTCCGACAGCTATGCCGCAGGTTCCCGCCCTGAAGGGGCGAAGGGTTGTAACCTGGGCTTTAGCCCCAGGTTTGCGGCGAAAACGATAATTAGCCTGTTTCTTTACGATATTCCTTGGCCTGAAGGCCAGGCTACGGCTCTTCGCTCCTTCGGAGCGGAATATCCTTTGTTTCGGAAATGCCTATCTATCGGAGTAGTATTAACAAATCTGTTCCGATTCAATGCGCCCCAATGCATAATCAGACCCATGCGCAGGCAGGCGTCGCCGGGACACGGGTCTTTTGTTTGCCCTGCGCCCCTGGACCCCGGCTTTCGCCGGGCTGACGGATAGATCCGCCGACCGGCAGGTGTAGGTCGGATGGTTCTGCGCGAAGCGCAGGTTCATCCGACACTATCATGGCCCTTGTGGAATGGATTGTTGGGTGAACCCGCGCGCGAACAAAGCAATTGCCACAACGAATCCTCATGGCGCGCGCGGAACCACCCAACCTACGTTTTAAAACTGCATGTTTAACAGAATAAAGCTCTTCTTAGAATCAATTCGGCAAATTCTCTGGCAAGATCATCAACCTGCATTCTCCATGTCTCTTCATCTGTTGTAAATGGATTGCTAAGAAAGAATCGTTCCTCCCAATTTAGCGTTGATATCTTTCCAGCTTCTTGATTATCTGAGTTGCTCCAAAAGATAGCCCCAATATTATATTTTCGCTTATGACCATGCTCGATCATCTGTTTTATATCATTACGATTAATATGAGATGACAATATACATATATCAGATTCTTTAAAATGTTCACTAAAATATTTCTCTACAGATTCATATCCTCCTTTTTCTTGATAGCTTTTACTTATTATAAACAAAGTATTCAATTTCTTCGGAGACATCGGATGAGTTATATCGAATACTTTATTACAGTCTAACCTACTATATTTTGACTTACATAAATGAAATATTAAACGTTTTTGGAAAGACGTTTTGCCTGTATTATTATCTCCGGTGAATATGTAAATCCACCTTGATAGCATTCTCCGTACCTCCATTAAGGTTGAATGTTTACATATTTACTCATAACAAATGAAAATTTACACCACCCTCCCTATGTGACGCGCAAGAAAAGGCGGTATGGTTGGTATGCACACACCCTACCCCTCGTCATCCGCGGGAAAATAGGCCATGGAGGTTTTTTTGAACTCCCGTTTTGAAAACAGGATCTCGTAGTCCCGCGCGCCCGCACGGGCGGAAAGCTCTTTGGCGATGGCCTCGCAGTCCGCCGCGCTCCCCGCGTGGACCATGGTATATACGTTGTAGGGCCAGTCCCGGGCCGGATCCCGGCGGTAGCAGTGGCTCACGCTCCCGTGCTCCGCGAACGCGCGTCCCGCCTCCTCCACGCGCTCCTCCGGAACCTTCCAGGCCACCATGGCGTTGGCCGTGTAGCCGGATTTCTGGTGGCGGAGCGTGGCCCCGAACCGGCGCATGACACCCCGCTCCACAAGCCCCTCCAGGGCGCGGATGAATTCCTCCTCCCCCACCCCGGCCTCCCGGGCCAGTTCCAGATAAGGCCGCCCGCACACAGGGATATCCCCCTGCACCGCCTGGACGACCTTTTTCTCCAGCTCTGTCAGCACGCCTTTTGCCATGTCACGCCCGCTCCGGAAAAAGCCCCAGAATTTCCTTCTCCCCGGCTCCGCACACGCCCCGCTCCGTCACAAGCCCTGTCACCAACCGCGCCGGGGTGACATCAAAGGCCACGTTCAATGCCTGGCTTTTCTCCGGCGGCACCAGCACTTTAACCAGCGCGCCGTCAAAAAGCCCCTGGACAAAGCGCACTTCATCAGGGTCACGGGTCTCGATGGGGATTTCCCGAACACCGTCCTCCATGTTCCAGTCAATGGTGGAGGAGGGAAGCGCCACATAAAACGGCACGCTGTTATCCCGCGCGGCCAGGGCCTTGAGGTAGGTGCCCACTTTGTTTGCCACGTCTCCGGTCCGGGTGGTGCGGTCCGTGCCCACAATCACCATGTCCACCATTCCGTGCTGCATGAGATGGCCGCCCGCGTTGTCCGTGACAACGGTGTGGGGCACGCCGTGGGCGGCGAGCTCGAAAGCTGTCAGCCGCGCGCCCTGGTTGAGGGGCCGGGTCTCGTCCACCCACACATGAACAGGCACTCCCGCGTCATGCGCCGCGTACACCGGGGCTGTGGCGGTTCCGTAGTCCACGCAGGCCAGCCAGCCCGCGTTGCAGTGGGTGAGGATGTTGACCGTTTTGTTCGTCTTTTTGTGGATGTCGCGGACAAGGGGCAGGCCGTGGACTCCAATCATCCTGCAGCACTCGGCCTCGTTGTCGGCGATCTCCAGGGCAAGCTGGCGCGCCAGGGAAATCCTTTCCTCCGGATCCTCCGCGCCGCGGACAGCCGCCGCCACACGGTCCACGGCCCAGGCCAGATTGACCGCTGTGGGCCGCGCCGCTGCTATCCGCGCGGCCTCCCGGCCAAGCCAGGCGTCCTGGTCTCCCCCGGGACACGCGCGGAGCGCAAGAACCATGGCCCAGGCGCCTGTGGCGCCAATCAGGGGAGCGCCGCGCACCACCATGTCCTTAATGGCGAAGATGGCCGTGTCAACGTCCCGGATGTCCAGAACCGCAAACTCGTGGGGCAGGCGGCGCTGGTCAATCACCCGCACCAGTCCGGGATCGTCCTCGTCCGGCCAGATGGGCCGGTACCACGTTCCGTTGATTTTCATGGGCCGCTCCGCCGTCTGTGCCGCCTGAGTTCCGCTCTCTTAACCCTTGAAAAGGTCCAGGGCAAGCCGCCGCTCCCGGATTGCCGCGCCCGTCTCCTCCAGGAAACGCGAAAGGGTTATCCCGTACCGCACCTCCCCGTCCCGGGTGCGGACCGCGAGGGTTCCCGCCTCTTTTTCCTTGTTGCCGATGGTGACCATCAGGGGCACCTGCCGGACCTGGGCGTCACGCACCTTTTTCTGGATGCTCTCGGCGCGCTCGTCCACCGAGGAGCGCAGGCCCGCGTCCGCGAAAATCCGGTCCACCTCCAGGGCGTATCCGGCAAGCTCGTCGTTCATGGGCATGACCACCACCTGCTCCGGCGCGAGCCACAGGGGGAATTTCCCGGCGAAATGCTCGACCAGGATGCCCAAAAAACGCTCGATGGAGCCGTAAATCACCCGGTGAATCATGACAGGCCGGTGCCGCAGATTGTCCGCGCCGATGTAGCCCAGGTCAAAGCGCTCGGGAAGCGACATGTCAAGCTGCACCGTTCCGCACTGCCATGTCCGTCCTAGGGCGTCCCGGATATGCGCGTCAATCTTGGGACCGTAAAACGCGCCGTCGCCCTCGTTGATTTTGTATTCGGCCCCGTACCGGTCCAGGGCTGTTTTAAGCCCGTTGGTGGCTGTTTCCCACTGGGCGTCGGAGCCGATGGACTTCTTGGGCCGGGTTGAAAGCTCCAGGTGAAAGCCCAGTCCAAAGGTGCCGTACATCCGTTTGATGAGGTTCAGCACCCCAAGGATTTCCGGGGTTATCTGGTCCGGAGTCATGAAGATGTGCGCGTCGTCCTGGTGAAAGGCGCGCACCCGGAAAAGGCCCGAAAGCACGCCCGACATCTCGTGCCGGTGGACAAGCCCGATTTCCCCGGCGCGGATGGGCAAATCCTTGTAGGAGTGGTGCCGGAACCCGAAGAGCAGCATGCCGCCCGGGCAGTTCATGGGCTTGATGGCGTACTCGTTTTCGTCCACCACGGTGGTGTACATGTTTTCCCGGTAGTTTTCCCAATGCCCGCTCTTGATCCAAAGCTCCTTGGTCAGGATGACCGGGGTCTTGGTCTCCACATAGCCCGCTTTCCGGTGCTCGTAACGCCAATATTCCAACAGCGCGTTCCAAAGCTCCATACCCTTGGCGTGGAAAAAGGCCATGCCGGGCGCCTCGTCATGGAAGCTGTAGAGGTCCAGAAGGGTCCCGAGCTTCCGGTGGTCGCGCTTTTTCGCCTCTTCCAGCATGTTGAGATAGTCGGCGAGATCTTTCTTGTCGAAGAACGCGGTGCCGTAAATGCGCTGAAGCTGCTGGTTCGCGGAGTCCCCCCTCCAGTACGCGCCGGAGACGCGCATGAGCTTGACGGCCTTGACAAAGCCCGTGTCCGGAACATGGGGACCCCGGCAGAGGTCTGTGAACCCGCCCTGGGTATAGAGGGACACGGTTTCAGAGGGAAGCCCGGAGATGATTTCCCGCTTGTACGGCTCTCCGGAATAAAAGGAAAGGGCCTCCTCTTTGGAAACGTCCCGTCGGACAAAGGGATGCTTTGTCTTGATGATTTTCCGCATTCCGGCTTCGATTTTCGGAAAATCCTCCTCGGAGACCGGTCCCATGTCAATGTCGTAGTAAAAACCGTTTTCCACCACAGGACCAATGGTGAGTTTCGCGTCCGGGTAGAGTTCGAGCACTGCCTGGGCCAT
Source organism: Desulfobacterales bacterium (assembly GCA_020057225.1). Lineage (GTDB taxonomy): Bacteria > Desulfobacterota > Desulfobacteria > Desulfobacterales > Desulfatibacillaceae > JAGVGH01. The sequence continues at coordinate 7,828 of JAGVGH010000117.1, read as the reverse complement.
GACATGGGCGGCCGAGTGGCGCATGATTTCAAGGGCCTGGGGGTCCTTGGTGGTGTAAAAGCGCACGGAGGCGTCCTGGGTGAGCACAGTGGACATATCTTTGAGCGCGCCGGAAAGCTCCATGGCGACACAGTTGCGGGCAAAGCCGGGAGAGATGGACGTGGCGATATCCAGGCCGGAAGGGGGAGCGTCGAATTCCTTGATCGAGCCGTCAGGGAGGGTTACGCGTACCATGGGAAAACTCCAGGAGGCGGAAAAGCCGGTTGGCGGTTATGCGGGGGGCTGCGGAAGAGCGCGGCCTTTGCCCGTGCAAATGATAAAGATATGCCGATAGGCAGGGAAGGTCAAGGACAAAGCTGGAAAGAGCGGAGATGGCGGCGGTAAAACGCAACGTGAAAAAGCGGTTGCCCGGAAGGGGCAAGTTGATTAGGATGGAAGCAGCGGCCCCTTATTTCACGGCATTTCTCCCGCCTGAAGGAAACGTCCGATGAAACCCGCCGGAAAATGCGCGATCCTCCTTTGTCTCACAATCTTGGCAATCACAGACGCCGCGTCCGGAGCGTCCGGGTATTTCACCTACACCGATGAAAAGGGCAGAACCTACTTTGTGGACAGCCCGGATAAGATTCCGCCCGAGTACAGGGAAAACACCACCGCCCATAAAAATAAAATCGAGGAGGAAATCGAGCGGCTTGAAAGCGTCCGGGAAGACATCTCCCCGGACACCATGGAGGAGCTTCGGAGGGAGTACCTGAAACGCCTGGGCGAGATGCGCCGGGAAAGGCGGATGGAGGAAAGCAGGCTCAACAAGCCCCTGGGCAAGGGCACAGCCCGGGAAACCCCTGTGGTCACGGCCAACAACCAGGTCATCGTTCCCGTGGAAATCTCTTACAAGGGCAAGCGGCTTACCGCGAACCTGCTTCTTGACACGGGCGCCAACCAGACCATCCTGCACGCCGGGCTTGCGGACAGGCTTGGTCTCCGGATGGAGCAACTGGGCGCCGCGGAGATCGCCGGGGGCGGGATAATCCCTGTCGCGGGCACAACCGTGGACCAGGTCCGGGTGGGACCCAAGGCCATGGTCAACTATCAGGTTTTGGTGGTCGAATACGAAGGCGCCCAGGAAAACCTTGACGGGCTGTTGGGAATGAGCTTTTTACGCCACTTCCCCCATTCCGTGGACTACGGCAACAGCATGATTCGTTGGAGCAAATGAGCCGCTGTCCCGCGTTTGTCAGGCGCCGCGGGCCTTGATGTGGGCGATAACTTTTTCAAGAATCGCGTCCAGTCCGGTTTTCGGCGTAAAGCCGGTCAGGGCGCGTATTTTTTCAATGGACGGAACCCGGCGCCGCATGTCCTCGAATTCCTTCGGGAAGGCGCTCTCATAGGGAATCAGCCCGACCGGCGAGGATGAGCCTGTCATGGCGGTGATGCGGAGCGCCAGGTCGTGGATGCTTATCTCCTCCGTGCCTCCCACGTTGAAAATCTCCCCCACGGCTCCCGGATGGTCCATAAGCCCTGTGAGCGCCTCGACCACGTCCTCCACATAAGTGAAGGTGCGTGTCTGCTTTCCGTCCCCGTACACAGTTACAGGCTCCCCGGCCAGGGCCTGGGCCGCCAGCCTGGGAATGACCATTCCGTAGGCTCCTGTCTGGCGGGGCCCCACGGTGTTGAACAGGCGCACGATGATGACAGGCAGGCCCGTGGTGCGGTGGTAGGCAAGGGCCGTGAACTCGTCCATGAGCTTCGAGGCGGCGTAGCTCCAGCGGAAGCGGCTGGTGGGTCCGTAGATGATGTTGTCGTCCTCCACCAGGGGCGCGTGCAGGTGTTTGCCGTACACCTCGGAGGACGAGGCGATAAGGACTTTCTTGCGGAATTTCGAGCACCACTCCAGGACCTTTTCCGTGCCCTGGATGTTGACGCGGATGGAGAGCAGGGGGTTGTCGAGGATGTAGCGGACCCCCACGGCGGCGGCCAGATGGAAGACCACATCGCAGATGCCTGTGAGTTCCATGAGGCGCTGGTCGTTCAGGATGGAATCCACATGCACAAAGAGGCGCCCCGCGGTTTCGGGGTTTTCCTTGGCCTCGCGGAGGTTTTCCAGGGAGCCGGTGGAAAGATCATCCAGGACATACACCTCGTCGCCCCGGGCAAGACAGGCCTGGGCAAGGTGCGAGCCGATAAATCCGGCGCCTCCGGTGATGAGAACCCTCATGGCGGCATCCTTTCAGGGAGCATGCGGTGTGTTGTTGGTCCCCGGGAGGAACGATGGTCCGGGGAACCGGGATGGCGGTGTCCGGAAACAGGGCGGCGGGAGCGCGGCCAAGGGCGCGCGGCCAAGGGGGAAAAAATGGTCGGGACGACTGGATTTGAACCAGCGACCTCACGGTCCCGAACCGTGCGCTCTACCAGGCTGAGCCACGTCCCGACGCGGGGGCGGCCACTGAGGCGGCCTCCAAAAGCGTATTTCTATAACTCCGCGCCGCTTCTCTGTCAAGCGCTTTTAACGGCTTTGCCGGGTTAAGATATTCCCCGCGCGGCGCAACACCAAAACCCGCCCCTATCTTCCAAGCCGTATCCGCGCCCCCGCAAGCACAGCGGCGGTATCCAAATTGTAGAGGGCGTCATGGAACGCGGTCTTAAAACTCGCCGGTCCCTTGGCAAGGGGCGCCGCAAGCTCCGCGGCAAGGCCAAAGCAGGCCAGGGCCGAGGCCGCGGCAAGGGCAATGTCTTTCTCAACAGCGGCGAACGCGGCCGCCGCCGCCGTGGCCGAGCATCCGGTGCCCGTCACGGTTCCCAAAAGGGGATGCCCGTTGGACACCTCAAACACCCTTTCTCCGTCGGACACCACGTCCACAGGACCGGTGACCGCGGCGGTGACCCCCCATTTCCGCGCAAGAACGGTGGCGACCTCTCCGGCGGAGGCAATGGCTCCGGCGGATTCCACCCCCCTGACCTCCGCGGCGATGTCCGCCAGGGTCGCCATCTCGCCCAGATTGCCGCGCACCAGGGCAATGGAAAGCCCGCCCAAAAGGTGTTTGCAGGTTTCCGTCCGGTAACGGGTCGCCCCGGCGCCCACAGGGTCCAGCACCACGGGAATTTTCAGCCGGTTGGCGGTTCTCCCGGCAAGCGCCATGGCCTCTGTCCACTCCGGGGAAAGCGTGCCGATGTTGAGCACCAGGGCGCCCGCAAGGCCGCACATTTCCTCGGCCTCCCCGATGGCGTGGGCCATGACCGGCAGCGCTCCCAGACACAGGGTCACGTTGGCGGTGTCGGTCATCACCACAAAGTTGGTGATCTGATGGACAAGGGGCTTTTGCCCCCTTATCCGCGCGAGAATGTCTGCCGCCTGCCGGGCGTGTTCCATGTTTCCTCTTGATGGTACAGGTTCCTTGTGCGTTCCGCCTACCAAAACACCGAGCGGCGGACTTTAAGCCGCTCATGAATGTTTTTCTGGATGGTTTCCCTCACCTGGGAGCTGATTTTCGAAACCAGAAGCGGCTCCTCCGCCGGCCGGTATTCCATCTCGTGAATGGGAATCGGCGCGCCAAAGTGGATGTGCCACTTGGTGGGCAGGGGAATGAGTCCCAGAGGGCCAAGCCATGGGAATGTGGGCGTGACAGGCCAGTAAGGGAGTCCGGCCAGTGCCGCCAGAGGCTTCACGTTCATCAGCATGGGGTGGATTTCCTCCGCCCCCACAATGGAGACCGGAATAATGGGACTTTTGGTCCGGAGAGCCACGCGCACAAATCCGCCCCTGCCGAACCGGGCAAGCTGGTAGCGTTTGCGGAAAGGCTTGCCCACTCCCTTGGCACCCTCTGGAAACACCAGGGCCAGTTCATCGTTTTCAAGCAGCCGCTCCGCGTTTTCCGGCAAGGCCTGGACCTGGCCCATCTTGGCCAGGGCCATGCCCGTGACCGGGAGGCTTGCAAAAAGCGACAGATACAGCGCCCGGACCAGCCTGGGTTGAGGATGCTCCTCGACAACGGCCATGACCACCATGGCGCCGTCGTAGGGCAGCACTCCGGAGTGGTTGGCTACAAGAAGCGCGCGGCCCGTGGCCGGCACGTTTTCAATACCCGTGGTGGTCACGCGCCAGTATTTTTTATAGAGAAACCGGAAAACAGGCCATGCCTGCGCCATGAGTTCGGAGTCGCCCCCCCAGGCGTCCACCTGGTACTCGCCCCGCATGCGGCGCGCGAGTTTTTGCAAAAGCTCCCGCACTCCCCGGGGAACCCCTTCCCCGTACCGGTACTCGCCGCCGTTTTGCAGCTTGACCACCGGAACCCGCGCATCCTTTCCCGCCGCGCTCTTAGTTTCCATGTTCCCCTCCTTTGTCCGGGGCGCATGCCTCTTCCGGCCCGTGGCCGGCCTGAAGGGCCTCGATGTACCGCGCGAGCCTCTCGGAGCTTTTGGGGTCTGAGCGGATCGCCTTGTCTCCGGGCAGATACCGCTTGAGGCGCATGTGCTGGTAAAAATCCTCCACAGCCTGTCGCGAGCTGTACCTGGGAGTGAATCCTAAAACGTTTTTCATCCGGGATGTGTCCGAAAGACAGTTGTACATGAGGTAGTCGGCCTGGATGGGAATCGAATTGGTGAATCCTTTCCGGTTGCCGGGCCGGAGCACCGCGCTCGCCAGGCGCAGAATCCCGCCGGTAAGGGGCAGGGGAATGCGTCCTCCGATGCGGATGACCTGGCTCAAGGGAAGCACGCCGTCTCCGGACACGTTGAACACGCCGGACGCGTCGTTTTTCATGGCGTGGTACAGCGCCCGGACCACATCGGTCTCGTGGGTGAACTGGAACAGGGGATCATGACCAAACACGCAGGGAATCACCTCGGAGTCCAGATAGCGTGTGACGTGGGTCGCCACAGTGTTGCCGATGATGTTGGCGAACCGGAGGATGGTCACCTTGGGAATTTCGTGCTGGCGGATGTGGCGCTCCATCACGCGCTCTATATCGAGGCGGTCCTGGATGTAGCGGTGCTGGTGTCTGCCCTTGAGTTCCGTTTCCTCCTTGAGATACATCGGATTGGCGTAACCGGCCCCATAGACCTTGGTGTCGCTCTTGAGAATGACCCGGGGCACCTGGGCCGCCACGCTGGCGGCCATGAGGTCCATGGTTCCCATGACGTTTTGGTCAAAGTACTCCTCGTTTCCCGCGTAGGCTTCCAAAAACAACAGATGGCACACCGCCTGGACCTTGGCCGCCCGGAGAAGCTCCGCCAGGAGGGGGTTGTGCAGATCCACCTGGAAAAACTCCATGCGGTCAAAGCGTTCCTCGGGCTTTTTAAAGTCCACGCCGATGATGGGGTTGAATTCCTTGTCCTTTTCCAAAAGACGGACAAGTTTTTTGCCCCAGGAATGACCCACACCGGTGACGAGAACCGACCTTGTCTGGCTGGACATGGCACCTCCTGGACCTTTCGGCCATCCGCGCGCGACGGCGCCGAAACCGCAAAACAGAGGCGGTTTTCGTCATTCAGCGCTTCCCGCGCGCGGGCGCGGATTGTGGGGGAGTGATTGCGGATGTTTTCCGTGGGGGCCCGAGACAGAGGCTACACAAAACGCGCGTCCGCGTCAAGGATGCCCGGAAGCCGCTTGTCATACCAAGGTGCAATCAGACAAGGTACGCCCTCACCCCGGCCCTCTCCCACAGGGAGAGGTGGATTGAAAGGGAGCTTTCAGCAGGTGGTACGGATTGAACCGCATTTTGGTATCAGGCCCGGCCCGCCATCAGTTCCTGATAGGCTGCCTGGATGTCCTTAAAGCGCCTTTCCGCAAGGTTCCGGAACTCTTCTCCCAAATGCTCCACCTTGTCCGGATGGTATTTGGCCGCAAGGTTCCGGTACGCGGCCTTGATCTCCGCCGTATCCGCCCCGGGCGACAGTCCCAAAACCTCCCGCGGGTCCTTTGTTTCCGGAGCGGGCTTTTTCCAGCCCGTTGTCCCGTCCCCGCCGAAAGGCTCCTCCTTCCCGGCGTTCCTGCCCTGCCTTGTTTTTCCGAGGTACTGGCACACCTGCCAAAGCAGGAGAAGCATCACGCTGTCGTCCAGCCAGCCCAGGCCGACGATGATGTCCGGAATGAAATCCCAGGGAAAAAGAACGTACAAGAGGCCCAAAAAGGCCACAGCCAGTTTGCGTTTCATAAATCCCCCTGTCAGGCCGCGCGGCGTTGGGTGGTGAGCCCCCAACCAATATCATTAACTTTAGGCCGCGCCTTCGGTTTTACGGGCGCACGCCGTGCGCCCCCACGGCAATGGAACCTGCGCTCTCGGCGCGCCTGGTCGTAAGCGATAGTGACTGTCACATAACCGTAGGGGCGCACGCCGTGCGCCCGTAAAACCGAAGGCGTTGCTTTAAGCTGATGACATTGATCCCCCAACAACGGACCGGTTTTTCTAAAATAAGACAGCCCTCACACAAGGTCAATTCCCCTGGTTTGCACAAAGTGTTGCGAACCTGGACTTCCTGGGAGTAGAAAGAAAAGAGCGCCGGAAAAGCGCCCTTCCGCGAACCTGACCGCAAAGGAGGCTCCTGTGGAATTCGCCGATCGTCTCGCTTTTAAACTGCGCGCGGACACCCTGGCGGAGTCCGTCACAGCCAGCCTGGGCGCCCCGGGCACAGGCGCGAAAATCAACAAGGACGCCATGCGAAGGCTCCTGGAGACCCTCCCTTTTACCCTCCGGACAGAGCGGGAAATGGAACTCTATGTGTGGGAAAAGGCTCCGGGCGGCGTCGAGGTTCTTGTTCTGGACAACGAGCTTCCCCTCTTTGCCACAGAGGTGGAGGACGTGCTGCTCCGGCGCGCCCCCACGCTCAAGGAAATGTTGAGCATCCGGAACGCGGTGAAAATATTGAGCGACTCGGATGTGGTCCGCATGAGGCGCCGGGACACGGTTGCCGAGATACGGAAACGCTGTCTGGCGGAGCTTGATTTGAGCTTTGACGAAACCGATGTCCGGGAGCTTGGCGCGCGTCTTGTGGACGCGCTCCTTGGAAAGGACCACGCCCGCGCCCGGGAAACCGCGGCCCTGTTCGCCCTGCTCCTGGACCTGCGCCCGCTTCCGGCGGCGTTTGCCGTTCCGGGCGCGACAGCCTGGGCCCGGGCGCTGCCTGAAACAGGCAAGACCCGTCCCTTTGCCGGCATCTTGCTCTGTGCCCGGGAAGGCCGCGCGCTTCTTTGGAAGGAAGGCCCTGCGGACCTGGCGGACGAGGGTGTCCGGAAACAGCTTTCGGCGGCCCTTGCCGGGGAGCGGGACGGAGGCGCGGACGCGGCGACAGGAGAGAAAGCGGCGGAGCCGCTTGTCCGGGCGGTGGTGGCCGCGCACGGGCTTGGGCAGGGACGGCGGGCCGCGCTGGCCAAGGATTGAGGAGACAGGAGATAGAAAATAGAAGTTAGAAGTTAGAAGTTAGAAGTTAGAAGTTAGAATAAAAAATCATGTTTTGTTGTGTTTTTTTGCTATAACATGGGCATTTATCCTCATGGCGGCCGCGGTGCGGCAAGGTTTTTGAGATAGCCTGGACTTCAACCCCAGGACCAGGGCAGAGGCATAATTTGCGCAAAAAGCGCGGATACGCCAGAACTGGAATTGAATCTACCTAAACCGGCGGAGCCGGAGAATTCAGGAGACAGAAGTTCGGAGTTGGAATACCAGGGAAAGCGCCCGGTTTTTTAAAAACCGGGTCTCATTCCTTACAGCAGCCGCAGTGCGGCAAGGTTTTTAAGATAGACATTATAGTTGCGGCCCGTCAACCGCGCGGCGCGCGAAACCGGCCCGCGAAACAAGTTGACCTGCCTCCCTTTACGCGGGTTAAACCGGAATAC
>JAGVGH010000086.1 GCA_020057225.1 Desulfobacterales bacterium | reverse complement strand
GTCCAATCCGTACCACCTGCTGAAAGCTCCCGCTCAATCTCCCTCTCCCTGTGGGAGAGGGCCGGGGTGAGGGCATACCTTGTCTGATTGCACCTTGGTCTCAAGCGTCTTCGTGGCCGTCTTCTGGCATACAGGCAATGGATGCCCGAAGACTGGCGGATCATCGTGCTGGTTGACAACGACAACGACGACTGCCGCAGGCTCAAGGAAGAGATGGAAAGCGCCGCGCGGCAGGCCGGCATTCAAACCCGCACGCGCTCAGGAGGGCGGCCTTGGCGCCTGGTCAACCGGATTGTGGTTGAGGAGCTGGAGTCCTGGTATTTTGGAGACTGGAAAGCTGTTTGCCAATCCTATCCGAAAGTGCCGCCCAATGTGACGGCGCGCGCGCCTTTCCGTGATCCCGACGCAGTCAAGGGCGGAGCGTGGGAGAAGTTCGAGGGGATTTTGCGGCGGTGCGGATATTTCAAGACAGGGCTGCGCAAGAATGAAGCCGCGCAGGCCATTGGGTCGGCCACAGACCCCGCGCGCAACATCTCTCGGAGTTTCGTCAAATTCCGGGAAGCTGTCGCGGAGGCAGTGGCGGGACTTCGGTCCTGAGCCGGAACCTTCAAGGCGGGAAGTCACAGGCGGGGAGCCTCGCGCCCCCCGCCTGATTTATACCGGGTTGCAATCAGACAAGGTATGCCCTCACCCCGGCCCTCTCCCACGGGAAGAGGGAGATTGAACGGGAGCTTTCAGCAGGTGGTACGGATTGGGCCGCATTTTGGTATTACATCCGCATCCTACGCCGCCTTTTCCATCCGAACCGCGCACACCTTGAATTCCGGAATCTTCGACACCGGATCCAGCGCCGTATTGGTCAGCGTGTTCGCCGCGGCCTCCGCGAAATGGAACGGGAGGAACACCGTGCCCGCCTCGACCATGCCGCCCACCTTGGCGCGCGCTGTGATCTCCCCGCGCCGCGACGCCACCCGCACTTTCTCTCCGTCCGCGACTCCCAGACGCTCCGCGTCCGCCTGGGCCACCTCCACAAAGCACTCCGGAGCCTTTTCATTCAGCCCCTCGGACTTCATGGTCATGGTGCCCGTGTGGTACTGGTAGAGCACCCGGCCCGTGGTGAGATACAGCGGATACTCCGCGTCCGGCGTCTCCGCGGGCGGTGTCCATTCAATGGCGTGAAACACGCCCAGGCCGCACGTGAATTTGTCCACATGCAGGCAGGGGGTTCCCGGGTGGTCGGTGTTGGGACAGGGCCAGTGGATTCCCTCCCGCTCGATGCGGGAGAAATTGATGCCGCAGTAGGAGGGTGTCACGCGCCCAATCTCCTCCATGATTTGTTCCGGTCCCGCGTAGTCCATGGCGTAGCCCATGCGCGTTGCCACCTGGGCCAGAATCCACCAGTCGTCCTTTGCCTCGCCGGGAGGAGTGACGGCCTTGCGCACCCGCTGCACCTTGCGCTCGGTGTTCGAGAACGTCCCGTCCTTTTCCGCGAAGCAGGCGCTGGGCAGAACCACATCCGCGAGCTTTGCCGTCTCGGTGAGGAAGATGTCCTGGACCACGAGGAAATCCAGGGCCTCCAGGCAGTGCTTCGCGTGTGTGAGGTCCGGATCTGAAACCATAGGGTTTTCGCCCACGATATAGAGGGCCTTGATCTTTTTTTCGTGGGCCAGAGGGAACATCTGGGTCACGGTGAGCCCGTTGTTGGGCGAAAGGGGTCTGCCCCAGGCCTCCTCGAATTTCTTGCGAACATCCTCTTTGGACACGGGCTGGTAGCCGGTATAGACGTTGGGAAGGCCGCCCATGTCGCAGGCGCCCTGGACGTTGTTTTGCCCGCGCAGGGGGTTGACCCCGCCGCCGCGCACACCCAGGTTGCCGCAGAGCATGGCCAGATTGGCCAGGGATTTCACGTTGTCCGTGCCGCAGGCGTGCTGGGTGATGCCCATGCAGTAGAGGATGCTTGCCGCGGGCGCGCTTGCGTACATCCGCGCCGCCGCCACAAGGTCCGCCGCCGGAATGCCGCTGATTTCCTCGACATATTCCGGCGTGTACTTCTTCACCAGTTCCGCCACCTCTTCCAGGCCAACGGTCCGCTCCGCGCAGTATTTTTCGGCGTGGAGCTTTTCCTTCAAAATGACATGAAGGAATCCGTTGATCCAGGCCACATCCGTGCCCAGCTTTGGCCGCAGCCAAAGAGCGGCGTGTTTGGTCATGGTGATTTTCCGGGGGTCCACCACAATGAGTTTTGCCCCCTTGAATTCCACGGCCCGCTTCACATAGGCGGACAGAACCGGATGGTTTTCCGTGGTGTTGGACCCTGTGATGAGGATGACCTCGGACGCGTGGATGTCCTCGATGGGATTTGTCATGGCTCCGGAACCGAACGCGGCGGCCAGACCGGCCACCGTGGAGCTATGTCAGAGACGGGCGCAGTGGTCCACGTTGTTGGTGCCCAGAACAGCCCGCGCGAATTTTTGGGCCACGTAGTTCTCTTCGTTGGTGATGCGCGCGCTGGTCAGAACCCCCATGGAGTCCGGGCCGTGCGCCGCCTTGATTTCGGAGAGCTTTTTGGCCACAAGGTCAAGGGCCTCGTCCCAGCCTGCCTCCCTGTGCTTTCCGTTTTCCTTGATAAGGGGCTTTGTCAGGCGGTCCGGATGGCCCACAAAGTCGTAGCCGAACCTGCCTTTGACGCACAGGCTGCCGTGGTTGGGGGCAATGTCCGCGCCCTGGACCTTGACGATTGTGTTGTCCTTGACGTGGAGTTCGAGCTGGCAGCCAACGCCGCAGTAGCTGCACGTGGTGCGGACCTTTTTGACCTCCCAGGGGCGGTGGCGGTAGCGGACCTTCTTTTCCGTAAGGGCGCCCACCGGGCATGCCTGGACGCACTCGCCGCAAAACACGCACTCGGCGGTGGCCAGGGGGAAGTCCCCGTCCGCGATAATTTTGTGTTCGGCGCCCCGGGAGCCGAAGCTGATGGCGTTGTTGACCTGGATCTGGTTGCAGGCCTGCGCGCAGCGTCCGCAGAGGATGCAGCGGGAAAAATCGCGGACGATGAAGGGGTTCACCTCCTCGACAGGATAACAGGTATCGTTTTTGGGATAGCGCTCGCCGTTGACCTGGTACTTGTAGGCGAGTTCCTGCAGGCGGCAGTCTCCCCACACAGGGCAAAGGGCCTCGGTCTTGTCCATGGCCTGCACGCCGAGCTGGAAAGCGGTCCAGTCAACTCCGTCTCCTCCGCGCACCGCGCAGTTGTGGTTGCCTGAAGCAAGCAAAAGCTCGATGGTTGCCTTGCGGGACTGGACGACCTTGGGGCTTTCCGTCCGCACAACCATGCCGGGAGCGGCGAAAGTCGAACACGCGGCGAGGAGGGTGCCCGCTCCCTCCACCTCGACCACGCAAACGCGGCACGCGCCGGTGGACGCCGCGCCTTTCAAATGGCACAAGGTTGGGATATCCACGTGGTTCCGTCTGGCCGCGTCCAGGATGGTCTCGCCGGGCTCAAACGCGGTTTCCTTGCCGTTTAGAAGGATGATGTTTTTTTTCTCCATGCTCCCTCGGAAGATGCGCGGGGACGCTTTCCCGGTCCCGTTCTCGGGTTTCGCCAAACGGTGCCGGGGACGCTTCGGTCCCCTGAATAAACACAGCGCCGCCTTTCCGGGATAGCGCAAGAGACAGGAGTTGTCAACGCGTGATTGCGGACGGGCTGTGCCTGTCCGCGCAACACTTCCTGGCAGTGTCACGCGGAAAGGACACAACAGCGTGGAGATTTTGTGTTAATCCATGCGGATAGCGTAGATCAACGCCGTTGTATTGTTAGAGGCGTGATGGAGAATGAAGGAACGTTCTCCCATCTCAACTTGTCCGGAGGCATTGTTCTCATCCAGCGAGAGGGTCAGCATCCCGTTGTCGGTGACAGTAACAGCGAGGTTGTCGGCGAAGACGTTGCCGTCAACCAAAAGGACAGCGTTGCCGTCTGCATAGATTTCTATGTCATTGATATTAGGGGTAAAAAGACCGCCCAGGGAGAGGCCCTTCCACTTTCCGGCAAGTCGGGCCAGGGAACACCCCGATGGTGTCCGGGTCAGATATACCGACGATATTTGGTCATATACCCCCAGGTAGCTGAACAACAAGCCGTTTCCGCCCTCCATGACCGCTCCGTCATGGGACACGCCCGACGCCGTGTCGGAAACACTGATGCGCCCGCTGTCCTGGACCGTGTAGGCCACGGTTCCGGAGTATTCGGACCAGCCGGCCGTGGCGGGAGTGTTCCGATAGGTGTCCGGGCCTCCTGTTCCCGTCGCGGTGAGAACCGACCTGAACGCGGTGTCGAGTGTGAACCAGGAGCCCGTGTAGTTGCCGCTGACAAGCGGGTTTCCGCTTCCGGTGGCGGTTTTGACAGCCAAAAACCCTCCCAGGTCCGTTATCCCAAAACTGCCTGTCTCGTCCTCGGTGCGTTTTCCCGCGCAGAATGTGAGGCCGTTTTGGCCTATGATTCCCCAAAGGGGCACATTCGGCGTCTCGGTTTCGGTTATCCGCAGAATCCAGCGCCCGCCCACCTCGTAGGTGATATTCCAAATCGGGCCGGCTCCGGCGCCCAGAGGCGTTTCGAGGTATTGATACGTGCCTGTCCCGTCCCCGTTGAAGGTGAACAAGATGGTGCCAATTCCAAAGTCGCTGGACCAGATGGTCGAAATGTACGTGCCGTTTAGTTTTTCGTTTTGGAAAAGGATGCTGATTGTCTTCTCGTCGGCGTGAACGATTCCCTCCGTGTCTGTAAACGAGGCGGACACAACCGCCTGGGTGTATCCAAGGTCCTCGCTCGCGAACTCCGCCCGGGCCTCGCCGTTCTCGACGAGGGTGGTCTTGGTCACGCTGCCGCCGCCCGAGGCCACCATGAACGCCACGGGTATTCCGTCTGGCACCATGCCGGAGGAGCAGGCCGCGGCGCTCACCGGGCTCACATGGGCCCGGACCGTTGTTGTGTAGCCTGAAGGAATCGCGCTTTGGTCGAGAGATACGGCAATGCCCGCAGGCAAACAAGGGTCTGGCTCGACGGTCATCGGCTTTTCATCAAAAAACGAAGACCGCCCTGTACTGACTGTGGCGCGGACAACAACCGCTCCGGTAGTCCTGCTGGAAGCCCTTGTGCTTGCCGTCCCGTTCACTGTGGCCGCTGTGTAGGCTGAAAGGCCGGCGCTGCCGCTTTGAACCGAGAACGTGACAAGGGTTCCGTCCTGGACAGCCTGCCCTCCGCACAGGGAACTGACCGTTGCGGTGAGAAGGGCCTGATCTGTCCCGCCGGCAAAAATGACCGCGCGGTCCAAGGCGAGGGTGACGCCCCCCGCGGAGCCGCAGGAGGCCGCCTCGCAAACCGTCTCTTTGGCAACCGCCCCGCCCGCCAGAGGCGTGTGGGCCGCCCGGACGGTGATTTGTCCTATGGCCGCCGAGGTCAACTGGACCCGCGCCGCGCCGTCCGCGCCTGTTGAAGCGAACCTGGAAGACAGGGTTCCAGGTCCGGAGACCACATCAAAAGAGATATTGGCTCCTGCAAGAGGCTGGTTGGCCGCGTCGCGGAGCGTGGCGGTGACAACAGCCGTGTCCAGCCCGTCGCTTCCTATGGCTTGTTTATCCAGGGTGAGATCAAGGAAAGCAAAGCCTGAAAGACCGCCGGTCAGGGCCTGGAGATTCCCGTCCCCGAAGGGCTGGAAATCCGCCGGAGCGTCGGCCTGGGCGCCCGGAAGGCGCATTTGCCCGTTCAAGGCGCCTGTTTGGAGGTTTGCCGCGAAATACTCGATGAGCTCACCAACGGCGTTGTAGTTTTGGGGCTGGGCCGCGAGATCAAGGTTGGTGTCCACCAGGGCGTTGAGAAGGGCCGCGCCGGAGGCGGGCGCTGTTGGGTCGTCATTTTGCACGTTGACGCCGAACGCGGCGTTGACCCTGTTGATGAGGGTGTAGGTTTCCTGGGAAGCGGGCCTGCGTCCGCTTTCCTCCGCGAGGCGCATAACGAGGCGGGCGGCGATGGAGCTTGCCACGCTCAGATGCACAGTCACGCTTCCGTTGGCCAGGGCGAGGGCCGATGGGTCAGGGATGATTCCGTAAAGGTCCGGCACCGTCTGGCCTGCGGGAAGACCTGCCGCCGTGCCGCCCGAGGCGCGCAGGATGACGGGGTATTTCCCGTAGTCCTTTATATTTGCGGTGAAAAAGGTAAGCTGGAACGCGCCGGTTGTCTTGGTTTTGGCCGGTCCGCCGGAAAGGCTGATTTCCTCAAGACCGCCAGTGGTGTTAAAGCGCCAGGCCCTGACAGTCGCGTTGGAGATGACGCCTTTGACCACAGCTCCCGCCGCCTTGGCGGTAGGGGCGGCGGGGGCGGACGGCTGAGGAGGCGGGCCGTCGGAGGAGCCGGAGCATGCGCACAGAGCAAGAAGGGCATGGACAAGGAGACAGGAAAGGAGGTGCCTGGTTTTCATGGAAATCTCCCGGTGGTGTGGATGGCGCGAAAAAGAGCCTGTATAAAAAAGTCGCCCCATTGCCCGCCGGAGTGACTTTCCGGCAAGGCTTCCCAAAGACTTCCGCCGCCTTAGCGGGGCGGAGACTCTTCTTCCCGATACCCCAGGGCGCGGGCCTGGGCAATATGCGTGCGGCCCGGCGCTTCCTGCCCTGCCGCCAGAAGCAGGGTTCCGAGGGCATGGTGCGCCCCGGCCAGGGCAGGATCCAGCGAAACCGCCTGGACAAGCTGCTCCAGAGCCTCCCCGGGTTTGCCCGCCCGCATAAGGGCGACCCCCAGGTTTTCCCGCGCGGGAGCGTAAGCCGGGTCAAGCCGGACCGCTGTCTCAAACTTTCCAAGGCCGCGGGAGTCCCCTTGCCCCTGGAGGGCAAGGCCCAGGGCGTTTTGGACTTCCGCCTTATCCGGAAAACGAAGCGCGGCCTGTTCCAGCATGTCCAGGGATTCCCCCGCCCTGTTTTCCCGCTCTAAAAACCGGGCCAGGGCCAGCCACGCGCCCGGGAAGTCCGGGGACCGGTCAAGAGTCCGGCGCAGCAATGCTTCGGCTCTTGGCGTGTCGTCCGCCGCGGCCAGGGCCTGGGCCAGGTTGAGAGATATCCTCGCTTCTTCGGGGCGTATCTCCAAGGCCCGTTCATAGTGCGGGACAGCTTCCCCGGGTTTTCCCTCCTGTTGGAGGGCGTTTCCCATGTTGACATGGGCGGCCCAGTTGTTTTGGGTAACGGCAAGGGCGCGTCCGTAAACGGTGAGATTGTTTTCCCACGTTGCGGCCTGGGCGCGGGAAAGAACGCCTAAAACCCCGAGAAGCGCCAGGGCGGCGGCCCATCTGGAACCTGTGCCCGCGCCGTGCCGGCCGAAAACCTCCCGCGCCCCATAGGCCGCGGCAAGATAGAGGCCGATGGCGGGGATATACGCGTACCGGTCGGCCATATAATGGGGACCAATCACAAGGATGCCGATGGTCGGGAAAAGCGCTCCCAGGAACCACAACCAGCCTGTCGCAAGCCAGGGAAACCGCCGGGCGCCGAGGACGGCCATGGCCGAGACCGCGGCAAGAACGAAAAAGCCCAGAGCGGCCTTGGACAGGGACGGAGAGAAATCATAGGGATAGATAACAGCGAGCCCGGCGGGCCAAAACGTGTGGCGGATGTACTCCAGATAGGCGGTTAAGGAGGAGGCGGCCCTTGTTCCCAGGGAGATTTCCGCGAACGCGGTGGTCCGCATCGCCGGCATCTGGGTCGCCATCGTTGCCAGGGACACGGCAAGAGCGGGCGCCAGAAAAGGGATTTTCTCAAGGAGCGGGCCTTTTAACCGCAGGGGCCTGGAAAATCTCTCCAAAGGCCACCAGTCCGTTAAAAGAAGCACACCGGGAAAAACCACCATGGAGGGTTTGGACAAAAGGCCCAAAAGATACAATCCCAAAACAACCAGATAGCCCTTAACCGTCCTGTGGCGCGCGTACCGGGAATAGGCCCACAGGGAAAGGCAGAAAAACAGCCCCAGCATCATGTCTTTGCGCTCCGCCACCCAGCAGACGGATTCCGCGTGGACCGGGTGCAGGGCGAAAAGCGCGGCGGCGAACGCGGACTCCTTGTCCCGCCCGGTGAGGCTTCGGAGCGCAAAAAAAAGCAGGACCGCGTTCAGCGCGTGCAGAACCACATTGACAAGATGGTGGCCCCCGGGGTCTTCCCCGACAAGTTCATAGGCGGCCAAAAAGCTAAGCCATGTGACAGGCGCAAAGTAGTTGGTCTGGCCCGTTGAATCCGTAAAAGCCCAGACCAGCCCTTCAAGGCTTAAGCCTTTCCGGATCGCCGGGTTTTTCTCCACATACAAGGGATCGTCGTAGCTTAAAAACTCAAAGTCCCAGGCCTGTCCGTACACGGCAAAGACCGCCAGCGCGAGGCAGAGAGCAGCGGCAAGGGAAAACATTCTGGAGGTGTCGCCCATCAGTCCCGCCTTCCATGTCCCAAAGCAAGAATGGTCTCACCGTCCTGGGCGCGCGCCGCGCCCGCATGGACCGCGACCGCCTGCTCCGCCCTTGCCACAAGTTCCCCGGTGTTCTTCCATGGCCCGGAAAAAAGCGCCAGAAGCCGCGCGGATCCAACCATTTCCCCCTCTTCGCCCAGAGCGTCCGTCACGCCGTCCGTGTACCCGAAAAGAACCTCTCCCGGCAGGAAACGCGGTGTTCCGGCGGCAAAACGGGCGCGGTCGGGAACCTGGATTCCCGGTGGAAGATAGAAAAAGGCGAACCCTGCCATAATGAAAGCGGCCAGAAGCCACGTTGTAAAGGCGGCTGTTTGCGTGTCGGGTTCCCGGCAGTCCATGGCTGATTCCTGTTTACGGCGTATATATTGCGCCCGCGAGGGCGCCTGTCATGCAGGCCGCGAGGGTGCCGGCAAGGATGGATTTGACTCCCATTCCCGCGATTTCCGCGCGCCGTTCCGGTGCCATGCTTCCCATGCCGCCGATGAGAATGCCCAAAGAACCCAGGTTGGCGAACCCGCACATGGCGTAGGTGAGGATGAGGCGGGAGCGGGGGCTCAAGGCTTCCGGAGGAAGCGCGGCCAAGTCCAGATACGCGAGAAACTCGTTTAAGATGGTCTTGGTGCCCATGAGCGCTCCCGCGGCCTGGCATTCTCCCGCGGGCACTCCCAGAAGCCACGCGACAGGCCACATGAGCCAGCCGAGAATCCGCTGCAGGGTGAGGGGGGCGCCGGAGATGTCCGGCAAAAACCCCAGGCACGCGTTGGCAAGATGCACCAGGGCGACAAATACCACAAGCATGGCGACAACGTTGATGAGGAGTTTTACCCCGTCCAATGTGCCGTTGGTCACCGCCTCGATGGAATTGGCCGCCGGAACAAGCTCCGGAGCGACCTCGCCGGTAAGCAGTTGTTTTGGGGCGGGGCATATAAGGCGGGCGGTGGCGATGGCCGCGGGCGCGCTTAGGATGGAGGCGACAAGCAGGTGCCCCAGGGCGTCCGGCATGACCGGTTTTAGAATGGAGGCGTACAGCACCATGACGGTGCCCGCGATAGTGGCCATGCCGCTCACCATGAGGCAGAAAAGTTCTCCCCGGGACATCTGGCCAAGGTAGGGTTTGACAAAGAGCGGGGCCTCGATCATCCCGATAAACACGTTGGCCGAGGCGCCCAGGCCCTCGGCTCCGCCCACGCCCAGGGAGCGGCGCAGCACCCAGGCAAAGCCCCGGACAATGATTGGAAGAATTTTCCAGTGAAAGAGCAGGGCGGACAGGGCGCTGGCCACGAGGATGAGGGGCAGGCCCCTGAAAGCGAAAATATAGCTGTTGGCGGGACTGGTCACCTCAAAGGGCGGCGGGGCGCCGCCCACATAGCCAAAGACAAAGGAGGTGCCCGCCTCGGTGGCGGCCTGAAGCGCCTCGACAAAGGAGTTGAGAAGAAAAAAAAGACCCTGGCTGGCGGGCAGCTTCAGAAAAAGCAGGGCCAAAATGATCTGAAGCAGGTACGCGGCCCCCACAGTGCGCCAGGGCACGTTTTTTCGGTCCTCGCATAAGAGATAGGCGATGCCCCCCATGGCCGCGAAACCTACAAGCCCCCGGAAAAAAGCCGGCATGATCGCCCCCTTGTTTATGGCATGTCGCACAATTCCTTTCCGATTCAATGCGCCCGGGGCAGGCGTGACCCGTGCGCAAGCCGCCGCGGAATGGACGGGACAGCAAAACCAACCGGCAAAGAATTCTGAGAGCTTTTGTATGCGCCAGGTTAACCGGAAGGCGCAACGAGCGGTCTTCCGGGAGTGTTTACGGCCATGCCGCGCGTGTAGGACAAACCTACCACAACGGGAAGGGATTTGAAACTCTTTGCGGACGCTATGCGGAGAACCGCGTCTTTTCTTCCAGGCATGAAAACGCGCTGACAAGTCCTGCGGAATTGTGGCCCAACGTCTCATGCCGCGCGGTGTTTTTCCCCGGCCCCGCCTTTCATCCCCTGCTTTTCCGGCTGACCGTGCGCCGCCGCCGGAGCCGGGGCGCCGGGCAGGGCGCATTTCATGCGTCCGCTGTAAGTCCTGCCGCGTTTTTCCGGGCCTTGCCGCGGAGTTTCCCTGGAGAGCCGCTCTTTAGAGCTTATCCATAAATAATCTTATTGCAAGGGATTCCCCTGTTCGGGCGCACGCCGTGCGCCCCTGCGGCAATGGAACCCGAGCCATCGGAGCGCCCAGTGGTAAG